>JALHST010000025.1 GCA_022865355.1 Maribacter sp. | reverse complement strand
TATATTTGATAGTTCCGATTTAAAAATTGAATTTAGTTTTTTTGAAATTTTATCATGCAGATTGTCATATCCAAATTTATGAATGAGCAGATTATAATTATCCTTGGATGACAATAACAAGTGAGCGAGATTTGCATTAGTTATTTCTAATGATAATGATTTTACCAACTTCTGTTTAATGCTAATATTTTTTTGATTCAAACCAGAGAAATTTTCTTGATGGTTATAGTTGGATTTTTGTTTTGAGCGACAATCAACATTCAACTTTTCCATTATGGTATCCAGCCTTATTTCAAAATCATATACTATTATCCTAGCAGTATGCTTACTTACCCTAATTACTTCATCAAGTAATTTTTGAGATTTTGCGTAATATAAGGAGCCTGCGAAGGTAATATGGTCAAAGTAATTACTTTCAAAATCAATTTTTTTGCAATTATAATGGGCATATTCAACTCGTGGGTGTTGAAGAGATTTATCTAGCATTTCTTTGCTTGGTTCTATACCAATAACTTTTTCACAATAATTGGTTAAAGCAATTGAAGATTGTCCGGTTCCACAACCTACATCTAAGCCTAAACAATTTTCTTCATGTCCTTTAAGACATTCATCTAAAATATATTTGTGCAATGCCGGGCGAAAAGCCGAGTAATGGAATGCTGTTATATGGTCATATTCCTTTGTCAAAAGCCTTGTTTTATTTTTTGTTTAAACAATCCGTCATCCTATTCGTTAAGGCACATAGTTTACACAAGTTAAAGATTAGCCTTTACACTAAATTAGTTTCTAACCTTGTTGCTTGTTCTTTATTTCTTAAATACTTTTCATCAAAGAAACCTAAAAATATGTTTCTATAATATACCCTCCAAATACCGTTGCCTATATCCTGGATCCCTACATATTTCCCCATCAATGCCGCTGTTACATATACCCAATAATAGGATTTCCATCGTATGGATCCATTTTTTGTCACTTTAAGGACCTTATAGTGGGTATCATAATCAAAGTTAGGTATTTTTTGAAGGCACGGTCTGGTGGAAAAATCGTGCATATCGGCAGGTGTCTTCATGTTCAATGCTTCATGTGGCCTTATGTGGTTATATTCCTTTACAAAGTGGTTCAGACGTCTTTGTTGCGCTTTCAGGTCATAGGCGGAAGGTTTGGCAGAAGCTGCCTTCAGATCGCGGTGCATGCGTTCATGTCTTCCGTTTTGTTCCGGATGGGCAGGGTCTGAAAAAACAGCTGTAATCCCCAGTTCGATGAACCAATAGGAGAGTTGCGTAAATCGTTGGATGGCACGTACGGAACCAAAGGGGCTGCCATTGTCCGTGTGTATTTGTCGGGGAATGCCGAATGTCCTGAACACCTTCGTGAACTCGGCCTTGGCGGACCTTAGGTTTTCGTGATAATGGCCTTTTGCGGTGAACGGGAACCGGCTTTTGGAGTCCGCAATGGTGAGGGGATGACAGTAGATCTTGTTGCCCATCAAGAACTTTCCCTTGTAGTCTGCGCTCCATACTTCATTGCATGATCTGGGATCAAAAATAGGGTATACCGGTTTGACCCTTCGCAATCTTTTTTGTGGGCATACAAGACCGTTTTTCTTTAGGATTTTATGGACGGTGACCACAGAGGGGACTTCTTGTGCCGTAAAATCGTTAAACAATAGTTCCCTGATTTTTTTTTGCTCCCCAGTGCTTGTGTTTTGTCTTTAAACATAGGATGCCATCGATCATGTTTTCACTGGTTGCATTGGGATGTTTTACAGGGGCCCTGGACTGTTCCCGTAAGGCCTCAAAACCTTGTTCTTCGAACCTGCTTATTAATTTATAGGCCGTTGGTCTGGAGATTTCGAAGCTTTTGCACAATTCCGTGATGGTGTATTTTCCTGTACGCCATTCACAGATGAATTCGATTTTTTGTTCCATAGTCGTTGTTTCTTCCCAAGGCATGATAATTTGATTTTGATCTCAAATTATAACCTAAAAAGTGTAAACTATGTCCCTTTAACTTTGTAAAGGATGTCCCTTTAATGTACCGCATTGCACACAACGGTTAGTATATGAAGCGTAGCATCCCCATAGGGTGCTATGATTTTATATACAGTGTTAGTGGCTTTTTATTATCTTTTTATGTCTGATGTTAATTTTAATTTTGTAAAGCAAGTAGGTTATACTTTTCATCAATGCCTTTTAACTTAACGATTCCAAGATCTGCAAACTGCAGACCTGTACCACCAAGTAAATGTTTTACTGTCGAAGTAATCAGTATTTGACCGGGTTCGGCCTTACTTAAAACCCTTGCTGCAATATGAACAGCAATCCCACCAATATCATTTGCATCATAAATTTCACATTCTCCGGTGTGAATGCCTGCTGTAATTTCAATATTGAGTATCTTAGCTTCCTCTCTTATAGATGCCGCGCACCGAATGGCTTTACTAGGTCCGTCAAAAGTTGCAAGAAATCCATCACCTGTACTTTTTATTTCCTTGCCATTAAATCTGTTTATTTCTTTTCGCACTATTTGATTATGTTGATCTAATACATTCATCCACTTTTTATCACCTTGTCTAGATAGATGTGCAGTTGAACTGACAATATCAGTGAATAAAATGGTAGAAAGCACACGATCGAAGACCTCGTTTGGTCTTACACCCGTAATAAATTCTTCAATTTCTGCAATAACAGAATACGAATCACAAACCCAAAATAAATGATCGTTACCCGGAAGTTCAACAAGTTTTGCATTCGGTATGCGATCTGCTATGTATTTTGCCTCTTCGATCTTCGCATCCTTATCTCCAGTTCGGTTAAGGACTAAAGTAGGTACTTTTATAGAACTTAGAATGTTCGTAATATCAGCCTCTGTATTCATACGCGCCAGAGAAAGTGCAGCTCCAGGACTGGCGGCTGAGCATAAATACCGAGTAAACCATTCGTAATAGTTCTTGTTATCCGCCATGGATGGCATGATCCATTCCAATCCCATCTTTTCCGCATTTCCCCATCCTTCTTCAATAGTCTGGTAGAAACTTTTACGTTCCTCATCTTTAGGTGCCCATGGATAGTCAACCGCATATTTCCGCTTTGCAAATATGCCAAAGGTCACGAGTGCAACTGTTCGCTGTGGGTAGGTTGCAGCAAAAAGAGCCGAAACCGTTCCTCCTTCTGAATGGCCAAATAATACTGCTTTTTCGCAGTCTACGGCATCCATTACACTACTAATATCATCCATCCGCTCTTCAAGGGTTGATACTTCACTTACCCTGTCTGAAAGTCCAGTGCCTCTTTTATCAAAGAGTATTAATCGGGTAAATGATGTTAGTTTAGTTAAAAAATCAGACATTTTTGGGTCATCCCACATCAAGTCAATATTAGAAACCCAGCCGGGGACAAAAACAAGATCAATAGGCCCTTTCCCTATGACCTGATAGGCAATATTTAGGGTTCCACTTTTGGTATAATTTGTTTTAGGTCTCATCTCTTAATTATATTCAACATTGTCACTAACGGTTTCGTATATGGTTTCGTTGTGTGGAACTAAGTTAGTTAATAAACCTAGACCCTTTTTTCAGATGCTATGATTTTCCGAAAGGAAAATAAGACGCAATGAACTATATACGTTGTTGTAGCTAGTTATTTTGCTAAGTCATTTTACTATTAGTCCATTAATTAGTATAGCTGGAAAAACTATTAACTTTAATGTATGAATTAAACCAAAGTAATAGGAATTTATTGACAGTAACCAATGTTTATGAAAGACAAAAAAACTTACAACTATCGCCAATACAAATGCCGATATTAGCTTCTCATATTTTTTATTAATCATATTAAGCACACAACTTCGGATATCATACGAATGCTCCTTTTTTTGGAGTACATGGAGCTAAAAACGTAATGGGTCAATAGGTTTCACGCAGATATTAAGATGCAATAATGATTCGAGGGTCGGTTAGAATAAACGAAGTGCAGGATGTTATTGGACATCGGGAGGCATTAAAAAGCAGATAGCTTTCGGCAATACGCTTATGGTAGCTGGGGCAAGGCCCACATACTCGCCATCAGCCTCAATTCCACAAGAGTCGTTGCTTTCAAGCAGCACTTCATCGGCATCATGGTAGCTAACCTGTGGAAGGTTGATTTTCACTCCTTTTTTTAAATTACCTAAGTTTTTTAGATAGTCCCAAATGCTCAAATCCCCGAAGATAGCAACCTGAAACTGCCCATCGGTAAGCTTGGCATCGGGGGCGGTGTAGATGGCATTGCCATAGTAACGTCCGTTGGCCACTGCCATTTGTAGCAACTTGCCCTTCCACTGCCATGTGCTGCTTGTACAGCTTACTTCTTTTTTATCATAGCTCAGAAACCCTTTTATGATGTGCTTGAAGTAATTGAAGCCAGGGCCTAACACACTTGATGATTGTTCTAGATTTTGCGCCACTTCCGGGCCAAGCCCAACTCCTGCTATATTGATGAAATAGCGGGTTTCCTGGGTCTGTTGTATTATTATTTTACCAAGGTCTATCTTTTGGGTGGTATTGGATTGAATCAGTTCAATCAGTTCTTCAATGGAATTGGAGATGCGTGCCGTTCTAGCAAAATCATTCGCCGAACCATGTGGGAGCAGCCCTATAGTCGGGTATTCATTGGCTGGTATGTTACTTTGTAACATTCCATTGATAACCTCGTTTAAGGTGCCATCACCCCCAACGGCAACCATATAATCGCAGCCGTTTTCAGTGGCTTGCTTGGCCAATTCGATGGCGTGTTTTTTCCTTAGCGTGGAAAGGAACTGTACACTGCCCATATTCGTTTGTTGACAGTATTGGTCAAGCCTTGGGAGTACTTTTGCCAAGCGGTTGTTTTTGTTGTTGACTACAAACACGATGTACATTCGGGCAAGGTAGCGTATTCCTTTAGTTTAGACAATAACAAGATTAAGCATGGTGCTGTCCCTGATTTTGGAACTGCCCAAAGGCAGTTTTGTGACTTGCCGAAAAGGCTAACTTCAATTCCGTCTTTTTTTTCATCTAAAGCATATCCCATTTATTAAATTCGGGGTTTCTATTCAAATTGGCTACAACGTTAATGTATATGAGCTGTGGCGTGTGTCGGCACCAACTTCTTTAGATAAGGACTGGCTTTGGAAAATCCGCAGGATTTTTCAAATGGAACAGACCGAGCCATAGCTTATATATGGTGTTAGCGGCAGGTTTTGTATTTTAGTCTTCCAAATTCACAGATATTAGTTCATTAGATTGTGTAAATGTAAATGACCAATAGGTTATAACCTCCGCAATTATTTTATAGTATAAGATTTTTTCAATCTTTGTGTTATATAATTCAATAGGGTTTGATTTAAATTCTACTTTGCCCAAGAATTCGAATTTATTAAAACCTTTTAAAATATCTTCCAATTCGTCAGGATCAAAGCCAGAGAAATTTGTCAATTGATACAGATTTCCACGGCTGTAAATTTTTTGAGATGCGTTAAAAAATAATTTCTCTAACTCTTTAGTTCTTTTTATTTGTGGATCTAGCTTCGTGGTTAATTCAGAAATTCTTTGGAAGTTTTCAATATAGTAAGATGCGATTAGTGTACTTAACTCTGATAATCCAGATTGCCATAAGTTGCATAAGATTATTATTTCCAAATCAGAATTAGGAAAAAGAGTAATTCTTGAGCCAAATCCCGTTCTGAATGCTCCTCCATGCTCAATAATTAAATTATTTCTGAAGAAATAGATATACCATCCATAGCCATAAGGGATATGCTTTCCATTGTTCAGTAATCCTGCCCTAAACATTTGTTTTAAACTTCTCTCTTCAAGGAATTCGTTATTTTTCAATGCCAAATCCCATTTTATCATATCGTTTATAGAAGTAATTATACCAACATCTGCCCTACTTTCTGCTGCGGGAGGTATATCTTCTCCATTTTCTAGTACACCATAATTCCATCTATATCCTGATACCCGGTCAGGAACAACCGCTCTGTATTCATAAACAGAGGTAGAAGACATTTTTAGGGGATCAAAAATTCGCTCTTTCAAAAAGGTGCTATAATTCTCTCCAGTTACCTTTTTAATTACAAGTCCAAGAAAAAATGGTCCGCTACTATAATTAAAACTATCACCAGGTTTAAAGTAAAGCGGATATTTTTTCTGTGCAGAAATCATCTTTTCTACCGTATTATTTTGATAAAAGTAGGAAGTTGGTTCATCCCAGTCATCCCTTAACCCTGAAGTGTGGTTCATCAAATGAGTTATAGTTATATCATTCCAAGAAGAAGGGAGGTCATCCAAATATTTGGAAACCTTATCACTCACCGTTAGTTTTCCCTCCTGCTGTAATATTAATATTGCTGAACATATGAACTGCTTTGTCATAGAAGCTATTTCAAAAACAGAGTTCTCGTTCACAAGAGTGCCTGTCTCTATATTAGAAACCCCATAATGACTTTTCTTTATTACTTGTCCTTTCTTAACTATTGCAATTGCCAGTCCAGGTATATGTCTGTTTGACATATGCGTCTTCACAAGTGAATCAATCCCATCTAATTTAATTGATTGTTGTGAGTATGTATTGATTACTAACAAGGGTAATAGAAAAGTAAGAAGCAGTCTTTTCATTGATTTTTATCTATTGTGCTCAATCGATCATTGACTTGCCGCTAGCACATGGTATGGTGTCGTGCGGGATTACGAGGCGATTTTCTATCAGTTTACATCGACTTTTTTTTCGAGTTACTAACCTACACAAGCCACTGAAACCCGCATGCACTATACCATGTGTTAACAGCATACCATTTGGGTAATCACCGCATATTTGTACTTGGGAACATTACTTTTTCCGGATTTTTCTTTAGTTCGTCCATCACGACTTCAAATAGTTTCTTCTTAACCCAGCCTGAATTTTTTGGTTCAACCAAGTATCGCACTATCACTTCTATCCATGTGTTGTTATGAGCTTTTAAAATAACAGAAGGATATTCATTTACATGCAGTTCATCTACAGGAGTGTCTGCCAAAATTTTTTTAAAGCGCTTTACCCGTCTAACCATTGCTTCACCAATTTCCGTTTCAACAATACGTTTTATGGTATCGCTGACAAATTTAAAATCGCTTTCATAAGATATAAACAAACTAAGTTCGTTCCAGATGAAAGGGAATAAAGGCCATGAGTAATTATATACATATTCACTGAATACTTTTGAGTTGGCAAATCTTATAATGCGTCCACTTGGATGGTCGGTCGATAAATAATCGCCATTAAATTCCCATAGTGTTGTATCAAAATAGCTTACATTGATTACATCCCCAAACACGTTGCCTATCCGTATGCGGTCACCAACTTCGTAAGGCTTACGGATAAGAATGTACATCCATCCAAAAAAACTGGTGATAGGATTTTGTAAAGCAAAGCCAAGTATAAGTGATACAATGCCAAATGAAACCATAGCGGCATACCAGTTGGCAAACATCAGCGAAAGGACAATGGCAAGTATGAGCAGGCCTGCAAACAAGTTGGCGATACGGATGAAATTAAATACAGTGGTTTTATCTTCTATTTTGCGGTTAACTATTTTTTTCAAAAGCCTTGTTGCCAACAACACTAAAGAAATCAACATTACGGCAAGCACAATTTTTTGCGCCAGCGGAATATAAATGCTGGAAATGGGTAAATGTTTCCATCCTAAAAGAAAATAAAGGGCACCACAGATTAAAAATATGATGGCGGTTATTCCCAACAAGGGAGCCTCTTTCTTTAAAGCATCAGCGCTTTCCTTTTGTACAGAAATTGAGTTTTCGCTCAAGGCTCTTTGTACTTTCTCATCCTTTTTTATGTCTTCTAATTCTTTATCTTCTTTAGGTTCTGAAGTTTCCATACATGATCTTAAATTTAGTGGATGTAATTTTAATCAACTTTTTTTAAAAAAACCTTCGTTTTCAATCCTTAGCAGGTGATTATTTTGAATGTTTAGTTCTGTTTTTGATGTACAGCTCTTGCACCTTCTATAAACTGTATCAAAATATAGAGACCTGCTACCAATAAGTTTGTTTGGGCATTAAGCCTCAAACTAAGCTGTTCAGCCCGCATTACGCTTATACAATGTTGGGGGCATCGTGCTTTATTCTTTTCTTCCTATTCATTTATTTTCCAATGTAAAAACCATTTCTCCCCAGTAAAAACCAGGGCAATTCCGATTGCCGAAACAATGACAACAAAAATGTCAGAACCGGCTTTAATCCATAAAAAAGCTGATAATACAATGAAGTCAAGGATTAGTGCAGTTATCAAGACAAGTCCGTTTGCTTTTACATCCTTTCTTATATTTTTATATACTCCCCAGTGAACGATCATATCCATCACCAGATAAAAAATTGCTCCAATAGAGGCAATACGCGATAAGTCGAAAAAAATAGTTAAAGCAATGGCAATGGTAACTACATAGATTAACATGTGTTTTTGAACGCTCCCGGACATTCCAAAATGACTATGAGGGATCAGCTTCATATCAGTTAGCATGGCTGTCATGCGAGAAACGGCAAATATGCTTG
>JALHST010000209.1 GCA_022865355.1 Maribacter sp. | reverse complement strand
AATCGCTCTATTTCTTTTCATTGGACACTAAAGATACATCAGCATGCACTGGGGGCTGTTTGAGCATATGGCCTGTTTTTTATCAAGCAGATATCGTGGTGGGTGCAGGGCTTGATCCAGCGGATTTTGCAACGATCGATCGATTGGATGGGGCAAAGCAAACTACCTATAAAGGATGGCCTTTGTATTACTACGCAAATGACAATGCGGCGGGCGATACGAATGGGGATAAGTTCAATGACGTGTGGTATATTGCAAAACCTGATTACTCACTAATGTATGTACAGGCACAATTGGTTGGCCATGATGGCAAGAATTACCTGGACGATTATTCAGAAGGGGATGGGCCGACTTTCTATATCACCAATATTGAAGGCAGAACACTCTATGGCTTTGTAGCAGACACAAAAGATACCAATAACTATACGGCACCTGATTTTTCGAATGACTCGGTTTGGCCCATAGCCGAAATCACCTTGGAAAATATTCCGAGTATTTTAGACGCCACAGATTTTGGCACGATCGATGTATATGGAAGAACACAATTGACCTACAGAGGGTGGCCCCTATATTATTTCGGTCAAGATCAAGTACGGGGCGATAATAAAGGGATCAGCTTTCCATCGCCGGGGGTTTGGCCCATTGTCAATATCGACACCGTGCCGTTATCGCAGTAATCATATTACGAGAGTTCATTATCTTTAGTTTTGAAATAAAAACCAATGAAAAAAATAGGAACAATCGGTCTAGTGCTAGTGCTAATCGTGCTGTATTCATGCGAATACAATGTCGAAAATGAAACACCCTTGGTTGACAATCTTTGCGAAAACGTTGTCTCCTACAGTGTTACGATCAGGCCGCTTATCGATGGGAAATGTATGCCCTGCCATAACGGGGATGGAAGTGAACCTTTTGCCCCCGATTTAACAACCTATCCGCTTGTCGAAAGCATCGCAGGTCTTATCAAAGATGTGACCCAGTCAAGAAGAATGCCGAAAGTAGGTAGCTTAAGCGATAGCGAAATCGCAGCGATAAAATGTTGGGTAGACAACGGAGCTTTGAACAATTAAAGATTTAAGGAGCATGAGAGGCAATCAATTCAAGATACTCATTGGGCTATTTCTGGTTGCCGTCCTTGGTTTGTTAGTTTCCCTTTACTACTATAACAAACCACACGTCGACGTCAAGCATTCGGAAGCTGCCTACATATTGACCGTGCAAAATCTCATCGACGAGTATCAAACCGATGAAAACGAATCGGATAAAAAGTACTCCGAGAATGTAATACAGGTGCAAGGCACGGTTTTTGAAATCTCGACCCTCAAAGGAAATAGTGTGATTACCTTAAAGGACGAAGGATTTGAATCAAGCATTATTTGTCATATGCTTCCGGAAGACAATAAAAGAGCTTTACAACTTAAAATGGGCGATGAAATCAATATTAAGGGTATCTGTACAGGATATTTAATGGACGTTATTATGGTAAGATGTACCTTAGTTGATTAAGAATATGAAAGAAATAAATATTATAGTTTTTGCACTTCTGTTCTATAACAGCGTTGTTGCCCAGGATAAATTTTTGACCAAAGAAGGATATGTCTCTTTTTTTTCGCATTCATTGGTAGAAGATATAAAGGCGGACAATAATCAGGTATTGAGCATTATTGATACGGTGACAGGAAAGATTGCCATACAAATGCTCATGCGTTCCTTTATGTTCAAGAAAGCCTTGATGCAGGAGCATTTCAATGAAAATTATGTAGAGTCTTATAAATATCCCAAAGCAACCTTTTCTGGCGAACTTTTGAATTTTAGTGGATTAAGTGCTGCAAATAACGAAACAGAAATTGTCGGGACGCTCACGGTACACGGGGAAGTAAAGGAAATAAGCACGAAGGTACAAGTTGAAAAAGGTGCGGATGGAATAACTTTAAAGGGGAATTTTAATGTAGATGTCGCCGATTTTAAAATCAAGATTCCAGCTATTGTATCAAACAACATCGCCAAGACCATTAAAGTTACTTTCGAGTTGCACCACAAACCCTATAAATAAGCATGAAGAACTATTTCTTACTATCGACTTTTATCTTGCTGATGCCCATATTTGTGCTGGGACAAGATTTGGAGGCCATTTTAGAGGAGGAATCCGTGGATACTACTATGGTGGTGGCTGGCACGTTTAATGGCACTCGATTACTGAACGGTCACTCGGTGGAAACCCGTAAAAAAGGCATACTCGAATTTTTGATTTCACACCGATTTGGCAGAATCAATTCTGGTTTCGACCAGTTATTCGGTTTGGACAATTCAAACATCAGATTTGGGTTCGAATATGCCTTGAATGATAATTTAACGTTCGCCCTGGGCAGAAGTTCCTTCGAAAAAACATTTGATGGTTATGCAAAATACAGACTATTGCATCAGCTTGACGGTGAAAAACCATTTCCATTTAGTCTTACCTTTTTGGGGAGTGCCACCGAAAAAACGATTAAAGACTATTTGCCCGAAAACAAGCCTACGTTTAGCGAAAGACTGACCTATACCGGGCAAGCATTGATTGCGCGTAAAATCAATCAGAATTTATCCCTTCAGTTCATGCCGACATTCATACATTTTAATACGGTGCCAGAAGCCATTGATCCCCATGATATGGTCGCTTTGGGATTTGGTACCCGAATAAAAATAAGCAAACGAGTATCGATCAATGGGGAATACTATTATAACCTAAACCCATTTGAATCGATGGACTTTAAGAACTCCATCGCCTTTGGAGTCGATATTGAAACCGGTGGCCATATTTTTCAGTTGATTCTTGGCAACTCGGTCTCAATGATCGAAAAAGGATTTATAACAGAAACTACGGGAAATTTTTTTAAAGGGGATATCCATTTTGGATTTAATATCTCGAGGGCATTTCAAATAAAAAAAACGAAGTAAGCCTATAGTATAAAGATTTTGCAAGTGTTTAGTTTGCCCGCTCTCGGGCCAAGGGGAGAAATTGCTATGAAAGATGAGAGCCCTTCATTATTTGATGGGCTTTCGTTATTCGTTCCACCCTGAATTTTACAGAAAATAGTGGTCACTTTAAATAGTTCAACTCTTTTTCGATTGGAATTGTAAAGGATATATAATCATCAAATAATTAATTAACAATTAAATTTAACATTATGAGAAAATCAATTTTTGTCTTGACCTTTATTATTAGTGCTTCGTTGGCTGCACAAGCCACTTGGAAAGCCGATAACGCCCATTCCAAAGTAGGTTTTGCCATTAGTCACTTATTGATTTCCGAGGTTGAAGGACATTTTGGCGAATTCGATATTTCCGCCACGGCAGATGAAACTTTTAGCGACCCAAATTTCACTGTTGAGATTAAAACCGCCAGTATCGATACCGACAATGAAAGAAGAGATGGCCATTTAAAAAGTGATGATTTCTTTGCGGCGGAAACCCACCCTGCGATAACTTTCAAAACCACATCTTTAAAGAAAACCGGGGAGAAATCATTTAAACTAACTGGCGACCTTAGGATGCATGGCGTAACCAAACCCGTCACCTTGGATGGAAAGCTCAACGGCATTATAACGGACCAAAGAACCGAAAAGCTAAAAGCCGGCTTAAAGTTGACAGGTACAGTGAATCGCAAAGATTTCGAGATTGGATCCAAATCATTTCCAGTTGGGGACGAGGTCGAAATGACCATAAACCTTGAAATGGCACAACAATAAATAAGGTTGGTGTTTGTACTTAGAAGCGGTCTAGAAATCAATTTTTTAGGCCGTTTTTAATGATAATCAATTATCCAGATAGATTATAAATCAGATTATTACATTTATGTGTTTTTGTGGCCACCGCCAATTGGGCACTAGCACACATAGTGCAAATAGTAAATTACAAATCTTAAATGGAATTCATATTTGATCCACTTTGACAAATAATTATATCAATTAAACCTTTCTTATTGGTGCTTCAAAACGAACGGTTTATGGGACAGCGCTGGAAATCTGTATATTTCATTAATTCCTAGGCTTTTTAAACTTCTATGTTGACGTTTAAATGCTACATAAAAGTCCACCAATAGCACAAGCGTCATTTAATAAGATTTCAATCGATTT
>JALHST010000208.1 GCA_022865355.1 Maribacter sp. | reverse complement strand
TTGTTTATTACGCCTGTCCATTCCCCTTATATTGACATAACCTTAGGAGGACAGCCATTTTGATGACGACTTTAATTTGACTGGCGATAGGTCGTGTGATCTCGATCTGACGATCTCAACAGATCAATATTTGTTTTTAAATTTTTTGTTAGTTTGAGTTAATTTTAGAAAGTAGCGCCCGTAAAGAAGGCGCTTCTTTTTATTCTAATAGGGCGATAGCCCAGGCTTCTTGGTTTTTCGATTAAAACCGCTAAAAATTTGGCGTATTGATTTGTCAAGATTATTTGGGCCGAATAAATTAAAATTATTCCGAATCTTCTTTCTTTGAATCCTCATTTAGTTCTTCAATAAGATAAGGGATCCTATTTCATAATTTCGATTTTGATTTCTGGTTTCCAAATGGCTCATTTCAATTATCCATGTTAGTGATATACATATAGTCCGTTAAACTGAATATCCTAGTTTTTTTGTATTATTGAAAAACATTTAAAATTAAAATGCGCATGAAAATTAAATTACTTTTCACCTTTCTTATTGTCTTAGGATTAAACCACTTCATTAGTGGCCAAATGGCCGAAATAACTTCTGTTGAAGGAATCACCGAATATCAGTTGGACAATGGCCTCAAGGTGCTTCTTTTTCCTGATAATTCGGCCCAGACCATTACCGTTAATATTACGTATTTAGTGGGATCTCGTCATGAAGGGTATGGCGAAAAGGGGATGGCGCATCTTTTGGAGCACATGGTTTTCAAAGGAACCCCAAATCATCCAGATATTCCTAAGGAATTAAGCTCCCATGGCGCAAGGCCAAATGGCACGACCTGGTATGATCGTACCAATTACTTTGAGACCGTAAATGCCTCCGATGAAAACTTGGAGTGGGCCCTGGATTTGGAAGCCGATCGAATGGTGAACTCTTATATCGCTAAAAAAGATCTCGATTCTGAATTTAGTGTCGTTCGTAACGAATTTGAAAGTGGTGAGAACAGTCCGACCACCGTACTTATGCAAAAAGTAATCGACGCAGCGTATTTATGGCACAATTATGGAAATTCTACGATTGGTAACCGTTCTGATATTGAGCGCGTACCAATTGAAAATTTAAAGGAATTCTATAAAAAATTCTACCGTCCCGACAATGCCGTGCTGATGGTTACCGGAAAATTCGATGCCGAAAAGACCTTGAAATTGATTGAGGAGAAGTTTGGTAAAATTGCAAAACCAGCGACACCGGTTAGGGCATCCTATACCGAGGAACCTGCCCAAGATGGAGAAAAATTGGTGAATGTTAGCAGGGTAGGCGATTTGCAATTGGTAACGGCCCTGTACCATACTCCAGCGGGCTCACACAAAGACTATGCGGCCATTTCGGTCTTAGAGGATGTGCTGACCGATGAACCTTCAGGAAGGCTATATAAAGCCCTTGTAGAGACGCAAAAGGCCTCTTCAATTTGGTCTTTTTCACCCTTTACCAAAGAACCCGGATTTTTATATATCAATGTAGATGTACCCTCCGATAAAAATGCCGACGAGGTAGAATCAGTATTAAAACAAACCCTTGATAAGGTCAGATCAGAATCCATTACCCAGGAAGAATTGGATAGGGCCAAGGCCAATATCCTGAAACAAATCGATCAGCAATTTCGAAATTCGGCCTATTTAGGCACGTATATGAGCGAATTCATTGGCGCAGGCGATTGGCGACTGGCATTTATCCAAAGGGATCGTATCGAGAATGTGACTTTGGATGAGGTGAATGCCGCGGCCAAAAAATATATCATCCCGACCAATAGGACCATCGGCCGGTTTAATCCAACAAAAACCCCGGAACGGGTCGAAATTGCGCATACCAAAAATTTGGATTCCTTGGTGTCGGGATATAAAGGAAAAGAAGGCATGGGCACGGGAGAGGTTTTCGATGTGGCCTATGACAAAATTCAAGAACGTTTGGAGAATGGGAAACTTGCGAATGGCGTTGAATATGGTTTTATTGAAAAAAGCAATCGGGGCAATGCCGTGATTATTAGTTTTAGTGTACGTAACGGCGATGTGGGCTCTTTGATGAATAAAGGGGTTATTCCTTCCTTTACGGCCGATATGCTCAACAAGGGTACCACTACAAAAACAAGGCAACAAATTGAAGATGAGCTTAGTAAATTGAAATCCTCTATCTATTTTAGGGCTAGCAATGGCAATGTGTATGCCAATATAAGCACTACCGAGGAGAACCTTATGCCCACCTTGCAACTCATGGCCGATATTTTAAAAAATCCGTCCTTTGATGCCGCCGAACTCGAAAAATTGAAGACCGAACGCCTGGCGGCCATTGAAAGTTATAAGACCGAGCCCCAGTTTTTAGCGACCAAGAGGTTAAGTGAAATCAACAATTCCTACCCCAAAGGGCATCCTTTGTACGAAATGAGCATTAGCGAAGAGGAGGATGCCATCAAAAAAGTCACGATCGCGGATGTAAAATCATTTTATAATGAATTCTATGGTTTGGGTAGATCCATTTTAGTGGGTATTGGAAACGTGAAGAGCGATGCCGTCAAATCATTTATTGAAAGCGAATTCGGCAATTTCAATAGTAAGCATCCGTACCAAAGAATCTCCGATCCTTTTAAGGCGGCGAAGGAGGTCAATGAAGATATTTTGACACCTGACAAGAAAAATGCCATGACCTTCGGGGGGTTAAGTATCAAGATGAGCGATGATAATCCGGACTATGCTGCACTGAACATTGCCGCTACCATTTTAGGGGGAGGATTTTTAAACTCGCGATTTGCGGACCGTCTTCGTCAAAAAGATGGGGTGAGTTATGGAGTAGGCGCTGGTTTTCAGGCCGATGGGGACAAAGAAGATCAAAACTCACAAATGTACTTTTATGCGATCTATGCACCGGAAAATTATGATAAGGTCCAGAATGGATTTAAAGAAGAGATCGACCGGTTCATTACGGATGGGATTACCGAGGAAGAACTTAAAAATGCGGTTAATGGGTGGATTCAGGAAGAAAATGTATCCAGGGCCAAAGACAATGAACTCTCGAGTGTGATAAACAATAATATATACTATGATCGCACCATGGCCTATCAAAAGGAATTGGAAGAAAAAATCAGTAAACTAACCGTAGCCGATGTGAACAAGGCCATCAAAAAGTATATTCTACCTTTTGAAAAATGGACGGTAGTCAATGCCGGGGATTTTAAGAAGTAAACATTTGGGAAATAGATCTTTAACAATATTACATTGGGGCACTAATTCCTAAAGCTAGCAAGATATTAACATGAAGAATGTACTACGATTTCTACCGTTGCTTTTATTGGCCTCCTGCAATACACAACTTGACCGGGCCCCAAAGGAAGAAAAGGTTGCCGAAAAAATACAGCAAGTCGATGACGATTATGATCCAGAGGCAAAATTAGAGGCACTCGGCATTAGCTTGAGTGCCCCATCATCTCCCGTGGCAAATTATGTACATGCGGTGCGTTCGGGAAATTTAATCTTCCTTGCGGGGAAGGGCCCTAGAAAAGGGGATGGGACGTACATTACGGGAAAGCTGGGAGCCGATTTGACGGTGGAACAGGGTTATGAGGCCGCGCGTCTTACGGGCATTAACCAACTTTCGGTCTTAAAGGCCGAATTGGGCAATTTGAACAAGGTAAAACGAATCGTTAAGGTGTTGGGTATGGTCAATGCAGTACCCGAGTTCACCGACCATCCGGAGGTCGTCAATGGCTTTTCCGATTTGATGGTCGAAGTCTTTGGGGAAAAGGGCAAACATGCCCGGGCAGCGGTTGGCATGGGTTCCTTGCCCAGAAATACCGCCGTTGAGATCGAGATGATCGTAGAAATTGAAGAATAAGGCAGCCTATGAAAAAAACTTCGATCATTGCTTTTCGCCGGGATCATTTTTTATATCGTCCCAGACCGATTATGAGCTAAAGAAAGATATTTCTTATTATCCGGTGAAGTTACGCCATACCGATACCAATATACACTACCTGTTGTCTATTTTAGAGGCGGAATCCTGGTCCAAAAACAACCTAGTATTTGGATGCTTTCGAAGGATCGATGCAGGGAAATCGGTACTTATTTCTTTGTATAAGGTATTAAAGACTGCCTCCGCTTTGCGGGCATCTGGTACAACACAGCTAATCGCCTTACAAGCCAAAATAGCCGGAATGGTCAACGTCAAAGCTTGTTTTGGGACTTCTTCCCAGCTGGGGAACCAACCTTCGCCCAATTGCTGGTTTCTACAGTCATCGTCCAGGGTAACCAGTTTCACCAATTTGGCGTCCTTAAAGTCAGCGACCGGAGGGTCGTTGAAGGCAATATGTCCGTTTTCGCCAATTCCGATACAGGCAATATCGATAGGGTGTTCTTTCAATTGATTGGAATAGTCGTTCATTTCCTTGTCCAGGTCTTCGGCATCCCCGTTCAAGAAATAGATTTTTTTAGGGGCGACCTCGTCCAAAATCCGTTCTCGAAGGTACCTTCTAAAACTTGCCGGGTGTTGTTCCGAAATCCCGAGGTATTCATCCAAATGAAAAACGGTTATTTTCTGCCAGTCGATTTCCTTTTTTTTTAAGGCTTCCAAGAATGAAAATTGTGAGGTGCCTGTAGCCAAAATGAGGCTGGCAGATCCTTTTTTCCAAATGGATTCGTTCAAATTTTGCGCTACAAAATCGGCGGCGGCATTCCCCATGGAACGCGGATTGTCGTAAATGGAAATTTGTAGCGTGTCAACTTTTAATGTCTTCGACATTTCTTCTGTGTTTTATATGAATTCGGCAATAGCGAACCAGCTTGTTATCAATGAAAACAAGATAACGGCTAAGATACTTACGTTCAACCAATCGCCTGCTTTGTATTTGTGCATCACCTTTTTTCGATTGATCAATACAAAGATAGGAATCGCAACCGCAGGAAGGATACAAGCCTGAAAAGCTTGTGAAAAAATCATCAATGCTGGTGGTCGCTCTTTCAAAAAAACGGTACCGAAGGCGAATACTAGTGCGATAAATATCAACCATCGTGATTGGGTGGAATGAATATTCCGAGGTTTTCCGCGGTAGTCCGAAATCAACCAGGGTGCTATCAATACGATTGGGAATATCGTTGAAAGTCCGGCACCGGTAATACCTATAATTAAAACAAAGGCCGCCCATCGACCCCCAATTGGTTCGAAGAGATCGATCATCTCGATCGTATTATCGAGTTTTAATCCTGAAACGTGAAGTGTTCCCGCGGCCACTGCCATTATTACACCGCTCAACAAAAGCATCATCGCAGCGGAAACGAACGAATCTTTTCTTTCGGTCTTAAGGTCATTGATTCCCCAGCCCTTTTCGGCAACAATAGTACTCCTCATAATGAAAACGGCGGCTGAACAAGTAGTTCCGGCAATGGCAGCAATAAGCCCAAATGCCCCAGGAGTGTCGGGAATACTGGGAACAATGCCTTCCGCCAAGGCTGAAAAGCTAGGTTTTACCATAAAAAAAACCGCAAAAAATGACAGCCCCATCAAGATTACCAAAACAGTAAGTACTTTTTCGAAAACCTGGTAGCGACCGAACCAAAGAAGGGCATACAAGATGCTAATAAAAAAGAGAATGATCCAAAATGTTTGAACTATCAATCCGTTGAAAGCCAACCGGATACCTTCCTGCACTAGATCAGCTACAATCCCCATCACCCCCATCAGGGCAAGTAGCTCCCC
>JALHST010000207.1 GCA_022865355.1 Maribacter sp. | reverse complement strand
ATCGCGTGTTTGGAGTTGCATACCTATAGCAGCTTTAATCCCGAGTTCCTAAAAGAATATCGGGGTAGCTTGGATGCGGCCGACCTAGCGGCGGTCTTTTATCTTCCAGAATCTGTTAAGATCAAAAGGCTTAAAGAGGTCAGCTCGGGACAAATCGCTACGGCGTTTGAACGCGATGACCTTCAAATATTTACCAATGCCCCCGAATTAAAGGAATTTCTGTTAAGCCTTGATTATAATGATGCCGTACTCTTGTTGATGAGTTCTGGCAATTATGGTGGTCTGGATTTAAACCTGCTCAAAAATGTCATTGAAAATAAGTAAATTGGAACCTTCCGAATCGGGGAATCAACCATAAATATTTATATTGGATTGATAAAAAGAGAAAAGAGAAAAGAAAAAAATATATAGACCAGACCGGTCTGTCACCGCAAGTAAGATAAAACCTGAATATTATCCGGGAAGAGAGCGGGGAACGAACCATTGTAATCAAAAAATACCTTATAAATTAAACACCGGATATCCCAACCATGTACGATAAAACTTCTTCTTTTTCGATCAAGCATTGGTCAGATGATGATAAACCAAGGGAAAAGATGGTTTTGAAAGGTAGGTCGGTTTTGTCGGATGCCGAGCTTATCGCCATTCTTATAGGTTCAGGAAGTCGCAGTGAAAGCGCGGTTGCACTCTCGAAGCGTATTTTGGCATCAGTGAACAACAATTTGAATGCCCTCGGAAAACTTTCGATAAAACAATTAATGCAGTTCAAAGGTATTGGCGAAGCGAAGGCGGTTACCATTGCGGCCGCACTCGAAATTGGAAGAAGAAGAAGGGGGGAAGAGGCACAAAAGGTTTCCAAGATTTCGAGCAGCAGGGATGCTTTTGAGCTTCTGCAACCTAGAATGGGGGAGTTACGGCACGAGGAGTTCTGGATCGTATATTTGAACAATGCCAATATGATATTGCATACCCTGCAATTAAGCAAAGGTGGATTGACCGGAACCTTGGTCGATGTCCGGATCGCGATGAAACAGGCATTGGAATTCGGTGCTGTCGGACTGATTTTAGCGCACAATCACCCCTCGGGCACCCTAAGGCCCAGTAAGGAAGATACCAGCGTAACCAATAAATTGAAGGCTGCCGCCACCACCTTGGATATAAAAGTTTTGGATCATTTGATCATTACCCAAAAGGATTATTATAGTTTTGCCGACGAAGGGCTCCTGTAAATAGGAACTCTTCGCCCTAACAGGCCGTTTGCAATCAAGTGGAAACCGATATCCGAAAACTTTGCCACACTCATTATATGCAATTTAGCGTTCTATGTTACTTATTTATACCCATAAAATAACACCACGCTTCAGTTATAGTATGAAGCATCTCTTTACTCGTATTTTGGGCATTGAAGTCACCTTCACGACCACAATAGAAGATTTTATAAAACACTCCGGACCAAAGATTACCTATACCAAGCAGCCCTTACAAAATGAATTTTTTGTTCGCTGCAATGATTTGCTGTTCGAACAGGGAATCAATGACATTAAAATTACCATAGCGCAATGGGATGGGGTACCCTGTTTTTTTTCGGCCGGTGAACGAAGTAATCTGCCCTTTGATATCTTTTCGGCCAGCTTTTTTCTTTTAAGTCGGTACGAGGAATATTTGCCCCATGTGAAAGATATGCATGGCAGGTTTTCCCCAAAGGACAGCATTGCTCATCAGAACGGCTTTTTGAAGTTTCCCGTGGTCGATATTTGGGCCTACAAACTGCTCGCAACCCTTACGGAGCGTTTTCCGAATCTCGAAGGTAAAAAACGAACCTACAATTTCACCTCGATCATCGATGTTACTACCTCCCATGCCTTTGCTTATAGGGGGTTTACCCGCAGCCTTGGGGGATTATTGATGGATATCGGCTTTTTGCAATTGAAACGTATTGCCCGCCGTGTTGCGGTATGGTTGGATCCACGGAAAGATCCTTATGATAATTTCGAATGGTTGGTTCAATTGCACAAGGAGTTTAAGATAAAGGCGAAGTTCTTTTTTCAATTTGCCTCCTATTCAAAATATGATAAGAATGTATCCCCAAACAATAACAAGTTCAAGTATCTAATAAAATATATCGCCGATTACAGTATGGTCTCCTTATGTGCCTCCTACAGTTCCTTTGGCGATATCGAACTTTTAAAACAGGAGAAAAAAAACTTGTCGGAGGTTATCAATCGCCCTGTGAGTAATTCGAGGCTGCGTTACAACCGGGTCGATATCCCGAATACCTATCGCAATTTGGTGGAAGCTGAGTTTACCGATGATTATACCATGGGGTATACTCATGAAATCGGATTTAGGGCAGGTACCTGTACCCCATTTTATTTTTACGACATCAACCTCGAACTTCAACAGCCTATTCGCATCCATTCATTCGCGGCGCACGACTATTCATTGGTCAATCTCAAGAATAAAAAAGAAATATTAGAAGAAATGAATTTCTTGTACCAACAGGTTAAATCGGTGAATGGGGAGTTGATCACGGTTTTTTCGAATGAACTTTTGGGAAGCTCCCACAAGGTCGATTGGCAAGACCTTTACAGAACAATATTAAAAAATTATCATGTTTAGGAACCAGGTAACCGATGTATTTTTTGATCTAGACCATACCCTATGGGATTTTGAAAGGAATTCTGCATTGACCTTTGAAAAGATCCTGGGTGAAAATGGTATAGCGGTTGAGTTGCCCGATTTCCTTGCGGTATATGTTCCTGCCAATTTAGCATTTTGGAAATTGTACCGAGAAGAAAAAATCACGAAATCTGAATTGCGCTACCAACGCCTAAAAACCGTATTTGATTCATTGAAATATCCTATTTCAGATGAGATGATAAACCATTTATCTATTGAATATATTGAGCATCTACCTTCGTTTAACCATCTTTTTCCAAATGTCCACGAAATATTGCAATATTTAAGACCAAAGTATAAGCTCCACATTATCACCAATGGGTTTCAGGAAATACAGGAAAAAAAAATGAAAAACGCCCAGATTCATGGGTATTTTGATTGTATCATCAATTCAGAAATGGCCGGGGTGAAAAAACCAAACCCCTTGATTTTTCGCCTGGCGTTACAAGCGGCCCAAACTTTACCCAATTCGGGCCTAATGATCGGTGATAGTTTGGAAGCCGATATATTGGGCGCCCAGGCGGTAGGTCTACATACTCTACATTTCAATGCCCATAAGGAGCCAGTGCACAATTATTGCCGGATAATCAACGATTTGAGTGAAATAAAATCATTTTTATAGAGTTATATATCACAGAATACATGGCCCATGATGTCTCGAATAGGACCTATGAACTTTTTAAAAATGAAAACCTGCGCGACCCATATTTCCCTGCTTCTCATTGTAGTAAGTATGCTTTCGGCCTGTGTAAAAAATCAGGATTTCGGGCAATATGATAATCTTCAGATTACACCTACCTATGAAGGTAGCATTTTATATTTAGAAGCGCCTGAAAGTGAAATCAACGCCCATGATGGGTCTAATTTCATTTCCCAGATTTTTAATTTTGATGCCTTTGCTGAACCCGTTTTTGCCGATAGGGTCCTCGATGGGGTGATGACTTATGAGATAGCGAATACTACTAGTAAGCCTGCACAGCTTACCTTCGAGTTTTTGGATGCGGCCGATGCCGTTCTCGACACCGAGGTCTTTGCGATCGATCCGGCTCCCACCGCAATACTGTATCGCGAAACAGCCTACGGAAATGCAGGTCGCAGCATAACAATAATAACGAGCACCTCCAGTATTCGCATAACTGCAGAGAATTTGGGGGATTCCACCAGTGTTTCGAGTTTGCCCAATGCCATGATAACCTTTAAATCTGCAGCCAAATTTAGGATCCGGGTTAAATGAGTTGTCGTCCCATTATTTTTATCATCAGTGTATTGACATGCACCCTTGTGCATTGTCAGAACAAAGAACTATTATACGATTTCACGGAGATTCCCCAAGCCCTGATGGTCAATCCGGGTGCCCGCAATGATTTTGAATGGTACGCCGGGATTCCAACTTTATCTGGTATTTCATTACAAGCGGGGATAAGCGGCATTTCGGTCAATGACCTATTTGCGAATGACGGTTTGGACATTAATGATAAAGTCAGAGATCGTGCCATTTATGGCTTGAGCACCCGGGATGAACAAAGTACTACTTTTCAACTTGAATTCTTTAATGGGGGTTTTCGTGGAAAAAAGAATGAATTGTATTCCTTTGGTATGTATGTTGAAGGAGATGTCATCAATTATTGGCCCCAAGATTATGCCATCTTGGCCTTTGAGGGCAATGCCGACCAGATAGGCCGTAGGTTCGATCTAGGCGACTTAAAAGTACGGGGAGAACTTGTCAATGTTTTTCATTTCGGAATCAATAAGCGATTGAACAACAGCCTAAGGGTGGGTATCAGGGCGAAATTATATTCGGGAATCCTCGACGTTCGTTCGGCGAATAACCGGGGGTACTTTGTAACCACTGAGGGAAATCGTAACCTCTTGGCCAACACGATAGCTGCCGATCTAATCATGCGGACATCGGGAATGAATACTTTGGGGGAGGCCAATGATGACGGAACGCTTACCAATTTTTTTATGAAAAGGGCCTTCTTTGGAGGCGATTTGGGCGCAGGATTTGATGTCGGCCTGACGTATCATTTGAACAATCAAACTGTTTTGACCGCAAGTTTGCTCGATATAGGGTTTATTTACCATTCAAATGATGTCAGTACCTATTCTTTAAAAGGAAGTGCGACCATAGAAGGTGTCGATGTGATACTGCCCGATGCCCTTTCGGATCCCAATCGGGACTTTTGGCAAGAATTGGTGGATGAGGTAGAAACCTTGGTTCCTTTCCGAACAAGCCATAAAAATTATATAAGTTTTCGGCCTACCAGATTGTATGGTTCTTTGCGCTATAATTTTGGTGAGGAACTCCCCTCATTGGAAGACTGTGATTGTGGCCCAGATTCTGGAAAGGGAGGGGCCGGGCGACGTGCCAAATACGCAAATGCGATTGGGGGCCAATTGTACATGGTAAACAGGCCCAGAGGCCCCCAAATGGCGCTTACCGCTTTTTACCACCGAAATTTCGGAAATGTAATGGCGATCAAAACAACGTATACCGTCGATAAATTTTCGGCCACGAATTTTGGTTTGGGGCTCAGCCTGCAGCTCGGTCCGATTAATGCCTATATCATGTCCGATAACCTCTTCGCGTACGGCAACCTGGCCGCTAGTCGTTATGCTTCTTTTCAATTAGGATTAAATATCATATCTTGGAGCAGGAAATAAAGCCCTGGAATCAGTAGTATCGACGATAAACATTGATTATTATCAATTTCGGCACGCTTTTTTCATATAGCATCCTACAAACGTAAAATCGCATCCCGTGAAAAATATTGTTTTGGTCATTTTATTATTTATGATTCCGCTGATGTCCCATGCCCAATTAAACGAATACAAATATATCATCGTACCGAAAAAATTTGATGGCTTCAGAAATGAAAATCAGTATCAAACCAGCACCCTGTTCAAATATTTACTTGTTCAAAAAGGATTTGAAGCGGTCTATGACGATGCGCTGCCCGAAGATTTGAATGCCAATAGGTGCTTAGGGCTCTTACTTGATTTTGAAGATCTTTCCTCAATGTTTTCAACCAAAGTAATCCTAAAATTGAAAGATTGTAATTCGGCGGTTATTATGGCGACCGAGTTGGGAAAAAGCAAGGAAAAGGACTTTAAATTGGCGTATAATGAGGCCATAAAGGATGCGTTTCGTTCTTTTGATGCCATAAATTATAGCTACAACCCAAAAGATAAGGACGAAGAGCCCGTTACGCTTCGTTTTAAAAACGATGTGAAGAAGTTGGAGGAACCCCCAAAGGAAACACCCAAAAATAGGAAGGAACAGGTGGCAATCGAGGAGGTAACCCCCGAAAGGCAAACCTATAAAAGTGTGGAGCCCGTACCCTCGGACCTTAAAAAGGGAGAAAATGATATGGCAAAGGCAACTCCGAGCCCTATGGCCATATCAGATGTATTATACGCTCAGGAAGTTCCGAATGGCTATCAGCTGGTAGATAGCACTCCGAAAATACGACTAAAATTATTTAAGACTTCGAAGCCCGATCAGTATTTGGCAAAGTCGGACGAAATTGAAGGTATCGTGTATGCCAAGGAGGGCAAATGGTTTTTCGAATATTATGTGGGCGACCAATTGCGGGTGGAGGAGTTGAACATTAAGTTTTGATTTCATCACCATGACCACCCTTTTTATCCTCTCGAATTTTACCATAGGGTCAAGTGCCACAATGACTTCCAAGATCACGAATCAGTGAACAGTGAACAGTGAACAGTAAACAGTAAGCAGTGAACAGTAAGCAGTGAACAGTAAGCAGTGAACAGTAAACAGTAAACAGTAAACAGTAAGCAGTGAACAGTGAACAGTAAACAGTGAACAGTAAACAGTACATGTCCTCCGAAGCTTCAGCGAAGGAGGGGACAGTAAGCAGAGAACAATGTAGAGTGAACCTTGAACTTGAAACCTTGAACCTTTTCACTACGAATATTTATCCTTCCAACGATTTTTTAAAAATTCCCTGATAGCAGCTTCGCGCTGATTGTCTCCTGGCTCATAAAAGGCCGTTCCTTTAAGTTCTTCAGGTAAGAATTCGGTAGCGACAAAATTATGCTCATAATCATGGGCATATTGATAATCCTTCCCATAGCCTAAATCTTTCATCAGTTTGGTCGGGGCATTTCGTAAGTGCAGTGGTACAGACAGGTCACCCTGTTCGTTGACCGCTTGTTGTGCTTTGCCGATGGCCTTATAACTGGCATTGCTCTTTGGCGAAGTGGCAAGATAAATGGCGCATTGGCTTAGGATGATCCTCGCTTCGGGATACCCGATCGTAGTCACGGCCTGAAAGGTCGTATTGGCTAATACTAGAGCCGTGGGATTCGCTAGACCAATATCCTCGGAAGCCGAAATCAGCATTCTACGGGCTATAAATTTTACGTCTTCCCCGCCTTCGATCATCCTGGCGAGCCAGTAGACCGCTCCATTGGGATCGCTACCGCGAATGGCTTTGATAAATGCCGAAATTATATCATAATGTTGTTCCCCGGTCTTATCGTACAGTACCGTATTTTTCTGAACTTTCTCCATGACCATTTTATCGGTAATGGTAATTTTATCAGAAGCTTCGGAGTTCACGACCAATTCGAAAATATTCAATAACTTGCGGCCGTCACCTCCTGACAACCTGAGCAAGGCTTCGATTTCCTTTAGATCAATTTTCTTTTTTTTCAGGACTTCGTCCTGCTCTATCGCCCTTTTGAGAAGGGCTTCAAGATCCTCCTTTCCAAAAGAATTCAGAATATAGACCTGACATCGGGAGAGCAATGCCGGGATGACCTCAAAACTCGGATTTTCGGTGGTCGCCCCGATCAAGGTGACCCAGCCTTTTTCCACGGCGCCTAATAAAGAGTCTTGCTGTGATTTGCTAAAGCGATGAATTTCATCGATAAAGAGAATGGGATTTTTAGCGGTAAAGAGTCCACCGCGTTGTTTAGCCTTATCAATGACGTCGCGAATATCCTTGACACCACTGTTAATGGCACTTAAGGCATAAAAGGGCCGCTCACTTTCATTGGCAATGATATGGGCCAAGGTCGTCTTACCGGTACCTGGCGGCCCCCAAAAAATCAAGGAAGGAATGGTACCTTTTTTGATTTGATAGGTCAACGAGCCCTGGTCACCTACCAAATGGTGCTGACTGATATACTCTTCAAGCGTTTTGGGACGCACACGTTCGGCGAGCGGTTCGTTCATGGTCTAAAAATAAGATATTTCGGGATCTATTAATTACTATCTGAACGAACTATCGGATTCTCCATGACAATTTTACCATTTTGATTAGGATGGCTGGTTTTTTGCGAAGATTACGACTAATTTTACCATATGTCGGAGCATCATTATTTTAAGTTTACCCATGCCGTTATCATTGCGCCCATGCTGGCGGTATTACTAATATGGGGAGTTTTTTGGATTGAATTGCAATGGCCTGTGAATTTTAATGAGTTTGGTATCTACCCCCGTACCTTCACCGGGTTGCGAGGCATATTTTTTTCGCCGTTCATCCACGGATCTGTGGAACACCTTTATAACAATACCATTCCCCTGGCAGTGTTGATCGCCTCCCTTTTTTACTTCTATCGAAACGTTGCCTTGCGGGTACTTCTTTTGGGGGTGCTATTTTCCGGACTGATTACCTGGGCGATCGGCAGACCTTCTTTTCATATTGGGGCCAGTGGCGTAATTTACCTTTTGGCGAGTTTTATTTTTTTTAAGGGGATCTTCACAAAGTATTATCGATTGGTAGCGCTTTCCCTTATGATCGTTTTTATATATGGAAGTCTTTTGTGGTACATTTTTCCTGTACAGGAGGATATTTCCTGGGAGGGCCATATGGGTGGATTCCTTACCGGGCTTGTACTGGCCATTTTCGTTGATTCGAAATTGCCATCGACTAAAAAATTTGCCTGGGAACACGATGATTATGATGAGGAACAAGACGAATTCTTGAAGCATTTTGATGAAAATGGTAATTTTATTGAACACAGGGCAGACAAGGGGCCTACAGATTCGGAATCCATAAAGATTACCTACCATTATCGGAAAGGACCGGAGGAAGGGGAACAGTGAACAGTCCTCCTTCGCTAAAGCTTCGGAGGATAAAGCAGTGAACAGTAATCAATGAGCAACGACGTCATCACGAGGAGCGGTAGCGACGTGGTGATCTGTTTCTTTGGGACATTGATCCAGGGGATTGCTTCGCCCAATCAATGGGCGCGCAATGACGTCTTCACGAGGAACAGTGAGCAGTAGGCAGTGGGCAGTGACGTCATCACGAGGAGCGGTAGCGATGTGGTGATCTGTTTCTTTGGGACATTGATCCAAGGGATTGCTTCCCCCAATCAATGGGCTCGCAATGACGTCTTCACGAGGAACAGTGAGCAGTAGGCAGTGGGCAGTGACGTCATCACGAGGAGCGGTAGCGACGTGGTGATCTGTTTCTTTGGGACATTGATCCAAGGGATTGGGGGTCGCAATGACGTCTTCGCGCTAAGTGATAATCAGCAAGCAGTGAACAATGACAAGAACAAAGAAAAAAGAAGAAAGAAAACCCAATAACCCAATAACCTGGAACTTGAAACCTTTAACCACAAACCATCATTCCATGCGCTGCCTGACCGCTTCGTACAAAAATACGCCGCAGGCCACCGAGACGTTCAAGGAGGCGATTTCCCCCAATATGGGGAGTTTCGCCGTATAGTCGGCCACTTTTAAGATTGAAGGGGAAATGCCCTTGTCCTCCGCGCCCATGATGATGGCGCAAGCTTGGTTAAAAGGCACTGCATATAGGGACTCTTGTGCTTTTTCGGTAGCCGCTATCACTGCGATTCCTGATGCCTGTAAATAAAAAATGGCGTCCTTTAAATGATCCACTTTTACGATAGGCACTTTAAATGCAGCCCCGGCGGAAGTTTTTATGGTATCTGCCGTAACCGGCGCCGAACCACTTTTTTGAATGATGATGCCATCTACCCCCGTACACTCGGCCGTGCGTATAATGGCCCCAAAATTTCGAACATCCGAAAGTTGGTCGAGTAACAAGAACAGAGGCGTTTTTTTAGTGGCCAAAACTTTTTCCACAAGCGCTTCCAATTCATAAAAGGATATAGGGGATATGGTGGCCACAACACCTTGATGATTTTGTGGTGTCAAGCGGTTCAATTTTTCAATGGGCACATAAGAAACCGGAATCCCGTTTTTT
>JALHST010000206.1 GCA_022865355.1 Maribacter sp. | reverse complement strand
CCCCCTATGGCACCAAATTGATCAAGGATTATTTTTCCGAATCAATGAAGACTGATCAGGGAGAGGATGTTTCTACCAAGGAGATAAAAAAAATATTGGAAACGGTAATCGGTGAAGAACAAAAGAGAAAACCGCTTACCGACGATAAATTAGCGGCCATTCTTAATGAAAAAGGATATCCCATTGCCAGAAGAACGGTTGCCAAGTACAGGGAGCAGTTGGATATTCCGGTGGCCCGCCTGCGAAAAAAGATATAATGAAGTTTTTCCAAAATGCGATTTCCTATATTTTTCATCCAATATTTGCGCCCATTGCCGGCACGGTGGCCTATTTTATCATTACCCCGAAATACAGCCCCTTGGAACTACAAAGTGGTAATATCCTGCCAATCTTTATATTAACGGTCATTATCCCTATTATCGCCTATTTAATCTTGAAGAACTTGGGCCTTGTCAATTCTATCTTCATACCAAGCCTTCAGGAGCGAAAATACCCGTTGTTTATTCAGATCGGATTACTTTTTTTGATACTCTACAAGGTGATTCCCAATAATTACATTCCCGAACTATATTATTATTTTGTCGGGCTTCTCTCGGCCACCTTGACCTCGCTAATGCTCTTGTATTTTCGGCTGAAAAGCAGCATGCATCTCATGGGGTTGGGAAGTTTAATGATGTTCTTAACCGTGCTTAGCATTCATTTTGAGGTAAATATTACACTGGCGATAAGTTTACTAATTTTTTTTACAGGCCTCACCGCTACTTCGAGACTCTATTTAAAGGCTCACAATAGGTCCGAATTATTTGTTGGATTTTGTATCGGGTTGATTACCCAACTGCTCACCGTGAAGTTCTGGTTATAAAATATAAAAGATGAGTCCGATTCGAAGGGGCTTCATATCGATGCGATTGCCATCGACCGATACGGTATCCTTGAAAAGCGTATTTAGCGCATAATAGGCATGGATATTAAACGTATTATAGCCAAAATTAAGCATGAGTCCGTAATGAAATTTAACAAGGTCGGTATTATAAAATGAAGTTTTCCCGGTGTCTGAAACGAATTTAGACCTTCCCCCTAGCACGTACCCAAGTTTAGCTCCTGCATAGATACGCCAAAATTTGTAGGCCTGGGGTGTTGAATTTCGCCACCGATATTCTAATGGAAACTCGATCATGTGGGTTTCGACCTTGTTTCTCTTAAAACCAGTATTGTTATCTAAAACAGTATATATGTTTTCACTGGGCGTTTGGGATGCCAACAAAGTAGAGTAATATGAATTAAAGGCGTAACCGATACCAATTCCAAAAGCCCTGGTCCTAGAACTATTTATAGGTAGGTCTTTGATGATACCGCCTTGAAGGCCGTAGGACAAGTTGCGCTGCGTAACACTTTTGGGTTTGTTCAACAAGAAATTGTAAGTTATCCCGACATAGAACTGATCTTCTAGATATTTGGTATCGTAGCCGGTACTGTCCATTTTCGATTGCGCATAGGTACTTACGGAAATACCACAAAGGATATAGCATAGCACCAAATGTTTCATAGTTTGTTTTATTACTTTTTAATATCCTTGACCTCCTGCCGCCACTTTTGCAAGCAGACGAAATCGTACGGCACGATTAATCGATTATAGCCCACAGGCCGTGAATAGGCCTGGAGTCTATTGCGTAAGACCCAAAGTTACACAAATAAAAACGCCTCAATCAAGTGATCAAGGCGTTTTATATGAACATAAAATTTGGCTATTCTACTTATTTTTTAACGTTTAAAAAGGCATCCCCTTCATACGTTGTATAATTTATCTTCAGGGCGTTTACTTTACGCAGTTCCTGTTTAATATCAGAGATTAGCCCCATGTTGGCATTCTTGTCGACTTTGAGGGCCGTGGTCAATACATTTTGAAGTTCCTGTGGCTTTTTAGCGCGTTCTTCCAAGATATAGTCCCCGACTTCACTAGGATTGGCAAATTTATCGTTTAGCTGAATCTTAGGCTCGCTACCGAATACTTTTTCATATTCCCGAGTGGGCTTACCTACATAAATATAGATAATACGGTCTTTTTTCTCGAGTTTTTTAACTTCGGTCGCATTCGGTAAGGTATTCTCGACCTTAAGGGTATTGTCCTTCATTACCGTAACGGTCATAAAGAAGAACAAGAGCATGAATACGATATCGGGTAAGGAAGCCGTATTTACGGCCGGCAAATCACCGGTACCTTTTTTCTTATTGAATTTTGACATAGCCTATTGCTTTTACTTCTAATTTAGTTGGTCGATGTTTCGGCTTCCGATAGCTTTTGAGGAAAAAGATCCTGGATTTTCTGAACTTTATCTTTTAACTCATCCCGAATTTTCGTTGACGACTCTGGATTAAGAAACTCAGCCTCCATATCTGTAAACTTCCGGTTGTACAAGCGCTGGGCCTCACGATTTCGCAAGTCGTTATAGGCACCAACCAATTCGTTTTGAACGGTAATATAAGTGCCATATTTGGTTTCCCGATCATTTTTCAAGGATATAATGGCCTTTGTTGGATTATCTGATGATTCGGATCTTCTATTTCCCTTGCAATAGGTACAAGTACCATCGCCGTTATTATCCAAAAAATCCATTGCTTTGGCGCGAAGTTGCTTCAAATCGATCAACGCATCATCGGCCAATAATTGACCTTCCCTATTGATATTTACCTGAAAGATATTCTTCTGCTTAATGATAACATCGGTATCCGGCGGTTCAATCGGGGGCAACATACGATCCAAGCCTGCATCGGTTTCTATGGTGGTGGTCACCAAGAAAAAGATGAGTAGCAAGAATGCGATATCTGCCATAGATCCGGCATTTACTTCTGGTGGTGCTCCTCTTCTAGGCATACTTTTTTATTTTATTTACTTGTCATTTTTTTCAACCCGCCCCATAACATGGCGCCGACGGCAATTATGGTCAGGATGAAAAATACATTCAATCCCGCTCCAATATTTTTCACGGTTCCTTCGGTCGTATCAATGCCTCTTCTAGCCATTTCATCTAAATTAACATCACTTCCAGTGGCCAACACAAACGCAATGGCCATTACCAATATAAATCCACCTAAGATAAACATCGATTTCTTAAGGCTTTCGGGATTTGAAAATTGGCTTCTAAGTGAAAAAAACAGGCTAAATAAGACCGCTATGGCCATGAGCGCGTACGTCAGCATGAACATGGCGCCCATTGGGCCACTCTGTGCCGCTTCGGCAGCTGGCATTTTACCATCCGGTAGCATGAGCCAAAGCACGACTCCGACAAGGCCCAATACAACCAATGCTATTTTTACAATTTTATACATAATTCAGTAGTGTATTTGGTATAACTTATTTTTTGTGGTCGACCAACATGTCGATCAAGGAAATAGACGAATCTTCCATGTCGTTTACGATACTATCGATCTTCGCGATAATATAATTGTAGAATACCTGAAGGATGATCGCCACAATAAGACCAAATACCGTCGTTAATAAGGCAACCTGAATATCACCTGCGATCAGGGAGGCACTTAAGTTACCAACCGCCGAAATCTTTTCGAAGGCCTGGATCATACCGATTACCGTTCCCATGAACCCAAGCATCGGTGCGGTCGCGATGAACAAGGTCAACCACGATACATTCTTTTCCAATTGTCCCATCTGGACACCGCCATAGGCTATTACCGCTTTTTCGGCGGACTCGATGCTTTCGCCGGCCCGATCTAATCCTTGGTAATAAATAGAGGCTACAGGGCCTTTGGTATTTCTGCAAACTTCTTTGGCAGCTTCGATTCCACCTGACGCCAAAGCATCTTCAACTTGCTGCTTCAATTTTGCGCTGCTGGTGCTTGCCATGTTCAAATAAATGATTCTCTCGATAGCTACAGCCAGACCAAGAATTAAACACAGAAGTACGATTCCCATAAATCCGGCACCGCCCTCAATGAACTTTTCCTTTAATACCTGAGTAAAGCCTTTTTCAGCTTCGGGAGCCGCATCTTGCATAAACATCACTGCTGCAGTGACCTTTGCACTTACTGTATTTGTACCTGCCACAAATAACCCGGACATCGCCAGGATAGAGAATAATCTTTTCATTTCTTTCGAACTTAAATTAGTTAGTTAATAATGTTAAAGATAAAAAAAAAACGCAATAAACAAAGTAAAACTTCATCGCAGAGAGGAAGGGATTCGAACCCTCGATACACTTTTGGTGTATACACACTTTCCAGGCGTGCGCCTTCGACCACTCGGCCACCTCTCTAAAATAGCCTTTTAAGGGTTGCCCAAATAACAAAAAAAATATTAGTTAAGGAAATTAAACCACTTATTTTTATTGCATTTCTCCGCGCAAGGAGGTTTCAAATATGGTTTTCAGCAATTTAGGCGAAACTTGGCTTCCTAGAAGGTACATGAGCTTGGTAATGGCAGCCTCGGTGGTGATGTCTTTTCCGTTAATGACATGAAGTTCCTGCAATTGTTCGCTGGTCTCATATTGTCCCATAATAACACTGCCCCCAGAGCACTGTGTAACATTGACGACGTGAAGTCCCTTCTCGATCGCCTCTCGCAGTGCCGATATCAGCCATGCCTCGGTCGGGGCATTTCCTGCACCATACGTTTCGAGTACCAAGGCCTTCAACCCCGGAATGTTCAGAATGCTTTGAAAAACAATTTTATTGAGCCCGGGAAAAAGTTTGAGAATAACGACATTATTATCCAATTGTTTATGGGCATGCAATTTCTTGGTACGCCCATTTCTCAAAAGATATTCATAATTCACCTTTAAGTGAACGCCCGATTCGACCAGTGGTGGATAATTTAAGGAAGCAAAGGCCTCAAAATGTTCGGCATTAATTTTTGTCGTCCTATTGGCACGGTATAACTTGTATTCAAAATATAGACCCACTTCCTGAATAACCGGCTCGCCTTTTTCACGTAAAGCGGCAATCTGTATGGAGGTAATCAGATTTTCCTTGGCATCTGTGCGCAAATCCCCGATAGGCAATTGGCTTCCTGTAAAGATTACCGGTTTACTGAGATTCTCCAAAAGAAAACTCATGGCAGCGGCCGTATAGCTCATGGTATCGCTTCCATGAAGGACGACAAAACCGTCGTGGGATTGATAATGCTGCTCGATCAATGATACGATCTCGACCCAATGCTCAGGGCTCATATTCGAGGAGTCGATCGGCTTTTTAAACGAAACGCTTTCGATTTCGCAATCAAGCTGGTACAATTCAGGAATATTCTTCAACAGCTTTCCAAAATTCAAAGGTTTTAAGGTACCCGATTCATAATCTTTTACCATCCCGATCGTGCCGCCTGTATAAATAAGTAGAATCTTGGTGTTCTTTGTCATATGCCCGAATTATCAAACTCCAAAAATATCCTTGGAATTCTGGGTAGTTATGGTGGCTATCTCCGCTTCACTCTTTCCATAAATATCAGATATTTTTTTCAATATATGCAGTATATAACTACTTTCATTGCGCTTGCCTCGAAATGGCACCGGTGCCAGATACGGGGCATCGGTTTCAAGAACGAGATGTTTTAAATCGATCTTTTCTAGAAATGTGTCGAGTTTACCATTTTTAAAGGTTACTACCCCACCGATTCCTAATTTCATATTGTACGCTATGGCTCTTTCTGCCTGTTCAAGTGTACCAGTGAAACAATGAAAGATGCCGAACAGATCTTCCGATTTTTCAGATTCAAGAATCGCAAAAATCGCGTCGAATGATTCCCTACTATGAATTACGATAGGCAATCGATGCCTCTTCGCCAATTGAATCTGATATTGAAAGGCATCCCGTTGTTGTTGGAGAAAGGTTTTGTCCCAATATAGATCGATGCCGATTTCGCCCACCGCGTAGCAGGTATGCTGTTGCAACATTTTCTCAACATGGGCCAGTTCTTGACGGTAATTCTGTTTAACATGGGTAGGATGTAGCCCCATCATAAGGAACATATTCTCGGGGTAGGCCTGTTCCAACGCCAACATAGCATCGGTATAGGAAGAATCAATGGCGGGAATAAAAAAACGCTTTACACCACTGTCTAAAGCCCTGGCGATGACCTCCCTCCTATCTTCTTCGAATGCCTCACTATATAAATGGGTATGGGTGTCCGTAATGATCATGTCGCAAAAATAGAATTATCTTTGTCAAAAAAGATGTATGGGGAGTCTCAAAAATTTTCTTGGGAAGAAAAAATATATAAAAATCCCCTTGGTATATACGGCGACGAACCATTTAGAACTGGTGGCCCAAATAAATGGTGTCAAGGGCCGTTTTATTCTAGACACCGGTGCATCGAACACCTGTGTCGGATTCGATAAAATCGAATTTTTTAAACTTACTTCCCAAGAATCCCAGATAAAAGCTGCAGGCGCGGGGGCAACCAATATGGAGACCTTGATCGCCACGAATAATAAAATCGTTCTGGGTGCTTGGAAAAAGAAAAATCTAAAAATCGTACTTTTTGACCTGGTACATGTAAACGAGGCGTTGATATCCCATAAGGCACTACCCGTTGATGGTATCATTGGCGCCGACATTCTCAAAAAGGCGAATGCCGTAATCGATTACAAAAAGCTATGCCTCTATTTAAAAAACACGTAATCGAAAAGACAAAATCATAAGATATTCCCAAATTTTATAATCCCTAGGTTTTGTTATTTTTGAAATGGGTCAGAGTTCCAACGCCCGCTTCTCATTGTTGCCCATCAATATCTCCACTGGATTTTCCAAGGCTTCCTTGACGGCCACCAAAAATCCGACCGATTCCTTGCCATCGATGATCCGATGGTCGTAGGACAGGGCCACGTACATAATGGGGGCCACGAGAATAGCACCCTCTTTTACCACAGGTCGTTCAACAATGTTGTGCATTCCCAAAATAGCGCTTTGTGGTGGATTAATGATCGGGGTGGACAGCATGGATCCGAAAACACCACCATTGGTGATCGTAAAGGTGCCTCCCGTCATCTCATCTACCGTGATCTCCCCTTCCCTTGCACGGATCGCCAATCGTTTGACTTCGGCCTCTATGCCCCTAAACGTTAAATTCTCGGCATTGCGTATGACGGGAACCATCAACCCTTTTGGACCTGATACCGCTATGCTGATATCACAAAAATCATAGGATATCATTTCTTTCCCATCGATCATCGAATTCACGGCAGGATACATCTCAAGAGCCCGCACGACTGCTTTGGTGAAGAAAGACATAAACCCAAGGCCAACGCCATGTTTTTCCTTGAATTCTTCTTTATAGGCATCGCGCAGACCAAAAATTGCCGACATGTCCACCTCGTTAAAAGTGGTCAACATAGCCGTTTCGTTTTTTGCCGCCACCAATCTTTCCGCCACCTTGCGACGCAACATAGAAAGTTTGGATCTCGTTTCGCCGCGATTTCCCCCGGTGGGCGTACCCATTGCAGGAACGGCTTCAACAGCATCTTCCTTCGTGATTCTTCCATCACGACCCGATCCCTTTATCGTATCGGCTACAATCCCTTTTTCATCCAAAATCTTTTTTGCCGCCGGCGAAGGGGATCCGGAAGCATAACTGACTTTCTTAGGTTCTTCGACGGTTTTGGAGGGTTCCTTTTTTTCCTCCTTAGGCGCTTCCTTCTTTTCGTTAGGCGCTTCTTTTGTAACGCTTGGCTTGGCTGCATCGGTATCGATTAGGCATACCACCGCCCCAACGGCGACCGCATCCCCTACTTCGGCTTTAAGGGTAATAATTCCGCTTTCCTCAGCGGGCAGCTCCAAGGTGGCCTTATCGGAATCAACCTCGGCAATCGCCTGGTCTTTCTCAACATAATCCCCATCACTCACCAGCCATTCCGCAATTTCTACCTCTTTGATCGACTCCCCTGGGGAGGGCACTTTCATTTCTAAAATCATTATGGTTTAATTTGATATATTATCCTAAATTCAATCATTGGGACGACCCATGTTTTCCTTGGTCTTGTCAAAGACATAGTCTATGACCTGTTGATGCCTGCGTTTGGATCGAATGGCACTGCCCGCGGCGGGTGAGGCATAGAACCTTCTGGAAGCTACCCGAAATTTCGATACATCGTCAAAATGCATCATCAAATGGCTCCAAGCGCCCATATTCCTAGGCTCCTCCTGTGCCCACACCAAGTCATCGGCATTGTTATATTTTTTGATGATTTTTTTCATATGCGCTGAAGGCAATGGAAAAAGCTGCTCCACCCGCACCAAGGCTACATCGTCCCGTTTGGTTTCCTCTTTTACCAAAAGCAGATCATAATAGAACTTGCCCGTACAAAATACCAAGGATTTGACTTTTTTTACATCGGCCATATTATCATCCAGCACTTCCTGGAAACCTCCTAAAGCCAATTCATCTACCGTGGAGACAGCCCTCGGATGGCGCAAAAGGCTTTTTGGAGTAAATATGATCAATGGTTTTCGATAATCGACTTTCATCTGTCTGCGCAGTATGTGGAACATCTGGGCCGGGGTGGTCACATCGGCTATAAACATATTGTCCCTGGCACATAATTGCAAATAGCGCTCCATACGTGCCGAGGAATGTTCTGCCCCCTGGCCTTCATAACCATGTGGCAAAAACAGTACGAGTCCGTTCTGTAGTTTCCATTTATCCTCGGCGGCCGAAAGATATTGATCAATCATTATTTGGGCCCCATTGCTGAAATCACCGAATTGTGCTTCCCAAATAGTCAACGTATTCGGGCTAGCCATGGCATATCCATAATCAAAGCCTACGACGCCATATTCAGACAAAAGTGAATTGTATATTTGGAATACGCCTTGATTTTCGGAAATTCTGTTTAAAAGTAATATTTCCTCCTCGCTTTCCTCTACCTTCATAACCGCATGGCGGTGGGAAAACGTCCCACGTTCAACGTCCTGGCCCGACATGCGAACATCGTACCCTTCCTGTAACAACGTACCATACGCCAAAAGTTCGCCCATGGCCCAATCAAGGTTATCGGTTTCAAAGAACATACTCTTTCGGTCACTGACCAGCTTTTCGACTTTCCGTAGGAATTTCTTGTTCGATGGCAATTCGGTCAGCACTTTTGCGATTTCAGTCAATTTTTTCTTATCGAAGGAGGTATCGATCGGCTGCATCATTTCCCATTCCCTAACATTGACAAATCCTTTCCATTCGTCTGCCATAAAGGGTGTGATGATCGTTTTTTCGGCTTTTCGGGAATCTTCCAATTCTTCCTCCAAAGAGGCCTTGTATTCGTCTTCGAGCTGCGAAACATACCCATTGTCGATGATGCCTTCGGAAATCAATTGTTCGGCATAAATGTCTCTTGGGTTCTTGTGCTTGGCAATGGTCTTATATAGTTTTGGTTGTGTAAATCTGGGTTCATCCCCTTCATTGTGACCATATTTCCGATAGCCTAAAAGATCCAAGAAAACATCCCTTTTAAATCGCATCCGATATTCCAACGCAAATAAGGAGGCATGCACTACGGCTTCCGCATCATCGGCATTGACATGTAGTACGGGACTTAAGGTGACCTTTCCGACGTCGGTGCAATAGGTTGATGTGCGTGCATCGAGATAATTGGTCGTAAACCCGATTTGGTTATTTACGACAATATGGATG
>JALHST010000205.1 GCA_022865355.1 Maribacter sp. | reverse complement strand
ATTGATGTTATTTTCCCATAAGGTTTTACTCTGGTATGCAAAAAACAAACGTACCCTTCCCTGGAGGCGTACCAGGGATCCCTATAAAATTTGGCTTTCCGAGATCATGCTACAACAGACGCGTATAATCCAAGGTACTCCCTATTATTTGAGGTTTATTGAAAATTTTCCTACCGTACATGATTTGGCCGCGGCCAGCGAGGAAAACATTTTGAAATTATGGCAGGGACTTGGTTACTATACACGGGCCAGAAACCTCCACGCCACCGCCAAAATAATTTCTTCCGATTTCGACGGAAAATTTCCCGAAGAATATAATGCCCTCATAAAATTGAAGGGAATAGGGGATTATACGGCAAGTGCCATAGCCTCTATTTGTTTTGATGAACCCCAACCTGTTCTAGATGGCAATGTGTATCGCGTCCTGTCCCGGTACTTTGGCGTTGAAATGGCGACAAATACTGCTGCAGGCTCAAAATTCTTTAGACAATTGGCCAAGGAGGTGATGGATAGCGAAAACATTCGTGATTACAATCAGGGTATTATGGAATTTGGTGCCCTACAGTGCACCCCACAGAATCCGAATTGTTCAATATGTCCTTTACGCGAGGATTGTATTGCTTTTCAGCAAAATAAAGTAGATATGCTGCCATTAAAAGCCAACAAACAAAAGGTACGAATTAGACATTTTAATTATTTGGTGCCTGTTTCGATTGCGTCTGATGGGAACATAATGACCTTGCTACGTCAACGAAAGGGAAAAGGAATTTGGGAGAATTTATGGGAATTTCCATTGGTCGAATCCGATACCGAAATCGGGCCTAAAGAGGTGGGAGAGGCCGTGAAGAATTTTTTGCACCTAGACGATATTTTGAAAATACGTCAATTTAATGAAGCGGTCATCGTACATAAGCTCTCACACCAGCATTTGTATACCAAATTCTGGCTTGTAGAGACCGAAGACAAACTGAAGCAAAGTATACCCCTAGTCCAATTGAAGGATTACCCCGTCCCTGTTTTGATAGCAGATTTCTTGGATACGTTTAAAAATTCGTATTTTTGACGATTGATACATCTATGAATTATGAGCGGAACATTGAATAAAGTTATGCTGATCGGGCATTTAGGGGATGAAGTAAAGATGCACTACTTTGAGGGGGGAGGGTGCATAGGCCGCTTTCCAATAGCCACGAATGAGACGTATACCAATAAACAAACGGGCGAGAAGGTTACAAATACCGAATGGCACAATGTCGTGGTGCGTAATAAGGCAGCCGAAATCTGTGAGAAATATCTAAGCAAAGGCGATAAAATATATGTAGAGGGCCGTTTAAAAAACAGGCAATGGCAAGGGGAAGACGGAATTACCCGATACACTACAGAGATTCAGGTACAGGATTTCACATTTCTATCCACAAAAAAGGAAAGCTTGGCCAATGCGCAAGGAGGGCAAATGCATACTCATGATATATCGGAAATGAATATTCCTCAAAAAGACCATGCAAATGCCCCCTTGGAAGAACCTGACAATGAAGACGACCTACCATTCTAAAAAATTAAAAACTTAATTATTGGATCCCGACCCTCTTATTATTTTCCCGAATTCAATTGTTTTTGACGGTGCTTTTGCAGTGAAGATTGGCGTTCTTCTGGTACTGCTTTTTTGTTCGGGTTTGATTTCTGGGGCTGAAGTGGCTTTTTTTGGGCTCTCGCCCACCGAAGTCAACGAAATTGAGGAAAGGAAATCAACAAAAGGCAACATCATTATCAACTTGCTGGATCGTCCTAAGAAATTGTTGGCCACGATTTTAATTGCCAACAGTTCTATCAATATTGGCATCGTCTTACTGTTCAATATCATTGGAGATACTCTCTTCTCAGGCGTTAACTATGTAATTCTCGGATTGGTTTCAGTACGATTTCTACTGGAAGTGGTGGTCGTAACCTTTTTGATTCTGATGTTCGGTGAAATTTTGCCCAAGGTATACGCCAATCGCAACCGAATGAGTTTTTCACATTTAATGGCGTATCCTATGAAAGTATTAGATTTTCTCTTTTCGCCATTGAGCTTGCCAATGCGGTCAAGTACGCTTTTTCTATTTAAAAAATTGGGCAAGGAGAAATCGAATTTAAGTGTAGACCATCTTTCCCAAGCACTAGAACTCACATCGGACGGCGATACTACTAGGCAAGAACAGAAGATATTGGAGGGTATTGTTTCATTTGGCAATTCCGATACCAAACAAGTAATGCGACCTAGAATCGATATTTTTGCGCTCGGGGAGGATATGAAATTTCCTGAAGTACTCCTTGAAATTCAGAAACATGGATATTCACGGATACCTGTATTTTCTGAAAATATTGATAATGTAAAAGGAGTTCTTTACGTAAAGGATCTGTTACCCTATATTGATCGCAAGACCTACAATTGGACGACCTTGATCCGCGAGCCCTATTTCGTGCCTGAAAACAAAAAGCTCGACGATCTCTTGTTGGAGTTTCAGGACAAGAAGATTCATTTGGCCATTGTAGTCGATGAATACGGGGGCACCTCGGGATTGGTAACCTTAAATGATATCATTGAGGAAATTGTTGGGGATATCAGCGATGAATTTGATGATGAAGACCTGATATTTTCAAAATTGGATGATTTCAACTACGTATTTGACGGAAAAACCACTTTGAAGGATTTTTATCGGGTCGCAAAAATTGAAAATGAGGATGTTTTCGAGGAAAAAAAGGGGGAGTCGGAAACTATAGCCGGATTTGTTTTGGAAATAGCAGGTAGTTTTCCGCGTAAAGGCGAAAAGATACTATTTGAGGACTATGAGTTTCTGGTAGAGAGTTTGGACAAAAAAAGACTGATACAAATAAAAGTCACCTTGCCCCATGAGCAATAGATTGATAATCGCACTATTCATAGTTCTCTTCATGGCAACAGCTTGTAAAGAGGACCAATTGCCCAAGCCGAAGGCAATGTTGCGATTAGAATACCCTGAAGCCCATATGGGAGATCTGCAAACCGATCAGTTCATTTTTCAGTATAATCAAATGGCCAAAGTAAAAAACCAGACTTCCAGTTCTTTGGAGCTAGATTATCCCATAATGAAAGGTTCGATCTTTATTAATTATAAAAAAGTGGAGAATAATCTGGGGAAATTGCTCTCCGATGCACAAAAGTTTTCCTACGAGCACGTCGTCAAGGCCGATGCAATTGCCGAGCAACCTTTTGTAAACGGTAAAGACAAAGTCTATGGCATGTTTTACGAAGTAACCGGGGATGCGGCATCCCAGGCCCAGTTCTATGTCACCGATAGCACCAAACATTTTGTGACGGGGTCTTTGTATTTCTATGCGAAGCCGAATTATGATTCCATTTATCCGGCAGCCGAATACTTACAGAACGATATCAGAAGAATCATGGAAACGTTGCGCTGGAAGGACTAAAACGAACCAACTTCTATTTGAACAATCAAGAACTTATTCTTTTTTGTCCAACAGGGCTTCGGCCTGCTCCAGACTCTTATTTATTTCTTCTTGCAAAGCCTTGATTTCCTGTTCCTCCTCGTTCAGCCATTTTAACTTTTGACCAGTGAGTTCCTTACCGTTCAAAATTTCATCCGGATCGAATTTATTACCAAAATCCTGCATCCATTTCATCATCGATTGGTGGGCCGCTTGAAGGTCTTCGCGCGCATGTTTGTATTTTAGACCCATTTCGGTGCTGTCCTCCATACTGCTAAGTTGACCTACCAGACTTCCAAATTTTACAGTTTTGGGCATAATCTCGTCATGAATGGCCAAAACTTCCTTCATTTGGTCTGCACTTGACTTTATGCCGCCTTTTTTTTCATCCTTGCAGGAAGCCATCAGAAAACATGCCAGGGCAAGTAGGACAAACTTTTTTGTATTAATCATCTTCTCATTTTTTTGTATTTAAAAGCACAAAAATAAGGCAATCGATTCCAAGGCAAAAGTGCAATCCCAAAGATAAAAAATGTAGAACACCCATTTGTTAAAATTATCATGATCTAATTTTCAATTGACAAGATCGAAGCCAAAAGAAGATAATACGGGGCGGTTTTTTTGAGGTGTATCCCCCAAACCAATTCAAAGTCGACACCTTTGAAAACACACTACAAAAAATTCGGATCTACCAACAATCTTGGTTGGTAAAGGGCAAATGGAGATTTAATTGCGGGCGAATGGAGAATAGAAAGGATAGCCAATATTCTTACCCGATTTTTTTATGACAACTGACACAGATTTTGTACTTTGTAATTTAATTATTTTAACAAGAAAATAAGGTTTATGAAAGAATTTGCCCTACCCATTCGCTTTGGGATTGCCACAAGTGGTTGTTTAATTGCTTATTTTTTAATTCTTTCTCTGTTTAATCTGCACACCATTATTTATTATAGCCTATTTAATGGGGTTATAACCGGTTTCGGAATTTATGAATCTATTAAATACTTTAAATACAGGGACGATAAAGGATTCAATTATGGTAAGGGGTTTATAGCTGGAATTATTACAGGAGCGGTTGCCACTTTGATCTTTACCATCTTCTTTGCCTTCTATTCAACCGAATTAAATGTGGGGTTCCTTGAGGAACTTTCGAAAGTATGGGCGAAGGATTTTGAAAATTTCGAGGGTATTGTTTTCGCTACGGTCGCTATCATGGGTTTTGCCACCACATTGGTGCTTACCTTAGCTTTTATGCAGCTTTTCAAATCAAGCAACAACCTCAAAAAGAAATCAGTCTAAAAACTCCCTCATTCTCTTGTACATTAATGATTAAGCAGTATATTTGCATCCGCTTAGCGAAAAACTAGGCATTGGAAATTAATTAATAAATACGCTATGTACGCAATTGTAGAGATGGCAGGGCAGCAATTTAAAGTTGCAAAAGACCAGAAAGTGTATGTTCACCGTTTGCAGGAGGAAGAAGGAAACAAGGTAACTTTTGACCATGTACTTCTTTTGGCTGATGGCAAGAACATCACCGTTGGCGCCCCAGCTATAGACGGAGCCGCCGTTGAGGCCAAAGTCGTTAAACACCTAAAAGGGGACAAGGTAATTGTCTTTAAAAAGAAAAGGCGCAAAGGGTACCAAAAGAAAAATGGACACCGGCAGTCATTTACCGAGATTATTATCGAAAGTATTGTTACATCTGGTGCTAAAAAAGCAGCTCCAAAAACGACTGAAAAACCTGCTAAGTCAGTTGCTGCCCCGAAGGTTGAAGCTCCCAAGACTGAGGTCCCTAAAGCCAAGATGGAAACTAAAAAGGCAGAAACTAAAAAGACGGAAACTAAAAAGGCAGAAACCAAGAAAGCAGCTCCAAAAGCGGTTGTGTCAAAGGTTGATAAAGCAGACGATTTAAAGAAAATCGAAGGTATTGGGCCTAAAGCGGCCGAAGCCTTGCAGAATGCGGGGATGGGCACTTTTGCTAAATTAGCAAAGGCCAAACCTGAAAAAATCAAGGAAATCCTAACCGAAGCAAGTTCTAGGATGGCCCATTTGGATCCCGGTACTTGGCCCGAGCAGGCTAAATTGGCCGCTGACGGCCACTGGGACGAATTAAAGACATTACAAGATAAGTTGAACGGCGGTAAATAATACAGCCAATTAAAATCTATATATCATGGCTCACAAGAAAGGTGTAGGTAGTTCAAAAAACGGTAGGGAATCAGAATCAAAACGTCTCGGTGTAAAGATTTTTGGTGGCCAAGCCGCGGTTGCCGGAAACATCATCGTTAGACAGCGAGGTACAAGACATAATCCTGGCGAAAATGTGTATGCTGGTAAAGACCATACGCTACATGCCCGAGTCGACGGTCTCGTTAAATTCGAAAAAAAGGCAGGCGGAAAATCATTTGTTTCTATTGAGCCTTTTGAGGCTTAAGAACTAAAATTATTAAAATATAGATGCCCTTTCCCTTCATGGAAAGGGTTTTTTTATGCTCTTAAAAAAAAATTACGGCCCTATAAGGGGTTGCCCATTGTAATTTAAATGTTGAATAATACCTTCTTTCCTCATGGGATACCGGGATGATAATTTTGGACAGGAAAGTTAATTAATCGTTCAAACGGGCGAATTGGGTATGGCGTAATCTCAAAATTGAGGCTTTTCTCATTTAATACTACCAACCTTTTCTGTTTCTAAAAAAAAGACCCCTAACAAAATGTAGGGGTCGTATTTCTTTTGTGTAAAAGTTTCTACTGACTAATATCGGTAGTACTCCGGTTTAAAAGGACCCTTTACCGGCACACCAATATAATCGGCCTGATCTTTGCGAAGTTCGGTCAGTTCAGCGCCTAAACGGGCCAAATGGAGAAAGGCCACTTTCTCATCCAAGTGCTTAGGGAGCATATACACATCATTTTCGTAGGCCTTGCTATTCTTCCAAAGCTCGATCTGTGCCAAAGTTTGGTTGGTGAAAGAGTTACTCATCACAAAACTTGGATGGCCAGTGGCACAACCTAGGTTGACAAGCCGACCTTCGGCAAGAATGATTATATCTTTTCCATCAATCGTATATTTGTCGACCTGAGGTTTGATTTCATCTTTGGAATGGCCGTAATTTTTATTCAACCAGGCCATATCGATCTCATTATCAAAATGCCCGATATTGCAAACGATGACCTTATCTTTCATCGCCTTGAAATGTTCTGGCCTAATAATATCCTTATTCCCGGTAGTGGTAATAACAATATCAGCGTTGGCCACCACTGATTCCAATTTTTTGACTTCATGGCCGTCCATACAGGCTTGTAGGGCACAAATAGGATCTATTTCGGTCACAGTGACAATAGCGCCCGCCCCTTTAAAGGATGCGGCCGTTCCCTTGCCGACGTCACCATATCCTGCAACCACAACTTTTTTTCCGGCCAACATCGTATCAGTCGCACGACGAATAGCATCTACCGCACTTTCGCGGCATCCGTATTTATTATCGAATTTCGACTTGGTAACCGAATCGTTTACATTGATGGCGGGCATTGGGAGCGTACCATTTTTTACGCGTTCGTAGAGCCTGTGTACCCCAGTGGTGGTTTCTTCTGACAAACCTTTTATGCCGGAGGCCAACTCTGGATATTGATCCAACACCATATTGGTCAGGTCGCCACCATCATCCAAAATCATATTCAAGGGTTTGCGATCCTTGACAAAGAATAGTGTTTGTTCTATACACCAATCAAATTCTTTCTCGTTCATTCCCTTCCAAGCATAAACTGGGATTCCGGCGGCAGCGATGGCGGCCGCGGCATGGTCTTGCGTAGAGAAAATATTGCATGAGCTCCAAGTTACCTCGGCACCCAAAGTGACCAAGGTTTCAATCAATACGGCGGTTTGAATCGTCATGTGCAAACATCCGGCAATTCGTGCGCCTTTTAGGGGCTGTTCATTTTTGTATTCCTCCCGAAGTGACATAAGACCCGGCATTTCGGACTCGGCAAGTTCAATCTCTTTTCTTCCCCAATTTGCCAGTGAAATGTCTTTCACCTTATAGGGTGTATAGGTAACGGTTTTGGTAGTCATGTTCATTTTTATTTTTACTTTCGTTATAGCACTGTTTTTTTTGCTTCAATAAGGCTGCTAAGTTACGAATATCCTTTAAAATAATTATGCCACTCTACAAAACAATAACAAAAGGGACGTCTATTATTGTTCATATTTGGAAAATCGAGGAACTCGAAACCGAATTATCCAAGGACATCCGATTGACCCAAAATTGCCAAGACCGACTTGACGGCATGAAATCACAACTGCATCGTAAAGGATTTCTGAGCATTCGCCATTTAATGGCCCTGGAGGGCTATGAAGACTCGGATATGTATTACGATACCGCGGGCAAGCCGCATCTTCGGGACGGTAAACACATATCTATTACCCATTCCAACCATTTTACAGGGATAATACTGGCCGATGGAACGGAGGTAGGAATCGACATTGAAAAACAACGGGATAAAATCTTGAGGATAGCTCATAAATTTACACCTATCGAAGAATATCGAACCATCGCCAATACCGATGCCCTCATTAGAAAGTTGACCATTGTTTGGGGTTGTAAGGAATCACTTTATAAAATATATGCCCAGGAAGGACTTAGTTTTATAAATCATATTGATATTAGCGACTTTTACTTGGAAAATGGCAAAACTACAGGGAAGATAGAGTTTCAGGGCAACATATCACGCTATGAATTGGAATATCTCGAATTCGAAGGATTTACGTGCGTTTATGCATTCGGACCAATACCAAATTGAAAATCGTAGGTTTTTACTAGCTTTACCATCGTTTTAACCCCTAACCTGAAACATTCAACTTTCAATTCATGGAAATATCCGTAGAGCTTACCTTTTCACCCTTGCAAGATGATTATGAAGATCATATTAAAAATTTTATAAAAAAATTACGCGCTTCCGGACTCATAATTTTAGAGAACCCCTTGAGCACGCAAATCTACGGGGGCTATGAGGAGGTGATGACCGTATTGCATGCCGAAATTAAGGAAGCCTTTCAATTGATGGATAAGGGATTGCTATATTTAAAAATAGTTAAATCGGACCGAAGCGCCTATGAACCAAATTTTTGATTTTTTCCTCGATGCCTACCGAGGCAAGGAAACCTATATAATAGTTCTTGAGGCCATTGTATTGCTATTTGGTATTCTCAGTGTTTGGTTTGCGAAAAAGGAAGATATTCTCGTGTATCCCACAGGAATCGTAGCTACCATCATTACGGTTTATCTTTTTTTTAGGGATGGTTTGTTGGGCGATATGATGATGAACTTCTATTGGTCTGCCATGAGTTTTTATGGTTGGTGGAATTGGGCCAGAACCAAAGGAGATGAAAAAGTAGTGCATATTTCAAGAACGACAACAAGGGAAAAAAGAATTGGCATCATCCTTTTTATTTTGACCATGGCAGTAAATTATCTGGTTTATAGACTTTTTGGCAACGAAATAAAGGCGACCAACTATATTGATATTCTTACCTCAGGCATCTTCTTTACGGCAATGTGGTATATGGCATTAAAAAAATTGGAGAATTGGACGCTTTGGATAGTGGCCGATATCATCACCATTCCCTTGTATGCCTATCGCGGTTGGGGTATGCTTTCCCTTCAATACCTTATATTTACAATCTTGGCGATTCAAGGATATCTTTTATGGAAGAAAAGCTTAAACAAGAGCCCGCAAATATTATTAAAATAGCACTGTTCGGTCCTGAATCTACTGGGAAAACGACCTTATCCGAGCAATTGGCAAGATATTACAATACGGTATGGGTTCCCGAATATGCCAGGGAATACCTCCAAGCAAAATGGAATAATGAACGAAAGACCTGCGAACCAAAGGATCTTTTGCCGATAGCCGAAGGTCAAATGCTACTTGAAAATGTCTTAGCAAAAAAAGCGACCCAAATACTTATTTGTGATACCGACCTACTGGAAACTAAAGTGTATTCGGAAGCTTATTATATAGGCCATTGTGATCCAATATTGGAGAAATATGCCCTTATGAATACCTATGACCTTTATTTCCTAACTTATATCGACGTTCCATGGGAATTAGATGATCTGCGTGATAAACCGATGGAGCGGGAAAAAATGTTCAACTATTTTAGGGAGACCTTGGTAAAATATAATAGGAATTTCGTTGTTTTGAAGGGAGATAAAAAAACACGCTTGGCAACGGCTGTCCGAGAGATTGATAAACTATTACAACGGGAATGAAATTTACAGAAAAGGACTTACTTCAATTATCCCAAAAAGGAATATCCACTGAAATTATATACCAACAGATTGAAACCTTTACGTCGGGAATACCGTATGTCAGTCTTGAAAAGGCCGCTGTAATCGGAGATGGTATTTTAAAAATATCTGCTGCCGAGGAAAAGCAGCTTATAAAAAGGTTTGAAAGTCTTCGGAAAGGTTTATCCCTGATTAAATTTGTGCCCGCTTCAGGAGCTGCTTCCAGAATGTTCAAATCGTTATTCAATTTTTTGGAGGCCTATAGTCCGCGTACGGAAACCCTGGAAGATTTTTTGTCGCGAACGAATGATACCGACATAGCGTTGTTCTCCAAACACTTGACGGAATTTCCGTTTTTTGAGATTTTGAAAAATAGGATAAAAGGCAATGCGGCATCCAGAGATCAGGAAGTATATTTTTGCGTTCAGGAAATGCTGGGGGAAGATAAACTCAATTTTGGCTTCTTTCCCAAGGGTCTATTGCCCTTTCATAATTATGGCAAGAAATTGGTTACTCCTTTCGAAGAACATTTAAAAGAGGGTGCCATTTACAGTAAGGTCAATGATACGGCGCATTTGCATTTTACTATTTCCGAACAGCACCGCGAGCTGTTCAAGGAAAAGTTGGTCAATATCAAGGAGCAGGTTTCAAAAACAACCAACACAGTATTCAATGTTCGCTTTTCCATACAAAAGTCTTCTACCGATACAATTGCAGTCGACTTAAACAACAGGCCTTTTAGGGACAGTGATGGATGTCTTGTTTTTAGGCCTGGGGGCCACGGCGCCCTTATCGAAAATCTCAACGAGCTCGATGCTGATATAATCTTCATCAAGAATATTGACAATGTAGTCGTAAACAAACATTTGTCTGAAGTTACCGACAGTAAAAAAATATTGGCGGGAAAGCTTTTAAAAGTGCAACAAAAAGTCTTTGAATATGCAAAAATGTTGGAATCAAGACCCATCTCGGAAGGCAGTATAAATCAAATAAGGGCCTTTCTTGAAAGGGATATGAACGTGCGATTTTTGGACAACTTTGATGGTTTGGATCAACCATCACAAATAAAAATCCTAAAGAATAAGATCAATCGTCCCATACGGGTATGCGGAATGGTTAAGAATGAAGGAGAACCCGGCGGCGGGCCATTTTGGATACGGGACAGTCATGGAAACATCTCGTTGCAGATCGTTGAATCAGCCCAAGTAGATATTGAAAATGAGAAACAAGTACAACTTTTAAGAAATTCAACGCATTTCAATCCTGTTGATCTGGTATGTGGCGTGAAAGATCATAAAGGCATTAAATTCGATCTTTTGGAATTTGTTGATAAAAAACAAGGTTTTATTACCAAAAAGACAAAAGATGGAAAGGCCTTAAAGGCTTTGGAACTTCCAGGCTTATGGAACGGCGCCATGGCCTTCTGGAATACAATTTTTATCGAAGTTCCCCTTATTACATTCAACCCGGTTAAAACGGTTACTGATCTTCTGAAGCCCTCCCATCGGCCAGGGTAAGAAAGCAATATGGCCTTGGTGTTGGGAAGTGGGTAATACTTATACACTTTTCCTCACGCATTACCCATTCATATACAAAAGAGCCTTTCGTCGACATGCATTTAAAACGCTGTAAATCAAGACTGTAAATTTTATTTGACTTAAGAAAATCCATTGGCACTATTTTCCCGTATATGGTATTGATTGGCAAAACAAATAATAATTTAATCTTAAAACACAGAAAATGAAAAAAGTAATGTTAGTAGCAGTAATGTCTTTAGGGACAATGGCTGCATTTGCACAAGAAGATGTACAAGAAGTGACCACCCCGGTTACCGTTGAAGCAGTTGCTCCGGAGTCAGATCAAGCAACCGAAGCTATTGCTGAAGAAGCTACCGAGGCTGTAATGGCAAGTGAAGAAGCAGTTGAAGCTACCGAGATAGTTGCCGATGCCGCTGTTGCCCAAGATGGTTTTATTGAAGTAACTATTGAAGAAGTTCCAGTTGCTATTACCGAAGCCCTTTCTAAGGATTATCCTGAAGCCAAGGTTTCAAAAGCCCTTAAAAATGATAAAGAGCAGTACAAATTGGAAGTTATTGCCCAAGATGGTACCGAGTTGGTATTGTTCGCCGATTCAGAAGGGAATTGGATTGAAATGTAATCTGATACGCATACAATCTCCAAATTAATTCATATTTGAATAGCGATTAAAGCCTCAACCCTGTTGAGGCTTTAATTTTTTTTGGAGGTAGCTATTGAAAACTGGTCATCAATAAGAATTATAATGTGCCGACTAGTGGGTAAATCTTATACACCCTAAAACTGCGATACCCAAATTTACACACGTAATCGAAACATGAAATTTCATAAATATTTGATTAACAAGTATTTGTAGATATAAATAGATGTGGTATCATATTTTCATTATACATTATAAGTTTAATTAAAAAATAAAAATCATGAAAAATTTAGTTTTAGTATTGGCTTTATCACTAGGAAGTTTATCTGTATTTGCTCAAGACAAGGAAGAGGCTCAAACCGTAGCCAAAGAAGTAGTAGCACAAGATGATTTCTCGGAAATTGCCGCTAGTGAATTGCCAGAAGCCGTTACAGCCGCTGTAGCTAAAAATTATCCTACGGCCAAAATCGATAAGGCTTATGCGAATGAAGCGAAGCAGTATAAACTAGAAGTATCATTGGAAGATGGTACCTCAGGTACGCTATATGCTGATGAGAATGGTAAATGGATTGAAATGTAATAACTTGAGTTATTTGTTTTGTATCAAGTTGGTTTGGTCAGAAAGGGGCTGCTTCATAGCAACCCCTTTCTTTTTTGGGCTATTATGGAGGTACACTGAACCATAATAATACAACAGAAAGAACGAAATCAACCTATTTTAAGACTATAGGGCCCAATACGGTTCAAAAGTCGGAAACGGGTTACAGAACTTGTCTCTACATAGTTCGTTAATCCTGGCCATCGGTGCATAGGTAAAACCTAGACTTGAAATCCGATTTTTGGGAAGAATTTGGTTGTTAAATAGCCCGCTTATGGTATTTTTACGTAGATAAATAATACTAGAAAGCAAGCATGCCAAACATCTTGATAATTGATGATGATACCGCTTTTTGCCAAATGTTACAAAAATTCTTGGCTAAAAAAGGATATGACGTCGTTGCCGGTTTTTCGGCACCGGATGGCAAGCGCGAATTCAATGCGCAAAATTTCGATGTTATTTTGACCGATCTGCGTTTGCCCGATTACGACGGTATTCAACTGCTTTCGGATATCAAATCAAGCAATCCAAGTACTGCAGTTATCGTAATGACGGGCTATGCCGAAGTCGGGTCGGCCGTTCAGGCAATGAAAAAGGGAGCCTTCGATTATATATCGAAACCATTTACTCCCGAAAATATTGTTGCTATAATCGAGAAAGCTATAAAAAACAAGGACAACCCAACATACAGGGCAAATCCTGTTGAAAACGATTCAATATCTCAGAAAGACATAGGACCCAATACCCAAAGTACTTCTGAAAATACCGTAAAAGGCACAAGTACGGCTTCAAAACAATTGGAGGAATACGTCATGCTAGTCGCACCCACAGATATGTCTGTTTTGATTACAGGTGAAAGTGGCACCGGAAAGGAAGTAACGGCTCGGGCGATCCATGATAACAGCAACCGAAAAAACTTTAATTTCGTAGCGGTTGATTGTGGTTCAATACCGAAAGAACTCGCCGCAAGCGAATTTTTTGGCCACATCAAGGGCAGTTTTACAGGAGCCGTAGAAGATAAGATTGGAAATTTTGAGGCGGCCAATGGCGGCACATTGTTTTTAGATGAGGTTGGCAACCTTTCCTATGAAAATCAAATTCAGTTATTAAGGGCCCTGCAGGAACGTAAGATAAAAAGGGTCGGGGCTACCAAGGAGATTAAAGTGGATGTACGCATTATAACGGCCACCAATGAAGATTTGCTGGTAGCCGTTGAGAACGGGCTCTTTCGCGAAGACCTATATCATAGGTTGAATGAATTCTTGATTCATATACCTTCATTGGAAGATCGTTTTGAGGATCTACAATTGTTCGCCGAACATTTCTTAATCAAATCAAATAACAACCTGAATAAAAAAGTTCAGGGTTTCTCAGAGGAGGTGTGGGAGGCATTTAGGCGGTACCATTGGCCCGGGAATTTAAGGGAGTTGCAAAATGTGGTAAAAAGAGCGGTGCTTTTGACAACATCTGATGAAGTGCAATCGGATGCGCTTCCAAAAGAGGTATTACAACCCGGCCAAAGCAGCAGCGCAACGCTTCATAAATTTTCAAAATCAGAATTTGAAAAGGAACAGATAATCAAGGCCTTACAGAAGACGAATTACAATAAATCAAAGGCTGCTAAATTGCTACAGGTTACCCGTAAGACCCTTTATAATAGGATCAACCATTATAACTTGGACTTATAGACAATCTGTTTTTTAAGGCGGTCAGGAGATTGGTCACCACAACTTTCAATTTTCCAAATGCATCCCTCAATTGACCCGGATTCATTTGGAGAACTTCCGCTAATTCGAATTTTTCCAAAATGGGGATTGCCTCATGTACATGCAACTGTCTGAACATGGGTAACATGCGATGGGTAATGTGATTTATTTGTACATAATCGAGCACATCTATAAATTCTTCCAAAAGGCTTATATTGGTAAAGGTATCGTTCACAAATGTTTGCAGCACTTCCTGAATGGCCGCCTCGTTATCGCCTAAAAAAGATTGGATGACCTCCAGACTGTAATAGGCTGAATCGCTGTCAGGTTTGGTTGAATTGGTACTGTTTTCCTGGGCTTTTGTTGTTTCAAAACCCAACAAATTAAGAATTGAGAGCAATTCACCCTTTGAGAAAGGTTTTTGAATTACTTGGGTAAATCCCAGTGAAATATAGGCCTCGGCATCCAAGTCCTTTCTTCCGGTCATGGCAATGATCGGTTGATTTTTAAAATGTTTATATCTACCCGATTGTAATTTCTTCAGCACTTCAAAACCATTTATCTGGGGCATTTGGATATCGGTGAGGACCAAATCATAGGCCAAATGGGAATCGTTGTCAATTTGCAGGAAATTGGTAAACGTTCGAACCTGGGCGCCCATGCTTTCGGCCAATTCCTTTAGCATTCCCAGCAATGCCGTATCGTCATCAATGATTAGCATTCTAAGCTTGGGAACCAGATAGGACTTTTTGGTGGGATTGGATTCTTGTGAACTATTAATTTCCAAAGGTATTTTGAGAGTAAATACGCTACCCTCATCAATTTTACTTTCCACACTTAGAGATCCCTTCAATAATTCCGCTAACTTTTTGGAAATTGTCAAACCAAGTCCGTATCCGCCAAATTTCTTCTCGGTTGCCCGATCGGCTTGGGCAAATTCCTTAAATATTATAGACTGCTTTTCTTTTGGGATGCCGATTCCGGTATCAATCACATCAATTTTTAAGGTAATGACCTTCGTTAACCTACGTAAACCACTGGCCTTGATCGTAATCGAGCCGTCCTCGGTAAACTTAAAGGCATTGCCGATCAAGTTGGTGAGTATTTGGCGTATTCTAAAGGGATCACCTACAACAACTTTTTTAAGTTGGGGATCGATATCGATCAATAACGTCAGTTTTTTATCACGATACAATGATTCGACATGTTCAGCGGTTTCAAGAATAAGTTCGGCCGCTACAAAAGGTACTTTTTCAACATGCAGTTTCCCAGCTTCCAGTTTAGAAAAATCCAAAAGATCATTGACCAAATTACCAACATATTGCGATGCTGATTTAATATTTTGAAGATATCTTGATTGTTTTTCATTTATTTGGGTGTTTTCAAGAAGATCCGCATAACCCGAAATCGTATGTAAAGGGGTACGCAGGTCATGACTTACCGTTGAAATCAATTGCTCCCTGCTTTTTAGGAGCGATTCGGAATATTTTTTCTCTTTTTCTAAATTTTGACGGTAGGTCTGAATTTTCCAAAAATCCTTGTTGATCAAAAAGGTAAAGATCCCAACCACTAAAAATCCTAGTAATGCCGCAATTCCTGCTAGACGTATACTTCTTTGCATGGCCGATTGCCTTTTTATATTGTCGGTATAGGTATTGGAAATGATCTCTTGTTCAAACGCCGAAAGTATAGTGCGAAGTTGTTGGGATAGTTCTAAATCGTTTTTGTTGATCTGCTGTTCTTTTTGGGAAAGAAAGCGTTGGGTTTTGGCATCGTTTAATTTGGCTTCCGACAATAAGGCTTTTGATATGCTAAGGATGGAATCTATTTTTTTTGCATCTGGCACGCTCGTTGTATCTGTGGGAATATTGGCGTTGAGATAATCGGCAAGATTGCGTATTACAGTTTGAGCCTTGGGAGATAGCTCGTTTATATTGGGTGCTAGGGCCTCTGCCGTTATTTTCCCAAGGGAAGCTTCCATGGTTGAAAAACTTTTCAGCGCAATGTCGATCGAAGTATTGGCATCATTCTTCATTTTTAACGATCTGAGCTCGTTACTATTCCTGATTTTTTGACGAAGCAGCAATTGCACGCTATCCAATAAACTCCTTTGATTATTGCTTACCGACAATTGTTTTAGGGAATCGATATCTTTAAAAATGGCATCGACCTTATCGGCATAATTTTGAAAACTTGCTTGTGTCTTATTCTGCAGGGCTAGTTTTGATAAGCTTTCCGCCTCATAAAGGCGAGTGGCCAAAGCACTGGTCTTAAGAAGCTTTACGTCAGTTTCTTCGGCCGTATCGTTTGACATGAATACTTCTATTTCCGAATAGATAAAATATCCTGCCACCAATGCCAAGGTGAAGAGCAACAGATAGCTCATCATTATTTTTAAGGGAAACCGGTTTTTTGTTCCTTCATTCATGACACCCCGCTCTTATATCGTTCTTATAAATACGAACAATAGCCTCTTTTTGTTTATATCAGTACGTTAATTTTTAGCCAGAATTGGTATGAAAAACGGATTTCCTGAATTACATTTGTAGCATCTCAAAAGGGGTGCTTGCCGATTTATGTCGGAAGGCTGAGATTACACCCGATGAACCTGGGCAGGTAATGCTGCCAAGGGATTGCGCAGAAGCGCCATTAGGCAGTTCCATCGCTCTTTATTGAGCAACAATCAAATTGAATTCGAGAATAATAACCCCTTTTATTCGTACTATTTTATACGGATAAAGCCTTTGCATAAAATTATTTCAAGAATCTTTTCGATTCGGAAATCTTTAATGCCTGGGTTCATGTGATCTCAAATAAGATTTAAAACCATTGCATGAAGAAAATACTTAAAATACTGGGAGTTATCGTTCTCGTTACGGGCGCTTCGGCCCAAGATCGGCAGACCGATTCTTTGGAATCAAAAAATATACTGCTCGATGAAGTATTTGTCTCTGCCGTGAGAGCCACAAACAGTACGCCCGTAACTTTTTCCAATCTTGATAAACTTGAAATCGCCCCGCGAAATCTGGGACAGGATATTCCGATATTAATGAACTTTTTACCTTCGGTCGTCACCACTTCCGATGCAGGGGCAGGGGTTGGTTACACGGGTATTCGGGTGCGGGGTAGTGATGCTACAAGAGTCAATGTGACCATAAATGGGGTTCCTTATAATGATTCTGAATCGCATGGCACCTTTTGGGTAAATATGCCCGATTTTGCATCTTCGACCGAGAATCTTCAATTGCAACGCGGGGTAGGCACCTCCACCAATGGCTCTGGAGCTTTTGGAGCCAGTATTAATATCCTGACCGATGCGATTTCCGAAAATGCGTTTGGTCGCATCTCAAGTTCTTTTGGTAGTTTTAATACGTTGCGCAATAACCTAAAATTTAGTACAGGGCTGCTCAATGATCATATTGAAATATCCGGACGATTGTCTCGAATCACTTCTGACGGATATATTGACAGGGCGTCTTCAAAATTAAATTCCTATTTTCTCCAAGGGGCTTATAAAAGTGAAAAAACCTTGCTAAAAGCATTGCTATTCGGAGGACACGAGATTACCTACCAAGCTTGGTATGGCATTGATTTACAAACGCTACAATCGAACAGAACCTATAATCCTTCGGGTATGTACACCGATGAAAGCGGCGCTATCAAATTTTATGATAACGAGGTCGACAACTATCGGCAAAATCATGCGCAATTACTTTGGAACGAACAACTTGATACCGCCTGGAATACGAATATTGCCCTGCATTTTACCCGAGGGCGGGGTTACTTTGAACAATTTAGGGAGGATGATGATTTTGCGACTTATGGCTTGCAGCCCATTACCATCAATGGCGAAGTGGTGAACACAACTGATCTTATTCGGCGTCGATGGCTTGACAATCGTTTTTATGGCGTCGTGTGGTCGGCCAATTATCATAATGAGAATTTAGACTTGGTTCTCGGCGGCGGCTACAATACGTATGAAGGAGACCATTTTGGCGAAATCATTTGGGCAAAGGTGGCCAGTAACGGCAATTATAAAGACCGTTATTACGAGGATGCTTCCACTAAAAATGATCTTAATGTATTTGCCAAAGCGAACTATAGATTAAATGCCCACCTGAATTTGTTCGGGGACCTACAATTCAGAACGATTGGATATTTAGCCAATGGGGTAGAAACGGGAAAGGTCGACGATACTTTCAATTTCTTCAATCCCAAGGCGGGTATTACTTACGATTTGAATCAGAATAACAATTTCTATTTTAGTTATGCCATGGCGCATAGGGAACCTAATCGCAATGATTATGAAAGCGGAAGTCCTAAACCCGAAACGCTGAATGACCTAGAATTGGGTTGGCGTTTTGTAAAGCAGGCCCTTCAGGTCAGTACGAACCTTTATTATATGGGATATATAGATCAGCTTGTACTAACAGGGGAATTGAACGACGTTGGTGAACCTATACGTGCCAATATCGGGCGTAGTTTTCGAGCGGGTTTGGAAATCGACGCAAATGTCAACCTAGGAAAAAAAGTGGTAATACAACCCAATGTGGCCTTGAGCCTAAACAGGAACAAGGATTTTGTTTTTCAAAGGGATGGAATGCTATTCAATTTGGGTACTACCCATATTTCTTTTTCCCCTGAACTAATTTTTGGCAATATTCTTACCTATAAGCCCATAGAAAATTTACAGGTTTCGGCCTTAACAAAGTAT
>JALHST010000204.1 GCA_022865355.1 Maribacter sp. | reverse complement strand
CTGACCCACATAATAACTTTCCAATTTTTCACTGTACAATATGTAAACTACATATCCCATTTTACTCTGCGACCATCCCGCCATCGGCGGGATACGCTACCGGCCTGTCCCGCTATTTAGCGGGAACTGCGCCACATCCCGCTTAAAATAAATTCCTCCCGATAACTCCCGATAGCTATCGGGAAGGACCAAATACCTAATTCCAATATTTATAGCTACTTGAGATGTTTCTGTATTGGAAAACGGATTGCAAAAATATAAAAGTTAGCAGGATTACCTTCTATCTTTTATAAAAAAAGCGAAGAAATCTAATCCAGGCTTTCGATCCACTCAAACAGGCGCTCGGTCCACCCTCTTAGATGCGGCTCTTTTAGCCCCAGAGAAAATCCATGTCCGCCTTTGGGATAGATGTGCATGGTGGCCGGAACCCCCTTATCCTTCAATGCCTGAAAGAAAAGTAGGCTGTTCTCTACCGGGACACCCGTATCATCTTCAGCATGCACCAGAAAAGTGGGCGGGGTGTCTTCAGTGACCTGTAATTCATTTGAGAAGCGTGTCTCCAATTCGGTACTTGGGTGCTCCCCTATCAAATTGGTTTCAGACCCTTGGTGTTTGGTGGTTTTGGTAAACGTGATTACGGGATATCCCAATGCCATAAAATCAGGTCGAGCGCTTAGGGCATCGGCCGCATCTACAGGGTCATATACCTTTTCATTAAAATGGGTGCCCAAAGTACTCGCCAGATGCCCGCCTGCGGAAAAACCGATAATGCCTATTTTATTAGCCTCGATATTATATTCGGCCGCTTTACTACGAACTAAGCGCAATGCCCGCTGGGCATCGATCAAAGGCACGTTGTACTTGTCCTTTTGCGATACCGAGGAGGGCAGTCGATACTTGACAACGATTCCCGCAATGCCCTTGCCATTTAAGAATTTGGCGATATCGGTGCCTTCCCAGTCATAGGCCAAAATGCCGTAGCCGCCTCCCGGAAATATAAGCATCGCCTGCCCATTGGCATTTGCTTTGGAAGGCAGGTATACCTCGATAGTGGGTTCCTGCACCTTACTGATCCTTAAGATGCCTTCATAACTATGCGTTTCCTTCTCATCGGAAGCTATATGATTGGGAATTTTGCCCTTGGGCCATAGGGACAGTATTGTATCTTGGGCCATCACGTTACTTTGTACCATAAGAAGTCCTACTATTAAAATTGCTCGTATCATAAAATTTCAACATTTTATTGATTTATATTACCCTTTAGTGCGTATCGCATGTCCATTTAAAATCAGCTATTTTATCGTTGCTGGCCGCTCCCAAATTATAATGCCACCACTCGGTGCGAATGGACCAAAAGCCGTGACGTTCCATTGTTTCCTTTAAGAGTTTTCGATTCTCTAAAATTTCCCTTGGAAGATCCTCATTATCATGATAGGCCGCTCTGCCAAAAAAATCGAAATCGGTTCCCATATCCAGTTCTTTTCCGTCCAAAGTTACCAAGGTAATATCAACGGCCACACCTTTGTTGTGAATGGAGCCTTTTACGGGATCGGCAACATATTGGGGATTCGGGACGATCGCCCACATTTTATACTGTACCGAATTGGGTCGGTAACAGTCAAAAAACTTGATTCTTACCCCTTTTTTTTTAAATTCTTCATTAGCTTCAATCAAGGCTTTTGCTGTTTTTACCCTTGTATAGCACTCGGGACAATCATATACTTTGGACTTTAAAAAATTGTTCGTCGTGGCATAGCGCAGATCGTAAGCGAACCCATCGCTAAAATCTGCCAATCGCACGAAGGTCGTATCGGCCAGGCCTTCAAAAGTTTTTAAGGTTCTAAGGGGT
>JALHST010000203.1 GCA_022865355.1 Maribacter sp. | reverse complement strand
TCCCCACTGGTACGGATAAGCAAATCTACATCGGGCAAATCGTGCGTGTAAAGATGGTTATTTATAATGGTTTCATCAATACTTTCGGGAGAAATTATATTATTTTTAACTTTGGTAGAGATACATTGTATGGCATTTTTCAATTCCTCCCTGGCACCATAATTCAGGGCCAATGTCAAGGTCAATCCAACATTGTCCTTGGTCTTTGCCATTACCTCGTTCAACTCTCTGAAGGCTTTTTTAGGAAGGTATGAAATGTCGCCAATGGTGTTCAGACGTACGTTGTTCTCTTGAAATGTATGCAATTCCTGCCGCAGTGAGGCCACCAACAAGTTCATCAAGGTATCTACTTCTAGTTTGGGTCTTTTCCAATTCTCGGTCGAGAACGTATATAGGGTAAGATATTCCAATTTCAGTTGTACACAGCTCTCTACAATATTGCGAACGGTGGTTACGCCATTTTCATGGCCAAAAACGCGATGCTTGCCGCGTTCTTTGGCCCATCGACCATTCCCATCCATAATAATGGCAATATGTCTTGGAAGGTTTGTGCCCGTGATTTCATCTATAGTGCTCATCAATAATCTTACTGAAAACAATCTTTACATACTACTCTGCCAAAGGTGTAAGTTAAGGTAACTCCTGAGAAAACATACCAATCATCGCTAAAAATATTTCCAAATTGAAACTCCTCAAAATTTGACCCCGCCGGATTGCTGGCATCCAAATTATCGGTAAAGGTGTAGCGCGCACCGACTTCGGCCCCTAAAATGAATAGTTGGCTTATTCGTATTTTGAAACCCGCGGTCATGGGAATCGCAAATGCCCCATCCCTTTGATTTAACGACACCAATTGCCCCGCACTTATGTAGTTATAGTCGTATCGAAAATACGTCACCCCTGTATATAAATACGGTGTATAGGCCGGCCCTAGTTTATGGAGGTTATATTCTACGAAATTAAATTCCAATCCTGCCGAAGCTTCGAGGATCGAATTATCGACCACATATCCCCTTTGTTGTCGCGATGTCATGTTCGATTTTGAATCATCTGCCGTGAATTTGCCATAAATCATACTGGCACGCCAGGCATACCGTTTGCTTTTATTCCATTTGAACAATCCACCGAAAGCAAGGTTCGATGGCAAAATAAAATTGGTCCTTCCCACATCCCCGATATTATTGGCGCCACCTGCAAAAACGCCTATTTCATAGGTTTGCGCATGTACTCCGACACTGGTCAAGAACAGAAAAAGTATGATACATTTCCTCATATATGGTAAAAGTTTGCAAAAGTAATCATTTGAAGCCATTTAATCTGGCTAGCATTTTTATGTGCTCATAGGATAAACAGCGTTTGGAGGCATTTATTGTTCGCTGTAGGTGTCAATTGCGCCTATCCTCACCCCATAATAATTTGTTGCGCAGTGTTTTGAGAAAGCTCTCTGAAGGGTATTCGATCATTTTTATAGTAAAGTCGGCCTTTTTAACCAGAATTTCTTTGCCATTTTCCAAGGAGGCTATGCGGGAATCCAGGGAGACCAAATGGTTTTCCTCCCTGCCGGAAACTTTTAACCGTATTACCGTATCATCGGATATTACCAGGGGCCGTGCATTCAAATTATGGGGGGCTATCGGCGTAAGAACCAAAGATTTAGCGGTAGGTACGATAACGGGGCCTCCACAACTTAACGAATATCCCGTAGAACCCGTTGGGGTGGAAATGATCAGGCCATCTGCCCAATACGATGTCAGATATTCATCATCTAAGTAAGTCTCAACGGTAATCATGGAAGTGGTATCCTTTCTACTGACCGTTACCTCGTTCAAGGCAAAATTAAGTTTTCCAAATTCCGGTATGGCGGTATCGGCAGTAACCGTCACCAAACTTCTTTCCACGATCGAGAAGTCACCTTTTACGAATTCCTGCACCACCTTTCGCACCTCTTCCTTCTTGAAGGTAGATAAAAAGCCCAGCCTCCCTGTGTTGACACCTACTATGGGGATACCTAATTTCCCTACATAGGTGGTGGCCCGTAAAATAGCGCCGTCGCCCCCAAAACTCACGAACCTGTCAAAAGAGGCATCCAGGCCTTCTATTTCGTTGAATGTGTTATAGGCACGCCCGGTTTGTTTGGAGAAAAAATGGGCATAAAAATCTTCTTCGATTGCTATGACGGCAGATATTTTATGGAGTTCATCCAGAAATTCCAGAACATAACCAAGAGCGCTTTCCTGATATGTTTGCCCATAGATAGCAACCTTCATCGGCCTATACGTTTAGGTATTTATCCAAATAATCGGATCGCTGTTTAAGATCTTCCAAGAACAGATCATCCTGATTGCCCAAAAGAATGCTATAATTATAACGCCGAAAAGTTTGTATAACCTCGTTAAGGCTGGCCGAACCGACTTTTAGGGTTATCTGAATGACATCGCTGCGCATATCGGTGATAAAGGCACCGATAAGTTTCGCATTGTTGCTTTCTACGATTTGCGCAATTTCGCTAAACGAATAGTCCTTTATGCCCTTGGCGACCACAAGGATGCCTCCAGGTTCGGTGAAAAAGGGGGTGTCGATAAATACACTAATGACCGTGGTGAGGTCATAATAACCAAAAACTTCTTCATTTTCATCCAAAACCGCTAACAGATTGGCCTCATTGCGCGCGAATACCTCGATTACATCGAGCCAATTCGAATCTTTCCGAACAAAAAACGTTTCGAGGTTGTACCGCAAACTTTCTATCATCTGGTCAGGTGCCACGGTATCTAGATCGTTTTCCCCCAAAACACCGATAAACTTTTTATTCTCGACAATGGCCACATGCGAAAAGCTCGTATCCTTGAAAAATTTAAGCAATTTTTTAAGGGGGTCCCCAATCTTGAATGTCGGTAAATTCGATACGATAAGTTTTTGAATCTGCATAATTTAAAATATAACGCAAAATAATCATTTTAAATATCAAAAGGCATGCCTAATTCGTATTTTTACGCTTGTTTTAAAGCAAATAGAAGGTATGACCCGATTGAGTGTTAATGTAAACAAAATTGCCACCTTACGAAATTCCCGTGGCGGGGACGTCCCAAATTTGATAAAAGTAGTCAGGGATATAGAAGCCTTTGGCGCTCAAGGAATTACTATTCATCCCCGACCCGATGAGCGACATATACGCTATCAAGATGCCCGCGACTTGAGGAAAGTGGTCACAACCGAATTCAATATTGAAGGAAATCCGGTTCAAAAATTTATGGATCTGGTACTTGAAGTTGTCCCGACACAAGTAACCCTCGTTCCCGATGCCGTTGACGCCATCACCTCGAATGCCGGCTGGGACACGGTAAAACATAAAGATTTTTTAAAGGAAATTATCGGGACTTTCAAGAAGCAGGGCATAAGAACCTCGATATTCGTAGATGCCGACGTTCGCATGGTGGAAGGTGCTGCCGAAACGGGCACCGATCGTATTGAGTTTTATACCGAAAGCTACGCGAAAAATTTTTTGGAAGGCAATCCAAAACTGGCGATTCAGCCCTTTGTTGCCGCTGCAGTGGCCGCCCATTCACTAAAACTTGGCATCAATGCGGGGCATGACCTTAATTTGGAGAATATTCGGCATTTTAGCGATCATATTCCCCATCTTTTGGAGGTATCCATAGGACATGCATTGATTTGCGAATCTTTGTATTACGGCTTGGACAATGTCATAAAAATGTATCTGCATAAACTCAAATAATGCCCCTATTGCATTCAAAAATACTTGGTGCCGGCAGGCCGCTTTTAATATTACATGGCTTTCTGGGCATGTCGGATAACTGGAAGACCATGGGCGCCATGTATGCCGAAAACGGGTTTTGTGTACATCTCGTCGATTTACGCAACCATGGACAAAGTTTTTGGTCCAAGGATTTTAACTATGACCTGTTAACAGAGGACTTAAGTCGTTATTTGGATCATCACCGTCTTGAACGCGTGTCATTGATCGGGCATTCCATGGGTGGAAAAGCAGCGATGCATTTTGCCTGTAACTATCCGGACAGGGTTGAAAAATTGATCGTCGCCGATATCGCCCCCAAATATTATCCGCCCCATCACCAGGCCATCATAGAGGGTCTTACAGCGCTTGATTTCAATGTAATCCGCACCCGAAGCGAAGCAGATGGCGAACTGAAAAAACACATTATCGATATTGGAACGCGACAATTTCTTTTAAAAAACTTATATTGGAAGGACAAAGGGCAACTCGGATTTCGCTTCAACCTAGCGGTCTTGAAGGAAAAAATGCGTGAAATTGGCGAAAATATAGGTACTACGGCGGTTTATAAAGGGCCAACGCTTTTTTTAAGGGGCGCCAAATCAGCATACATCAAAGATAATGACCTTGCGGCCATCAGGCGCCATTTCCCGAACGCAACCCTAGAAACCATCGAAGCTGCAGGCCATTGGTTGCATGCCGAGAATCCAAAACAGTTTTTTGCCAAATCGGCGGCATTTTTAGGGAATTAAAAAAACGGGGGGCGTACATTCCCTGAAATCCACATAAATTTATACTTTTGAAAGGCAACTGAATTATTTCGGCAACTATTGCAAACGAACACGGTTATTATGAAACTAATATTACGTATTCTTCTTACGGCCCTCGCGGTGGTCATCTTATCTAAAATTCTACCTGGGGTTGAGGCCGTATCCTATACCACGGCGATACTCGTTGCCATAGTCTTAGGCCTTTTGAATCTTATCGTAAAGCCGATATTGATACTATTGACGCTACCGGTCACCATCATCACCTTTGGCCTTTTTCTTCTGATCATCAATGCCCTAATCATTCTTATGGCCGGCTATTTCATAAAGGATTTCCATGTTGACGGCATTTGGTGGGCGCTTCTTTTCAGTTTATTATTGTCATTTTTACAATCTATCCTTTTTTCTTTATTGAAGGAAGATTCATAACCTCACGGGAACATTTTATGCTCTCTCTTAAAAAGTTGTCAAGCTTCATAAAATGTAGTATTTTTGCATCCCTTTTATACAAGCAAAATAGATATTTAAATGAACATCACAAAGGAACAAATCGATGATTTGAATGCGGTCTTAAAGGTCGCGATTACCAAGTCTGATTATCAGGACAAGGTAGACACCATTCTCAAGGATTACAGAAAACAGGCTAATATACCTGGGTTTAGAAAAGGACAGGTTCCTTTGGGACTCATAAAAAAGCAATATGGCAAGGCGATATTGGTCGATGAGGTCAATAAACTCCTGCAAGACAATCTTAATAAATATCTAACCGAAGAAAAGTTGGATGTGCTTGGGAATCCCCTCCCGAAACAACAGGATAATTTTGATTGGGCTGCCGAAGAATTGGCGTTTGAATTCGAATTGGGCTTAGCGCCTGAATTCGAGGTTCCCTTGAAAATTAAGAAACCGATAACCCATTATAAGATCGTTGCCGATAAAAAAATGGTCGATGAGCAAGTTGAACGCATTCAAAGACAATACGGCAAGCTTGTCACCAAAAATAAAGTGGGGAAAAAAGATGAAGTAACCGGGGGCTTTATAAATGAGACTGCTGAAATTGACCACAGGACTACCTTGGAAATCGAAAAGTTGAAAGGTAAAAAAGCCCTAGAAAGCATCTTGGAAAAAAAGGTCGGCGATACCGTTACCTTGAATACCAAGGGACTTTTCAAGGAAGATTATCTTTTATCAAGCGCCTTGGGAATCCCTCAGGAAAAAGCGGACAAACTGAACATTAATGTAGATTTTACGATATCGGAAATCAATGAAAGGGAACCGGCAGTGCTTAACCAAGAACTATTCGATAAGCTTTTCGGAAAGGATATGGTGACCTCCGAAAAAGAAATGAAGCAACGCATAAAGGAAGATTCAGAAAAGCAGTTTGAACAACAAGCCGACCAAAAACTGTTGAACGATGTTACGGAGTACTTCATTGAAAATATAAAATTCGATCTTCCATCTGAATTTTTGACCAAGTGGATTCAAATGACCGGGGAAAAGCCTCTCACGGAGGAACAGGCAGGTGAAGAGTATGAAAAATCTGAAAAAGGACTACGCTATCAATTGATCGAAGGCAAAATAATCAAGGATAACAATATCCAAATCCAATTCGAAGAGTTGAAAGACTTTGCTAAAGGCTTTATAAAAACACAAATGGCCCAATTTGGTCAATTGAACCCAAAAGATGAGGAGCTAGATGCCATTGCGGCCCGTGTAATGGGCAATCAGGACGAGGTCAAAAGATTGTCGGAACAATTGATGAGCCAAAAATTGTTAACCCTGTACAAGGAAAAGGTCAATTTAAAATCGAAGGAAGTAACCTACGAAAATTTCATCAAAGAAGTTTACGGTTAATCGCACAATCGGCTAGGTGTATTTTTTAGAACCGGCCCTTTGCTTCTAGGACATTGGCCGGAACAGTAACAAGCAACTCGGGTAGGTTTTTAAAACCTTCGGACCCTTATAAATTCAGCCGCCACTAAAAATAATTAAGTATCTTTACGATGCCGAAAATCGCATTTCGGCACCTTTTTTATCTATTAAAATTGAGCTAAAACCCATGAATTACGCAAAAGAATTCAAAAATTTCGCAATAAAGGATCAGGGCATCAGTAGTATGTACTATGACCAAATTTTAAGCAGCATGTATCCTACGAACATGACGCCGAATATTATCGAAGAACGTCAATTAAATGCCATTGCGATGGATGTGTTTTCGCGATTGATGATGGATCGGATTATTTTCCTAGGGACCGGCATCAATGATCAGGTGGCAAATATTGTTCAGGCACAATTACTTTTTCTGGAAAGTGCCGACGCATCCAAGGACATCCAGATATATATTAATTCACCCGGTGGAAGTGTTTATGCGGGATTGGGTATTTATGATACCATGCAATTCATCAAGCCCGATGTGGCCACGATATGTACGGGCATGGCAGCATCAATGAGTGCCGTTTTGCTTTGTGCGGGCAAAAAAGGCAAACGCAGTGGTCTTACCCATTCAAGGGTAATGATACATCAACCCATGGGCGGTTCACAAGGACAGGCCAGCGATATAGAAATTACCGCACGGGAAATATTGAAGTTAAAGGAAGAATTATACGAGATCATTGCGAAACATTCGGGCCAATCACTTGATAGAATTCATGATGACAGCGATCGGGACTATTGGATGAAGGCCGATGAGGCTAAAAAATATGGGATGATCGATGATATTTTGGTAAGGGATAAAGCCTAAATTCGACGAAGTGCACGATAATTCGCAGTACTGTGCCCTAAATGTGAACCAAAATGTATATTCTTTCGTTACTATATGACAGAAACTGATTTTTATGGCAAAGGAAAATTTAGAATGTTCTTTTTGTGGAAGGAAAAAGCCTGAGACCAATCTTTTGATTGCAGGTTTAGATGCGCACATTTGCGACCGTTGTATCGAACAGGCACATGGTATCGTTGCCGAGGAATCGAAACAGACAAAAACAAATGATCTTTCCTCAGAATTGATATTGAAGAAACCTTTGGAGATCAAGGAGTTTTTAGATGCCTTCGTAATCGGACAGGAGCGTACAAAAAAAGTGATGTCTGTAGCGGTATATAACCATTATAAAAGACTTCTTCAGCCAACTTCGAAAGATGACGTAGAAATACAGAAGAGTAATATCATAATGGTAGGGCAAACCGGGACGGGGAAAACCCTCATGGCCAAGACTATCGCCAAAATGTTGAATGTACCCTTGGCCATAGTAGATGCGACCGTTTTAACTGAAGCGGGGTATGTAGGTGAGGATGTAGAAAGCATACTGACCCGATTACTGCAAGCGGCTGATTATAATTTGGAAAAAGCCGAACGTGGTATCGTATTTATTGATGAAATCGATAAAATCGCCCGTAAAAGTGACAATCCATCGATAACTCGGGACGTTTCGGGGGAAGGTGTACAGCAGGGCCTTTTAAAATTATTGGAAGGAACCTTCGTAAATGTTCCACCAAAAGGAGGTCGCAAACATCCGGATCAAAAGTTTATTGAGGTAAATACCGAAAATATTTTGTTCATAGCTGGCGGAGCCTTTGATGGCATTGAACGGATAATTACAAGACGCCTAAATATGCAGGCGGTAGGCTACAGTGCTTCGAAAGCCGATGACCATTTAGATGAATCGAACCTTTTACAATATATCATCCCCCGGGATTTAAAGGAATTCGGACTGATTCCCGAAATCATTGGAAGGCTACCGGTTCTCACGCACATGAATCCATTGGATGAGGAAACACTTCGGGCGATTCTGACCGAACCGAAAAATGCTATTATAAAGCAATACGAGAAACTGTTCGCGATGGATGGCATTACATTTCAAATTACGGAACAGGCCTTGGATTACATCGTGCAAAAAGCGATTGAATACAAACTGGGCGCCCGGGGCCTTCGATCGCTTTGCGAAGCCATATTTACCGATGCAATGTTCGAGATGCCCAGTACTGAGGATACCGAGTTTAAGGTTACCAAACCCTATGCAGAAAATAAACTCTCTTACGAAACCATTAAAAAATTAAAAGCGGTCTCCTAGGAGTCCGCTTTTAATTCCAAAACTATTTTACGCCTGTATGCTATACTACTTTTTTCAAAGTCGTTTTGTGCTGCGTAACCGAATTCAATAAGTCAAGGCATACCTTCCTGATAATTTTTTCATCCGAATAAAGTGTAGCCCCAAAATTGGGAACTACCTCAATTTCGGCCCCGACTTTGTGAGTCCAATTTCTTCCGGGAATAGTCGGTTGCTGTTCACCATATAGCAAGGTCATTGGAATATTGGGTTTTTCATTTTCAAATTGCAGCCATCCAGGGGAGACTGCGTACAATGATTTTATTGGTAGGCCTTTTAAAGCGGCTTTCCAGGCGACGGTCCCGCCTACACAAAAGGTGAGATAATGACTGGGCTCGGACTCCTTTTTTAAGAGGTGGGCCACCGCGGTATCAATTCCTGAATGCATAAATTCTGCACAAATTTTTTCTTCGGTATAATGCACGGGGTCGATATTGGCCAATTGCATCATATCATAAAATTCAATTTTATAATATTGTTGAAGGTACCCAAGATAAGAGGTTATCCACATACCTTTCTTGATTCCCCACATATCCGACAAAATTACAAGTCTGTCTGCCATAATAATACGTTTACTTTAAGCCGTTCGGTCAAATTCAAGGGCAATTTGTGCATTTAGTAGGAGATAACACTATTTATTTGTTGATCGGGAGCAATTCTTCGATGTAGTCCCCATTCTATTTACTTTTCGTCAAAGAAATTATTGAATGTTCGTCCCATGCAATCTATAGGCAATTAGGCCATGCGCCTTCTTCTGATTAAGACGTATCAATGCCATGATAAGAATTGAAATTTTGTTCCTGATGGGGGCTTTTAGTACAATTGACATCCCCTACACGCATCGCGGTATTTATGAATTGATTACAAAAAATATCAGACGAAAGTGAAGATTGAAATCTGCTTAATCGGCATATAGACATTCATCACGCACCCATTCACCAACCAAACAAAATCCATAATACTTGCCAACCGACTTATTGATGCCAATCTTCTGGGAAAAAGATATTATAATTAGTCCCTGTCCGCGACCGATACATACTCATAACTGTTAAACCCAGGGCAATCCCACCAACGGAAACCGACAATCCGATCGTTTTCCCTACCGCGAGTTTTCTTCGTTGTACTCGGCTCAATTGGGCGATGGGAAAATTAATTAATTGGTCTGAACTGGTTTTAAGGGTAACGATACTATCGGTAATCTCAACCACCCTCCCTTTCCAGGTGTGGTCGCTCGCGGTTGTTAATGCATAATAGTCCCCCGATGCCAAATGATCAGAATGCAAATCCAAGTGCTTGTAGTTATAACAACTTGAAAAAACCATACATACCGACACGAACCAAATTATTGTTTTCATGATATTGCGATTTAAATTGTTGCCCAAATTTAAATCAGCATGGTTGCAGCAATGTCCAAGATTCTCTAGAACGGAAAAATCAGGACAACCACAATTTTCAATAAGAAAATGATTTTCGCTATTCTGTGGGGGGCTTGCCGTTTAAATTTTTAAACGCGATCTTAATTGAGGATTTGGAATTAAATCCATATTCCAGGCCATGGGCCCATATAGTTTAGGGAGAGAAGCAATCATCTGCCAAGAATTTTTAGGTCGCTGCGATTCCCACATTGTTAATTAATTCGGGGTCTGGTCAAAACTTGACTTCATGACATTTCATTTGAGGAAAATTGAGACACCTCTGAAAGAGTGCGACCGTCCACCAAGTTTTGACAGATCATACCCCTAAGTTTGCCCTTTTGAGATTTACGAACAGGGCGTATCCGATGATTCAATCATTAGAGGAGGCTTGTAAGGTAAATGAACCCCAGTCTGAATTAACAAAGGTCGCCAAATTGATCAAACCAATAATTCCCACAGTAGTTCCCAGTAGGGTAGCGGAGAGACCGATCGTTTTTCCTACCGCGAGTTTTCTTCGTTGTACTTGGCTCAATTGGGCGATGGGAAAATTAATTAATTGGTCTGAACTGGTTTTAAGGGTAACGATACTATCGGTAATCTCAACC
>JALHST010000202.1 GCA_022865355.1 Maribacter sp. | reverse complement strand
TTCCAGGCCAATAGCTACTATGGTGTAGGGCGAGAAGCTTTCATCTGCCAAGAATTTCTTGGCCTCCGCGACACGTAAATTGTTAATGTATTCCGGGAAATTACTGCCCGTTTGGGTGTTCATTATTTTGGAAAGACTGCTTATACCGATAGCCAACTCTTCCGATACTTGCTCGAGGCTCAAATACGGATCTAGATATTTTTGTTGTTCAAGTATGTAGTCGTTGATCAACTTAAAGGTCTTTTCCTCCTTTTGCATTTTCCTGGCCTGTTTCAAATTAAATTGAATGTCGGTATCCCCGGTCGGCAGGTCATTGCGTATTTCCTTGCGGAGCAAAATACGGTCTTTCATCACAATATATCTAAAGAAGGCCTGATAACCAACCCAATAGATTAGTAAGGAGGATCCCAGTCGCAAGGGATAATAGCTGTAGGGCGCCTTGACGATTCCGGTAAGATTAAAGAAAATGGCCAACATCCACAATAAAAAGACCCCACCCCCAAAGAACATAAACCTTTTGATCCATAGAAGATCGTCAAAAGCAAGTATCTGACTATATAATGCTCGATAGTTAAACAATAATCGAACTGATTTGATAAAAAGAAAAATAGAATAGGATAAGGCTACGATGTCTTCCCCCATATTGTAATTCGAAATGCCCTCCTCGCTGATCAAACCCTTTGAAGCCAATCCTAGGACAAGACTTCTTGCCAAAATGGCCAAAAGGAATAGAATTCCCGAAAATATCAGAAAATGCTTTCTTTTTTTTTCAAGTTCGAGGTAATAGATCAAAAAAACATAAAACATGGGCACGATCAGGATGTACCAAGGGGCCAAGAAATGCCGTATAAAAAAATTCGTGCTGATCAAATTCTTCTCTACCCACCATGATTGAAGATTGTTCAAGGAAATGAAGAGGACGAAAAGGTTTAAAAATAATACGGGCTTTTCTATTTTTTTTCTTGAAAGAAGTGTGGCGATGTTAAAAACAAATCCTTGAATAGCCCCTGCAATCATCAAAAAATTGAACAAGACGGTAGCGTTCATTGCAGATTGGCTTCGAAATGACTCTTCGAATATACGATTATTTGTTCATCGCCAAGAGCTCTTCGATATAGTCTCTCTTATTCGATAATCTCGGGATCTTGTGCTGGCCGCCCAACTTATTCTTCGACTTTAGCCAATCATAGAAGAGGTTCTCCCGGGCAATATGTACTTTTGGCATTTTTAAGGTACTATTATTATATCGTTTTGCCTCATAGTCAGAATTCAGTGATTTAAGTGCATTGTCCAATACCTCGATAAAATAAGCCAACTCTTCCGGGGGTTTCCTGAATTCAATGATCCATTCATGGGCACCTTTTTCCTTCCCTGACATGAATATGGGTCCTGCGGTGTAATCCTTAATTTCGGCCCCGGTCTTTCTACAAATATTTTTTAGCGCTTCCTCGGCATTTTCGATAATGAGTTCTTCCCCAAAAACGTTTATATGATGTTTGGTGCGGCCCGTGACCTTAATTCGAAACGGGCTTATTGAAGTGAACCGAACCGTATCCCCGATCTTATAACGCCATAGACCGGCATTGGTGCTAATGACAATCGCATAATTCTTATCGAGTTCGACCTCCCATAAGGGAAGCGCTTTTTGTGAGGCCGTACCGTATTGGTCCATGGGGATAAACTCGTAAAAAATACCATAATCCAACATGAGCAATAGATCATCGGCATTGTTGCGGTCCTGAATGGCAAAAAACCCTTCGGAGGCATTATAAATTTCATAATATTTGAAACTTTTTTTAGGAAGTAACTTTTGGTACTGATCTTTATAGGGATTAAAACTAACCCCGCCATGAAAATAAACTTCCAAATTTTCCCAAATCTGGAATAAATGGTCCTTGCCCGTTTCTTCGATCACATTATTCAGCAATACGAGCATCCAGGAAGGAACTCCTGCCAGACTGGTCACATTTTCCTGGGTACTTTCCTGTATGATGGCCCTTAACTTGCTCTCCCATTCGCTCATTAGGGAAATTCGACTACTTGGGGTGCTGCTGAACTCGGCCCACAGGGGCATATTATCTATCAATATAGCTGAAAGATCTCCAAAAAAAGAACCATTGTCCTCGTAAAGTTCCTTGCTTCCACCCAAGCGAAGGCTTTTTCCGGTGAAGAGTTGTGAATTTTCATTATTGTTCAAATAGAGGCACAAAAGATCTTTACCTGATTTATAATGGCAATCCTCCAGGGCTTCGGCACTAACGGGAATAAATTTGCTCTTGGCATTCGTGGTACCACTGCTCTTGGCGAACCATTTGATCGAGGTTGGCCAAAAAAGATTCTGTTCGCCCCGTCGGGTGCGGGTGATACT
>JALHST010000201.1 GCA_022865355.1 Maribacter sp. | reverse complement strand
TTTCGGGGAATTCTTAAAGCAAAAACTGGCCGAGTGAATGGGGATAAAGGCATGCCCTGCCGATACATAATCCAACAAGGCCTTTTCCTGCGCCGGCGTGATGCTTTCATGATTGGCATAAATGATGAGTCCGTCATACAAATCTAAGGTCTGCGGATTCAGGTCGTCTACCTCCTCGGTATAGGTAATGTTGATGCCGCTCTGTGTCAGGCCGGAGGCCAAAATGGGAAAATAGGTCCGGGAGTTATGATGCTCTTGGGCGTGTCCCAGAAATAAAATCTCGATCCTTCGCGGGGAATCGTCGTTTAGGGAAGTCTTTACTTCCGATTTACAGCCTATCAAAAGAGAGAACAAGACCATGCAGGCCCTTAAATTTTTACTTTGTATTTTCATGTGGATTCCAAGTATAAGCCTCCAATGTACAAATTAATTTAAAAGGTATCGCAGCGTCTTTTGTCATATGCCAAGCGATTAAGGCAATGTCTTTTAAGATGGCAGGTCAAATGGGATTCGCAAAAATTATTCAAGCAGGCGTTATTTAGGATTCAATTACAAATTAAAAAATCGTAAATTAACTTTTTGAAACCTTACTATTTCAACCAATTGATCTTTTTGATGTCGTTCTTCCTTATAAACCCTACAATTATTGGCACTTTAAAGGCTACAAGTACGCGTAACGGTTCCCATAAATTTAATCGAAATTAATGGCACTCGGCAAAAAACAGAAAGCGGCCCTTATGCTCGTGTACGAAGCGTATTGGGGCCATTATCTAAAGGGTGAAGTTGCCGCCATTCCGCCTTTACTCGATGCCTCGTATACACAGGTCGGCAGCGCGGAGAGCGAGGTGTTTTCCACGAAAAAAGAGGCCGTACAATTTTTGAGGGATACGATCGACGAGGTGTCCGGAAAACTTGAAATGCGCAACAGAAGCACGCGACTTGAGCAGCAGGGCGACCTGGTGCTTATCCATGAACTTTGTGATCTGTACGCCTTGGCCGATAAAGATTGGGTCTTTTATTCAAAATTCAGGGCGACCACCCTGCTGCAGGAAAAAAAAGAGGGCTGGAAAATAACCCACCAGCATTCCTCCTTCCCCGATGCCAAAACCGATGCCGGCCAAAATGTGGCCATCGACAGGATTTCTGAAGAAAATAGGGAATTGCGGGAGGCAGTCAAGCGCCGCACCATTGAACTCGAAGAAAAAAACCGGGAACTCGCGATCGAGGCTTCCTTGGAACGGGTTCGCGGCAGAGCAATGGCGATGCACACCAGCGAAGAGTTGATCGAAGTAGCTACGCTCTTGCATCAGGAAATTAAAAAAATCGGCTTTGCCCAAACCCTTATTAGTTCTTTTGTCATAATCGATGAAGAAAACAAGACCCAAAAATATTGGGGCGCAGTATCTGATACCGGCCTGCTACAGCAGATCAATTTGCCCTTGTTGGGCGATAAAATATTAAAAGATCGTTATGAGGCCTGGAAACGAAAAGAGCCCATTTTTTATCAAAAAGTGGGAGGGGCGCGATTAAAAAAGCACCTTGAAACCACCATGCCCAAGCGATTCGCCTCCAAAGAGGTGAATGATGCAAAAACCGCAATGCCCGATCCCACCTATTTTTACTTTGCGAATTTTTCATATGGGTCCATCTCCTTACTCAATTCGACACCTTTTACTGCAGATGAGGAATCCTTGATGCCCCGATATGCCAAAGTCTTTGAACAGACCTACACCCGTTTTCTCGACCTTCAAAAAGCGGAGGCCCAGGCAAGGGAAGCAGAAATTGAACTGGGATTGGAGCGCGTTAGGGCACGAGCTATGGCGATGCACCGGGGAGATGAATTGGCAGAAACATCTATGATACTCTTTAACCAACTCCTAGCCCTCGGTTTTAAACCCCGAGCCTGTGGTTTTCTCATAATGGATGAGAAGTCCCAAACCATGGATGATTGGAGTGCAAATGTAGACGCACATGGTAAAGGGATCCATATTAATTCGAGTATCGATTTTGACCAACACCCTATAATCAGGCAGGTAGTGGATGCCTGGCAAAAAGGAAACCCTTATTTTATTGGAGGACTACATGGTGAAGAATTGCAAAAATATTATAATGCCGTAACTTTAAAAGAGACTGCTTCCAAGTCAATAAAGGAAAAAGTCCTTTCTGTCACTACATCAGAATACACCAACAGTTTCTATTTTGAATACGGAATGATGTATGTGCTTACAACAATTCCGCTAACCGACCATGAGATCAATGTTTTGCTGCGATTTTCAGGTGTTTTAAAATTAACTTACAGGCGTTTCCTCGACCTCCAAAAAGCCGAAGCCCAGGCAAGGGAAGCGCAGATTGAGACCGCGTTAGAAAGGATACGGGCCAAAGCGATGGCCATGCGAACGCCCGATGACCTGAAAGCGGTTGCCATCGAAGTACGACAGCAGATCGAAGGTTTGGGGCAATTTGAACTCGAAACCAGCGTGGTGCACCTCTATGAAAAAGGCAGCTCGAATTTTGAATCCCTGGCGGCCATTCCCGGTCCGTCAGGGGATATCATTTGCCTCCAGAGTTTTTTTCCTGTAGACGCCACAATGGAAACCCAACAGATGATGGCCAATTATTGGGCCGGTAAAAAGGAATACACCCTTGAGTTAACCCGTAAAAAAGCAAGGCAATGGCAGAAAATAGTTCTTGAGAACAATCCCGATCTGGGAAGCCGCCGTGACGAGATTATCAACAACTTAAAACAACCCGATCAGCCAGAGTTTTGGAACTTCGCCGATTACTCCGGCGGGTCGCTTTTGTTAGTGACCCATGCTCCCATGACCCCCAAAACCAAAGAACTCCTCCGAAGGTCTGCAAATGTATTTGACTTGGCGTACCGAAGGTACCAAGATCTTGTTAATGCGGAAGCCCAGGCACGGGAGGCACAGATCGAAACTGCCTTGGAACGTGTACGTAGTCGCACGATGGGGATGCAAAAGAGTACAGAGTTGGAACAGGTGGTCAACGAATTGACCGATCAGTTCAGGATGCTCAAAACAGAAACGGTTACGTGTTGGATCGCCTTGGTAAATGCAGCGGCCAACACGATGGAAATCTGGAATTATAAAGGTGAAAGCCTCCCAAAATCGAATAATACGTTTAATGGGAAGGACCATTACACCTTTCAGGCCGATATCGATGCTTTTAAAAAAAAGCAGCCCTTTCGCCAATTTTCTTTTGAAAAGCAAGCCGCCCAAAAAATTTTGAAGGAACAAAAGCTTTTCGAATTGGTGGAAATACCCGAGCAAGCTACCGACTACCATTTATTGCAATGCCGCCATAATTTCGGCTTTCTTGGTTATTCTTCCTGGAAGAATCCAGATGAGGAAGGGTTTTCCTTATTACAACGATTTTGCAATGTCTTTAATCAAACCTACACCCGATTCCTCGACCTTCAAAAAGCAGAGGCACAGGCACGTGAAGCACAGATCGAGGCGGCCTTGGAGCGCATCAGGACACGCACCATGGCCATGCATCATAGTGGGGAACTAAGTGAGGTTGCCGTTTTACTTCATCAGGAGATACGGTCCCTTGGTACGACGCCTTTTTTAAACTGTGGGTATGTCGAGGTCAATCAAAACGAAAAAATACAGCGTACTTGGATGTCCAGCAACGATGGTACTGAAATGGAGGAGGCGTTACTTCCCCTGACTGGTGATGCTCTTTTTGACAAACGTTACAAAGCGTGGAAGAAGCAGGAACCGATATTCCATCAATCGTTGGCCGATCAGGCGCTAACCGACCATTTTGAGTTTGCAATCCCGTACTTTAAGTCTGAAGAGCGGGTAATTCTGGTGCGTACTAAATTCCCTAAGACCGTGCATTTTTACTGCGCGAATTTTCCACAAGGATATCTTCATATCCTATCGGGAACCCCTTTGACAAGTGAGGAAGAACAACTCATTGTTCGGTTAACAGGTGTTTTTGAAATGACCTATAATCGCTTTCTAGATCTTAAAAAAGCGGAAGCCCAGGCACGGGAGGCACAGATCGAAGCAGCCCTGGAACGAGTCCGTTCCCGTACCATGGCCATGCATAAAAGTGAAGAGCTACTAGACGCCGGCTCACTTTTGTATCATGAATTGCTGAAATTCGGTATATCCAATTTAACCAGCGGATATTGTTTGATGGAAGCGGATGAAAAAATCGGATGGAATTATATAGCTAATCAAATTGACGGTACGGTATTACCCAAACCTATGGGCATCCCGCATCATGAAACGGATGTAATGCGTTCTATTGCACAAAGCTGGAAAAAACAAGATCCCTTTCATATTATCCAATTGAATGAAGCCGAAACCATCCTTCATCAGACTTTTATAGCCGAGCGGACCATCAATTTTAATATGACCGCCAAAGAATTGATTGCACGTACTCCAAAAAGATTGGCGCTTCAAACATTCAATTTTAAACAGGGGTATTTATTGATTGTAGGCGCAGAACCCCTATTAAAAGAGCAAGTAGACATGTTGGTTCGATTTGCCAAGGTTTTTGAAATGACGTATCAACGTTTCTTGGACCTTCAAAAAGCCGAAGCCCAGGCAAGGGAAGCCCAGATCGAAGCGGCCTTGGAACGGGTACGGTCAAAAACGATGGCCATGCATAATAGCAAGGATGTCGGGGGTACGGTCGTTACCTTATTTGATGAGGTCATAAAGTTGGGGCTCGATAAATCGATACGCTGTGGAATCGGTATCCTGGAAGGTACCGAAAAAATGGAAACCTGGTCAGCGGCGTCCTCGACAACGGGCGAAGTAGATTTAAAAATGGGCCTGCTGAATATGACGATACACCCTATGTTGGTGGGCGTTAGAAATGCTTGGGAAAGTAGGGAAACCCAATACTCCTATGAATTTAAGGGAAAAGATGTTACGAAGTATTATACGGCACTTAACAAGGAACCCGACTATCCATTTCAGGTAGATGTAAGCACCTTACCCGACAATGTTTACCACAATAGTTTCTTTTTTACCGAAGGTTTTCTTTTTGCTTTTACGTGGAGCCCGCTAACTGAAGAAGCAACTACGGTCTTAAGGCGGTTTGCCGGAGTTTTTGGGCAGACGTATAGACGGTACCTCGATTTACTAAAAGCGGAAGCCCAGGCCCGGGAAGCACAGATCGAGGCTGCCCTGGAAAAAGTGCGGTCCCAGTCATTGGCCATGCATACCACTAGTGAGATGCAACAGGTGGCCAATGCGGTTTATGAGCAGCTGAATGCCTTGGGCCTGGAAATGGACGCCGTCGGGATGAGCGGGGTCATTGAAGCAAAACAGGATTATGATGTTTGGATTGGAGGATCATCCTTTGATAAGCCCTTACGGATACCTTTCAATGATGCCACCCAAGTGCAAAGAGACTATAATCAGGCAATCGAAAGTAGATCAGAATTGTTTGCGAGAACATATTCCGGTGAAATTAAAAAAGAATATACCAATCATTTACTGAGTCATGGATCATTTCCGGAGAATCTAAAAAAACGGATGCTCAAATCGGATGCTTTTTCAACTTCAATCTCATTTGCAAAGAATTCAAGTATACAAATAGCGAGATATACTGGTCAGCCGTATTCGGATAATGAGAATGAAATACTAAAACGATTTGCCAAAGTATTCGAACAGGCCTATATCCGTTTTAGGGATATCGAAAAAGCAGAGCTGCAGGCCAGGGAAGCCCAGATAGAAGCTGCCTTGGAGAAAGTTCGCTCCCGCACCATGGCCATGCACAAAAGTGAGGAATTGGGGGAAGTGGCGGCGGTAATGTTCGAGCAAATCAGTTTGCTGACCCATACCCCGGATCGCTTTAATATAGGCATAACAAATGAAGAAGATAAATCTTTCGATATCTGGGTAACCGACCAAAAGGGTCATGAAATCAACAGGGTATTTGTAGCCAAAGCCGATAAATCGCCCATTATCGCATCGGTTTTCAATGCCCGTAAGCATAAAAAAACGCTGGTTCTTGACCTGTATGGCAAACGGCTTAAGGAATGGGTGCAATATATGAACAAGGAAGTAGGGATTCCTTTCAATAAAGGCCAGGTGAAAGAACACCGGTTTATCAACTCGGTTTTCTTCTCCCATGGCTTTATAGGCGTCACTACGAATAAACCTTTGGAACCGGAAACGTTGGAACTGATAGAGCGATTTGCCAAGGTCTTTCAACAGACCTATGTGCGTTTCCTCGATTTGCAAAAAGCAGAATCGCAGGCGAGGGAAGCGCAGATTGAAGCTTCGTTGGAAAGAATACGAGCCAGTACTATGGCCATGCATCAATCCAATGAACTAAGTGAAGTATTGACGGTCTTATTTGATCAGTTTGATATTTTGGGGATCAATCCAGTTTTTGCGCACCTGAGCCTGATCGATCTGGAAAATAACACATTTACGTACCGGATGACAGGTAGGGGTGGCAAAAGAGTATTGACTCAACAGGTAATTGATCTAAATGCAAGAAAAGAATGGAAGGATATTGTGGAGGGATTTAAAACAGGAAAACTGGACGATGTTACCTGTCTACATTTTACTAAAGAATCAGTACCACAGATATGGGAGTTGTTTGATGAAACCTTTAATTCCCTCCCGAAAGGGGCAAAAATATACCAAAAAGATTTCCCCGATGGGATATACAATACTCAGGGATTATGCAAATTTGGATATATAGGCTTCAATCATAACCGCCCGGCTACAGAAGAAGAGAAAGAGATTGTAGTGCGGTTCGGCAAAGAGTTTGGCCGTTTATACCAACGCTACCTTGATATTGAAAAAGCGGAAGCCCAGGCAAAGGAAGCTCAGATTGAAGCAGCTCTCGAAAAAGTGCGTTCCCGCTCCCTGGCGATGCACTCCCCGGATGAATTGCAGGAAGTAGTGACCGTGGTGGGGGAGAAATTGCAGGAATTGGGGGTAATCCTGGATACTGGCGGTGTGGTAATCTGTACCTACTACCCCGATTCAAAAGACGTCATGCACTGGACGGCGTCCTTCGATGCTACCCATCCTTCCGTGCCCTATTACCTGCCGTATTTTGACACTCCCATATTTATAGAGGCTTGGGCCTCTAAAAATAGTGGGGCCGATTTTTTTGAAAAGGTATTTTCATTCAAAGATAAGAACCATTTTTTCCTTCATGCCTTTGAGCATTCAGATTATAAGAATCTACCGGAGGAATATAAAAAAGAGCTTTTAGCGGTTAAAAGCCATGCCCTTTCTTTTGCTTGGTCTAAGAATTCTGCTTTGATGGTCCCCTCCCACAATGGCAAGTTGCTGCCTGAGGAGCACAAATCCATCTTAAAGCGCTTTGCCAAGGTTTTTGAACAGGCCTATATCCGATTTATGGACCTGCAAAAGGCAGAGGCGCAGGCCCGGGAATCTAAAATAGAAATGGCCCTTGAAAAGGTTCGTTCGCGTACCATGGCCATGCACAAAAGTGAGGAACTGGGGGAAGTAGCTGCCGTATTGTTTGAACAGATCAGCACCCTGACCTATGCCCCGGAGCGCTTTAATATTGCCATTGGCAATAAGGAAGAAGAATCTTTCGATATCTGGGTAACTGACCAAAAAGGCCATGAAGTAAGCAAGCGATTTATGTTTCAGGTAGACAAGTCGCCTGTGGTACGGGAAGTATTCAACGCCTGGGAAAAAGAGCCTTACATAGTGCAGGATCTACACGGCAAAAAACTGCAGGAATGGGTGCGTTATATGCAGGAGGAAATCGGACTCCCCTTTGATGAAGCCCGTTTAAGCGACCACCGCTATATCAACTCGGTCTTCTTTTCCCATGGATGTATCGGGATTACCACCAATGAACCTCCGGAAGCAGAGATACTGGAGCTGATCGGCCGCTTTGCCAAGGTCTTCCAGCAGACCTATGTGCGTTTTCTAGACCTGCAAAAAGCAGAAGCACAAGCCCGGGAATCCCAGATAGAGGTGGCCCTGGAAAGGGTAAGGTCCCGCGCCATGGCCATGCACCATTCAGACGAGCTTACCGAAGTGCTTGGGGTCTTGTTCGATCAGTTCGATTTTCTGGGAATCAACCCGGTGCTTACCCATTTGACACTCATGGACGAAGAAAACGAAACCTTTACATTGAGGATCACAAGGGGGGGCAAGGATAGGACCATCGCAGAGCAACGCATCGATATTAATGCAGTTGAAAGCTGGAAAACTTCTTTTGCCAACTGGAAGAACAGTGAACAGCATGCTATAGATTGTATTGATTATCCCCAGGAAGTACTTCCGGCTGTATGGGAGCTGCTCAATGAGGTGATGAATGCCCTTCCGGAAGGACAGAAAATCTATCCTGAGGATTTCCCGAATGGCTTCTACACAACTCAGGGGCATTGCAAATACGGTTATATCGGATTTAATCATTCCCGAAGGGCCACGGAAGAGGAAAAGGAAATTGTCATTCGTTTTGCCAAGGAATTCGGCCGACTGTACCAGCGCTTCCTTGATATCCAAAAAGCCGAAGTACAGGCCCGGGAAGCACAGGTCGAAGCGGCTTTGGAACGAGTAAGAAGCCGTTCTATGGCGATGCAGCATTCTTCGGAACTCAATCTAATACTTGCCAAAGTATTCGAGGACTTGACCTCCCTGGAACTTGAAATGGAACGTGC
>JALHST010000200.1 GCA_022865355.1 Maribacter sp. | reverse complement strand
TCAAGATTTTTTATAAAATAAAAGAGATTATCCTTTAGATCTTCTATTTCCTTGTTCAATTTGTTTATGCCCTTTCTACTTTTTTGGAGCATGTCCAAATTATGTTTGGCCAGACCTTCGATGCACTGGTTATAGATTTTATTCGCCCGATGGGCCACCATTGTAATATTGGCGGTACTTTCATCAATGACGCCTATGATAGATCGGCTTTCGGCTTTTTCAAGTTTTTCTTCCCGAATGCCTTCCTTGATTTTTCTATTGAGCGTTAAATAATTTTTCCCAATCAAAACAAAGGCGAAAATTAATAAAAATACGATGGCGTAAAATCCGCCATAGAAGATTATTATGGCAATAAAGGCGGCTGCCAGAAAAGCACTTAAAGCAGTAAAAAACCAACCTCCTATTACATTTAAGACCCCCGCAACTCTATAAACGGCACTTTCGGGGCCCCAGGCCCTATCGGCAAGGGAGGATCCCATGGCAACCATGAACGTGACGTAGGTTGTTGATAAGGGGAGTTTCATAGATGTAGCCATAGAGATAAGTACACTTGCGATCATCAAGTTGACCGATGCCCTTACCAAGTCGAATGCCGGCAAATTAAGGGCAAGACTTTTTGGCGTATACACATAAGGTTTATGAAATCGAGCATCGATTTTTTCTTGCAGTTTTAAGGGCATAACGCGTGAAAAACTTTCGGAGGTCGCAATGCTGAATCTGACGATTATTCGCGATAGAAAATTAGGTTGAAATCGTTCTTCGCCTTCATCTTGTCTCGATAGGTCTACACTAGTCTTTACGACATTTCTAGCCTTGGCAGAATACCAAAGTGTCAATATCATTACCAGGCCCGATATTAGCAATAAATAGGTCGGGGTCTGGACGGCGGAGGCCAATCCCTGCATATTATAATCTGCCGCCAATACTCCCGAACTCTGCCAATCTATAAAAGATTGGTAAGCGGCAAGTGGAACGCCTATAAAGTTGACAAGATCATTGCCCGCGAAAGCCATGGCGAGCGCAAAAGTGCCCATGATAATAATAATCTTGTAAATATTCATCTTTAAAAAAGTGGTCAACAACCATGAAATGACCGACCATAGAACAAAATTCAATATAATGAATGTTACTGGGTTCCCAGATATTAATTCGGATACTAAGCCATCGAAATAAGGGGCACTTTTAAGACCCTTCACAATAATGAAATAAATAATGGAGCTCACGGCCAAACCTCCGAAAATAGCACCTAACCATTTTGGTTTTTCTTCAAATTTAAAGGTCAAAAAGAGTCTAGTAATGAATTGAATCACTACCCCTGCAGTAAATGCGACGACGACCGATAGTAAAATCCCAAAAATAATTTCTGTAGCTTTCTCGGTATTTATGTAATTGGCCAAATGTGAAATACCGACATCAGAACCTAAGATTTTTATCACCGAAATAGCCACCGCCGACCCGAGAAGTTCAAAAACAATGGAAACCGTCGTGGAGGTTGGCATACCGAGTGTGTTGAAAAAATCAAGTAAAAGAATGTCAGTAATCATTACGGCCATGAAAATGATCATGATTTCCGAAAATACAAATTCACTTGG
>JALHST010000199.1 GCA_022865355.1 Maribacter sp. | reverse complement strand
TCATTGAATTCAAAATAATCAACCTGATCAATCGTTATTCCGGCTTTTTTCAAGGCCAGTGGCAGGGCCTTGGCCGGAGCCGTTGTGAACCATTTTGGTTCCTGGGCGGCATCGGCATAACTTTTTATGGTGGCCAAGGGTGTAAGGTTGAGTTCCTTGGCCTTTTCAGCACTCATAAGCACCAACGCCGCTGCCCCATCATTGATGGTCGATGCGTTCGCAGCAGTCACCGTACCATCTTCCGAAAAAGCGGGTCGCAAAGTCGAAATTTTATCCAGCTTTACATTTTTGTATTCCTCGTCTTCCTGCACCACAATGGGAGCTCCTTTTTTCTGAGGTACTTCTACTGGGATAACCTCGTTTTTAAACTTACCTTCTTCCCACGCCTTGGTTGATCGTTCGTAGGATTGGATGGAAAAACTATCTTGTTCATCCCTACTGAATTTATATTTTTCCGCACAGGCATCTGCACAAACCCCCATCGCTATTTGATCGTAGGCATCAATTAAACCGTCTTTCTGCATGCCGTCGATTAGGTTTACGGGCCCAAATTTAAGACCATTTCGCATATAGACATAATGCGGGATAAGACTCATATTTTCCATTCCCCCGGCCACGGCAATTTCGATATCACCCAGGGCAATCGCTTGTGCCGCCTGCATTACGGCTTTCATTCCAGAGGCACAGATCTTATTTACCGTCGTACAGGGCACGTTTGCTGGGATACCTGCATATATTGCGGCTTGTCTGGCAGGTGCTTGCCCTGTATTGGCTTGTACAACATTGCCCATGATCACTTCCTCCACCAAGCTGGGGTCGAGTGAAATTCTATCCAATGCCCCCTTGATGGCGATTGCCCCAAGTTTAGTTGCCGGTATGGTTGATAGACTTCCCATAAAACTACCAATCGGGGTGCGAACGGCCGATACGATTACCACCTTGTTCATAATACGAAAATCTTTGACTGCGAAATTAATAAATTATAGGGCAAACCATCGTGTTATGCGTTTAAAAGGTCTTTTTAAATTTATATTTTTCTATTTTTGATTCAATATATCTTCTTGATACCGCACATCTTGGAAAAGCTACTTAAAAACCAATCCCATATTTATAAATACTTTCTCTATATCGTATCGATCGGGTGTATTGTATTCTTCTTTCCAAAAGGCGGCAAATTCAAATATGAATTTCAAAAAGGCAAACCTTGGCAATACGAAAATCTGTACGCACCATTTGATTTCTCGATTAAAAAGTCAGATGCCGATGTTGCCAAGGAACAAACGGCCATTAAAAATGATCATCTTGATTATTTTCGATATGATCAAAAGATTGCCTCGGATGTATTTTCCATGTATCCCGAGAAGTTCGCCGAACTATTTGGCCCCGATGAATTTAATAATCGCCAGAGAAATCTTATGAATTCGGTTGGCCGTGAAATTTTGGACTCTATTTATTCCAGGGGAATTCTATTAAAATCAGACCGAAAGATTCCCAAGGACCGTATCTTTTTAGTAAAGAATAACGTGGCTAAGCGAATTGCACACGATAGCCTATATACCCTTCAGAATGTCGACAGTTATATTCGAAGAACATTGCAGCGAAAAGGCTTGGCCCAAGTGAGCAATCTATATGAAGATTTATATTTCGATGTACTTAAACCCAATGTATTCTTTGATAAGACGCTATCTGAAAATGCCCTAAACGAAGAACTTGCGAAAATTTCTACGACCCGCGGTACGGTCGATCAAGGCAAGCTAATAATTGCCAAAGGGGAAGTGGTCGAAACTGAAAACCTAAAGATTTTAAATTCCCTGAAAGACGAATTCGAATCGGAGCTATGGACAGCCAATAATTATTACTTTATCTTATCTGGATATACCGTCTTGGTAGCCTTGGTCTTGATGATGCTCATGCTCTTCCTTAAAAAATACAGAAGGGATATATTTAACAACAACACCAAGGTCACTTTCATTTTTTTCAATATTCTTTTGATGGTCTTTGTGACCACCTTGATCGTCAAATACAATGAGGCCTACGTATTCGTCGTGCCCTTATGTATCCTGCCACTCATTTTAAAAACTTTTTTTGATGCCAGGCTCGGGTTGTATGTGCATGTTTTGACCGTACTTATTCTTGGCTTTGTCGTACCCAATAGTTTCGAATATATTTTTTTACAGATCATTGCCGGAATTGTCACCATTCTTACGGTTTCGCAATTGTATAAACGCGCCAATTTGTTTATTTCGGTTGGGCAGATTACATTGATTTATGTTGTGGGATATTTGGCCTTTCATATTATCCACGAGGGAAATTTGAGCAATATCATATGGATGACCTTAGGGCTTTTTTTGCTAAACGGAATGATTACGCTTTTTGCACAACCCCTGATATATATTTATGAAAAGTTGTTTGGTTTGGTATCCGATGTCTCGCTATTGGAACTCTCCGACACCAATTCAAAACTCCTGAAAGAACTCTCGAACAAAGCTCCTGGCACTTTTCACCATTCGCTACAGGTCGCCAATTTGGCCGAGGCCGCAGCCAATGAAATTGGGGCTAATGCCATGTTGGTAAGGGTAGGGGCCCTATACCATGATATTGGCAAGATGGCCAATCCGACCTATTTCATAGAGAATCAGATTACGAATGTGAATCCGCATGACGAACTTTCTCCGATCGACAGTGCTAAAATTATTATAAATCATGTGATACTGGGCATTGAAATGGCCCGAAAGAGTAAGATTCCCGATAGGGTCATCGACTTTATACGCACACACCACGGCACCACCTTGGTGTATTATTTTTATAAGAAACAACAGGCCTTGACTACCGATGTAGATGAAGCGGAATTCACTTATCCGGGTCCCATCCCATTTTCCAAGGAAACGGCGATATTGATGATGGCCGATTCAGTGGAAGCTGCCTCAAAGAGTCTAAAAAATCCGACATTTATGGTAATCGATGAATTTGTCGAAAAAATTATCTCAGGACAAATGCGCACGGATCAATTTTTAAATGCCGATATTACCTTCAAGGAAATTGAGACCGTAAAAAAAGTTTTAAAACACAAGTTGACGAACATCTATCACTTGAGGGTAGAATATCCGGAATAACAGCTTTGGATGTTGCCATTAGGATCGGGCCCCTTCAAAATAATCGTATAGGGCGACAATCCACTGGTTACAGAAACCACCCATACGAAGAATGTAATCTAGAACCAAAAAATTCAATATGAAACCCTACCAATTACTATTACTATCGCTAAGTCTTCTGATGCTGGTTTCTTATGGTCATAGAAACGCCAATGCATTGAATGGCCTGCCGAAAACCATTACTTCAAAAGGGGCACCATCAGATTGGATTCCTATTTTTAATGGCAAAGACCTCAATGGTTGGACAATGAAAATAAAAGGGCATCCCCTTGGGGATAATTTTGGTGACACCTTTCGTGTCGAAAATGGTATTTTAAGCATTCGCTATGATGCGTACGGGGATAATTTTTATAATACTTTTGGGGCCTTGTACTTTAACAAAGACCTGTCAAATTACCGATTGAAGGTAGAATATCGCTTTGTGGGTGAAACTGCCCCCGGGGCACCGGAATGGGGTTATAGGGACAGTGGCGTTCAATATCATGGCCAACCTCCGTCAACCATGGGAATGGATCAGCAATTTCCTATTTGTTTGGAATACAATCTGCACGGGGGCAATGGCACTGAAGAAAGGCCCGTGGGCGAAATATGCGCCAACGGCATGTTCGTTGAGATCAATGGTAAACAAAATACATCGTATTGTACGCTTCCGACTATCCAAAGGACTTTTCATGGCGATCAATGGGTAACTATTGAGATCGATGTCAAGGACGGCATCATTAAACATTATGTGAATGGTGAAGAAATCCTGACATATAAAAATCCCGTATATGACCCACAAAATGAGATAGCTAAAACCCTTATTGTCAATGAGGATCTCTCGGTAAAACACGGTTTTATCTCATTGCAATCAAACAGTCATCCGATCGATTTTAGGAAAATCGAGCTTATGACCTATTGAAGACCAATTCAAATATAAAAGGGGCAAAGTTCCTTCTGATCTGGTATTCTAAATTGAGAATAAAAACTAAAATATCCATCGACCTATGAATTTCAAGAAACTCGTACTCATAGTGGCTTTGGTACTCTTTTCAATTCCGCAAAGAGTCATTGCCCAGACAAATTCGATCGTTGTTCACACCGATTTGGCAAAAGACACCATCAGCAAATATATTTATGGCCATTTTGCCGAGCATTTGGGACGTGGGATCTACGATGGATTTTATGTTGGTCAAACGTCTGAAATACCCAACATACATGGTATCCGAAAAGATATCGTTGCGTCGCTCAAGGAACTTGATATTCCTGTCTTGAGGTGGCCAGGAGGCTGTTTTGCCGAACAATATCAATGGCGGGACGGCATTGGCCCCGTTGCAGAACGACCTTTGGTCGTAAATACCTTTTGGGGAGGCGTTACCGAAGACAATTCTTTTGGCACCCATGAATTTTTAGAACTCTGCGAACTTTTGGGTACAGAACCCTATATAGCCGTTAATATCGCCAGTGGCACCGTAAAGGATGCCTATCAATGGATCGAATATGTAACATCTGACAAAGACAGCGAAATTACCAGATTGCGAAAAAGAAATGGAAGAGATCAACCTTGGAAGGTAAAATTTTGGGGCATCGGTAATGAAAATTGGGGCTGTGGCGGAAGTATGAATGCAGAATATTATACCGACGTATTCAAGCGATTCAGTACCTATTGCAATGCCGAGTTTAAAATTGCAAGTGGTGGCGTTTTTGATGATTTGGAATGGACGAAAACTTTTTTGACAGGTATTCAGGAAGTACCGAGTTTTATAAATATTGCCCATGGAATGTCGTATCATTATTATACTATATCGAATTCTTGGGAAGCAAAGGGATCGGCCACTGATTTCGTCGAAAAAGAGTGGTTTAGCTCAATGCGGAATACCTTAAAAATGGAAGCAAACCTAGAAGATCAGATTGCTGTTATGGACACCTATGATCCAGCAAACAAAATAGCATTGATCGCCGATGAATGGGGTGCCTGGTATGATGTTGAACCAGGAACAAACCCCGGCTTTCTATATCAGCAGAATACCCTACGGGATGCACTGGTCGCAGGATTGGGGCTGAACATTTTTAATAATCATGCTAGAAGGATAAAAATGGCAAATATTGCCCAGACCGTAAATGTACTTCAGGCCATGATACTTACGAAAGGGGCCCAAATGGTAAAAACACCTTCTTTTTACACGTTCAAACTGTATAAAGTACATCAGGACGCTATTAGCATTCCTACAGAGGTATCTGCGGGGAACTATGTTACCGATGACGGGGAGATACCTTCCCTATCGGTTTCTTCTTCAATCGACAAGTTTGGCACTATCAATATTAGCATCGTCAATCTGAACCCCCATCAAGATATTCAGGCGACCATTGACCTACAGGGTCTTGAAAAGATAGGTGTCATAACAGGGCAGATAATAGCTGCCAATACAATGAATGCCTATAATGATTTTGGTAAGGAGGAAGCTGTTACAATTCAGTCGTTCACCCATTTTAAAAAGAAAGATTCGACCATTTCAGTCGATCTACCATCTAAATCGGTGGTGCTTTTGACCCTGAGGAAGCCATAATCGCCAAAGTCGACCAATGTTCTGCTAACGGAGTATTCGGGGGTATTTATTTCTTTGCAAAAGATATAAAAACCGTCCCCGGAACACTATTTTAACCTGTCCTAACAAATTTAATACGTATTGTGCCATCTTTTTCCGAATTGTATACAAGAATCAGCGCATGATAGGTTAAATTAGAAACTTATAACGCATCAGATGATGTGCTTGGTAAGCATATTGCTTTTCGTTATTGGGCAAAACGTACCTATCTTATTTATACTTTTTGGTAATCTCCAGGACCGTTGGGGATATTCGGTTATATAAGTCCAAGGATAGTGATACCATCGCCTGAATAGGTATCTAATCTTTGAATTCGCAAAAAATAGTTTAACGAAATCGATAATCGAAATGAAAGGATTAGAATTAGTGAGTATGGGATGGATACTGGGAGCTGGTCTCTCCGTACTGTCTGCACAAGATCAAATTGGTATTTTTGACCGGAGTACTGATATTGGGGAGGTTAAAAAAGCAGGCAGCGTGGAATATCTATCTGAAGATCAGACCTATACCATCAGTGGTTCGGGAACCAATATGTGGTTCGGGAACGATGCCTTTCACTATTTGTGGACTACACTTCAAGGTGATTTTATCCTTCGAACGCAGGTCAAGTTTATTGGAACCGGCACAGATCCCCATCGAAAAGTAGGGTGGATCGTAAAAAATAACCTGGACCCTAATTCAAAGCATGTGAACGCCACGACCCATGGCGATGGCCTGACGTCCTTGCAATATCGAAGGGAAGTCGGGGCCGATACCGAGGAAATTATTTCAGACGCCACTTCACCCGATATCATTCAATTGGAAAGAAAAGGCGATATGTATATCATGTCGACCGCAAAATTCGGGGAAGAATTTACCAGTGTGGTGTTAAATGACCTGGCACTTGATAATGAAGTATATGTTGGGATCTATGTCTGTTCCCATAACCCGGACGTCATTGAAAGTGCTATGTATAGCAATGTGAGAATAATTCGTCCTGCCACGGCCGATTTTCGACCCTATCGCGATTACATTGGTAGTAATCTCGAGATAATGGATGTCAGAAGTGGACTTCGCAAGATCATATATCGCTCGGCCCATTCGATACAGGCCCCAAACTGGACCGTCGATGGTAAGCGGTTAATTTATAATTCGAAAGGACATTTATACAATTATGAGCTTGCTTCGAATTCGATCAGCCCCCTAAATACTGGTTTTGCCGTGAACAACAACAATGACCACGTATTGACCTTTGACGGTACCTTATTGGGCATAAGCAATCATAATCAAAAGGAGGGGGGGACCTCGGCAATCTATTACCTGCCGGTTGGAGGGGATTCCCTGCCAAAGATGGTCACCAAACCCGGTCTTGGGGCCTCTTATTTTCATGGCTGGTCACCGGATAACAAGAAAATGGTCTTTACCGGGAATAGGGATGGGGTTTTTAACATCCATACCATTGAAGTGGCAACGGGGAAAGAAGAGAAACTAACCGACCTAAGTACCTTGGACGATGGTCCCGAGTACAGTCCGGATGGCGCTTATGTATTTTTCAATTCGACCCGGACCGGTAAAATGAAACTTTGGAGGATGAAGGCCAATGGGGCAGAACAAACCCAATTGACCTTTGATGAATACAATGACTGGTTTCCGCATATCAGTCCCGATAAAAAATGGATTGCCTTTATCTCCTTTCCAAAGGATATTGATCCAAACGAGCATCCTTTTTACAAACATTGCCTATTGCGTATCATGCCATATGAAGGGGGTAAGCCCAAAGTGATTGCCTATATTTATGGAGGTCAAGGGTCAATTAATGTGCCGAGTTGGTCACCCGATAGTACTAAGATTGCTTTTGTGACGAATACCCAATTGTAGACCATTAACACCCTGTGGGCAATCTATTGAAATTTTTATGCTAAATTGAACATTGAGCAGCAAAATGAATTGTTCAAATATTTTATTAATAATCATTTAAAGTAATTATGTACACAAAAAAAAGCTTCTTCAAGGGCCTATTGATTATGTCGATGGTCGCCCTATTAACAAATTCAATGACCGCACAAAAACAGTTCAAGGCCCTGTTGATTACCGAAACGGCCGGATGGCATCATGAATCGATCGCCAATGGCATAGCCGCTATAAATGAACTGGCCGCCACCCATAATTTTGAGGTTAAAAGACAACAAAATGCCATTAAGATTACCGAGGAAGGCCTGAAAGAATTCGATGTCGTAATTTTTTTGAGCACCACGGCCGATATTTTTGATGCAGACGAACAAGTCGCGTTCGAGAATTTTATTCGATCTGGGAAAGGGTATGTAGGTATCCACGCCGCGGCAGATACCGAATACGATTGGGAATGGTATACCAAACTAGTAGGGCGCATGTTCCATATACATCCGGCGCAGCAGACTGCGAAGCTGATTATTGTCGATCATAATTTTCCTGGTTTGGAGCATTTTCCAAATACCTTGTTGTGGACGGATGAATGGTACGAATTTGGTGACGATAAAACCGACGGGATTCATAATTTGATCTTGGTCGATGAATCCTCCTTTAATCCAAAAGTCGTTTGGAAGGATCGTGATTTGGATGAAAATGGCAAACCCATCGACCGTGTTGGTAATGGTATGGGGAAGACCCACCCAATTTCTTGGTATCATGAATTCGATGGGGGTCGTTCTTTCTATACGGCATTGGGCCATATCGAGAAAGTATATGAGAACCAATGGTTTTTGGATCATTTGTACGGAGGTATTTATTATGCCGCTACCGGCAAGGGAATCCAAAAAACGAATTAATTTAGAGGTTAACATAAAATAAAAACAACATGGGTTCAAGGAGAAATTTTTTGGAAAAGTTGACGGTTTCGGCAATAGGGATACCGCTATTATATAATTCAACATCCCTTTTTGCCGCAACCGAGTCGGCCTATGAAGGACCCATGCTGCGGGTGGCGATTATGGGGTTGGGGAGTTATGGAACCAGAGTGGCGGAAGCGATGCAGTCATGCAAACGGGCCAAATTGGTAGGAGTTATCAGCGGCACACCTTCAAAAGTGGAAGCTTGGCAGGCAAAGTATGGTGTTCCAAAGAAAAATTGTTACAACTACGAGAATTTTGATAAAATCAAGGACAACCCCGATATTGATGCGGTGTATGTTATTACGCCCAATGGTCTGCATTGTGAACAATCCATTCGCGTTGCCAAAGCCGGGAAACATGTAATCTGCGAGAAACCCATGGCGATAAATGCCGAAGAAGGTCAAAAGATGGTCGATGCCTGCAAGGCCGCGAACGTAAAGCTATTGATAGGTTATCGCATGCACTTCGAGCCAAAAACGGTTGAGGTCATACGCATGCGCAAGGCAGGTGAATTTGGGAAGCCCAAATTTTTTCAAGGCTTATCTGGATTTGTCATTGGCGACCCTAGCCAATGGCGATTGAACAAGAAGCTCTCGGGTGGCGGTGCCATGATGGATATCGGCATTTACTCGATCAACGGAGCACGTTACATGCTAGGGGAGGAACCCATTTGGGTGACGGCGCAAGAGACCAAGACAGACCCTGTCAAGTTCAAGGAAGGCATCGATGAAACGATACAATTTCAAATGGGATTCCCCAGTGGTGCAGTGGCATCGTGTCTTTCTACCTATGCCATGAACAATTTAGATCGGTTTTTTATGACCGCTGAAGACGGCTATGTTGAAATGTGGCCCTCCACCGGGTATGGCCCGATTGAAGGTTCTACCCATAAAGGAAAATTGACACAACCCCATATTACCCATCAAACCTTACAAATGGATGGCATGGCCCAACTTATTTTTGAGAATGTGCAACCCATTGTCCCCGTGGATGGTGAAGAAGGTGTCAAGGATATGAAAATCGTCGATGCTATTTTTAAGGCAGCCAAAACAGGCGATAAGATAGCGCTTTGATTCAATTGGTTGGTACCTAATTGAAAGTTGACCATACCAAAACCAACCCATTGATCTTATGCAATGCAGGGCATTTTATGAGGTTCGTGGATTAAACGGGTGAGATTAATTTGGGGTTGATGACCTCTATGGGCGTAGCTGTTGGGTGTCTAAATGCGTGCTATTATATTGGCGACATTTTTTCATAATGATCATTGGGTAATCTAAGAATAGTACATTCCGATTGGTCTACCGTAGCAGAAGTTTAATACCATAAATCAATACAGCATGAAAAACACGCTAAAACATCTTGTTGCCAAAAACAAAAAAGAGGAGAGTGCCTATTCGGCAAGTCGACTGGCCGAGATAAACAATCCTACTACCGGCAAGGACCGGCGGGATTTTCTGAAGAAAACCGCTTTGGGGGGTATCGCCCTTTCTAGCTTTATGGGATATTCCTTTGAGGACACGCTTGCCGAGACGACCGCAAAGGTGCATCGTGCCTCGGCCCCATCAGAGCTAAAAATTACCGATATGCGGTATGCCTTGACCGGAGTTATGGGGGGGACGGCCATCATTCGGATCGATACCAATCAGGGAATACATGGTCTGGGGGAAGTTCGGGATGCCGCCGATGTTCGCTATGCCCTGATGTTGAAAAGTAGAATTTTAGGGGAAAATCCGTGTAACGTCGAAAAAATATTCAAGAGCATCAAACAATTTGGCGGCCCTGCACGTCAGGGTGGTGGCGTCTGTGCGGTAGAGATGGCGCTTTGGGATCTTTGCGGAAAAGCCTATAACGTAC
>JALHST010000198.1 GCA_022865355.1 Maribacter sp. | reverse complement strand
TGGGGGGACTATCCGATTTTTATGCTGGCCAAAAAATCAGGGGTCGCCCTCTTCCCAGCAAATACTTCCGATCGGAAGTATTTGCTGGGAAGAGGGCGACCCCTGATTTTTTGGCCAGCATAAAAATCGGATAGTCCCCCCATTCGGGTAGTTGATATTTTTTAAGGCCCAAGACATTTTGGTACCAATCGGCAGCAACCTTTAAGTCTTTTACGCGAATCGCAACATGATCCAAAAAACGGATTTCGAATTCTTTACTTGTATCCACCATATATTAATTTAATTAGTACTTATAAATGGGAACTTTATACAGTAGCAGAGGCAGGTTGAAAACAAAATCTTGTGGTCAGGCCTATTGTAGGCTTTTATAATAACTTCATCAAGATATGGTTACCTAACTTATCCATTAAAAACAGGCTTTGTTGCCCATTGACACTTGGTAGATCCTACTCAATTTTCAAGGGTGCCCCGACTACTTTCATATCGTGGTCCTCGAACACTTTTGCAATTTCTTCCTTTGATGGGGGCGATGTCCATTGGTCGGTCACTTGAAAAAACGCCTCCATCTTTCCAGCTGGTAAATACGATACGATCATTTTACCTTTATCGCTCAACTGTAAAAAGGCGTGCTGAACATTTCTGGGTAGAAAAATGGTGTCCCCTGGCTTCATGTCGTATCGGTCGTCTCCAACCTGAAACACATACCGTCCTTCAACGATATAAAACCATTCGTCTTGAAACGGATGAATATGTAGGGGTGGGCCTCCATACGGCGTAAGTCCGGTTTGCTCAAAAACAGACAAGTCATTCTCGGTATCGCTGCCAGAAATTTTGATATCCAAAACGTTCAGGGTTACCCCCTTCATTTTGTAATGTTTACCAAACCTGGCCTCCCCGGCATTTATTTTAAATCCTTTATCGGTTCGAATTGTATAGTTCCATTTTGATATTTTCGCCATGAGGGAAAGGGGGAAAGCGGTAAGTAGTCCAAAGAGCAAGTTTCGTCTATTCATTTTCAACCATATTTTTAAGTGTACAATTTTCGATTTGCTGGATTCCCTTTTTATAATTCTGTAGGTTTTTCTTTTTTTGTTAGTACTTACTTTATTTTTAAACCAAAACCACCCAACGCTATTGTCTCTTTTGGCGATGATACCGTCAAGACTTGAAACCATATGTATCGTAACTTTCAACACATCTTTTCAATTATATGTAATTAGTAAATCGGGTACTGTCGAATTTTCATTTTCGTTAGTATTTCATCAACGCCTTTTTCCCAGCGTTATCTAAACCAACGTTGCCCGTTATAGGCTGTTAGCAAAGATAGACGGCCTTATTTCATCCTATTTTGATGACTGACGATTCTTTCTATATGAATTCTTGATGGCTATTTTGCCATTCTCAAAGGTAAACAGATCACATCCCGTGACTTCAACCTGAGTTCCATCGCGTTTGGTTCCAGTAAAAATCCATTCAGAGAAACCCCGATTTCCTAAAATGAAGTGTCGGGAATTCCCCCACTGCGCGTCCGGGAAGGTTAAAAATACCTTTTCGAATGCTTTCCGAACTTGCTCTTGCCCTGTAAATTTTTCCCCATCAAAATCTGGTCCTGCCGAAGCCTCAAATACACAGTCATTGGTCATATGATCCATAATGGCCTGAAGATCATGGGCATTAAATGCGTCAGCAAAAGACTGGAGAAAATCTTCGGTGACCTTCTGATTCTTGTTTGATTGTGCCATAAGTAAAGTTGGCAATAATAAAAGAAATGTCAAAGCTCTTTTTTTCATAAAGTTTGTTTTAAGAAGGATGAATAAAAATGCCAGCCAAAGGCTTGGCAAATAAAACGTACCATTTAGGTCAATCTTTACCTATCGTATTGTATAAATGTATAAAAAAGTAGGATAGTCAAAGACCGGCGTTTGGTAGGTTATTCTTACATGGGTTGTTGGGCACCATTATTCTAATAGCTCGCAAGCCATGCAAATTTCGTGGGTCGTAAGGAGAAGAATTATAGGGTACTAGGCCTTGCTTAGGCAGTTCCCAATTTTCGGAGCATTTTCATATGCGACCAAATGGCCGAGCCAAAACTATTTTTGATATTATAAGGCATGCCGTATTCTTTGGCCGTATTTATGACTATTTTGGATATTTCCTTATAATGGATGTGGCAAACACCCGGTAACAGATGATGTTCTATTTGATAGTTGAGTCCGCCGATCAACCAAGAAAAAAAACCACTACGGGGCGAAAAATTACTGGTCGTAGCAAATTGGTGTGTATACCAATCCCCGGCAATAATTCCGTTTTTATCAGGTAGCGGGAAATCGGCGCTGGGTATAATATGCGCGACTTGAAACACAAGACTAATCAATAATCCGGTGACGAAATGCATCCCCAGGAAGGCCAAGAGTACAATCCACCAGGGTTGTGGCACCATGATCATGGGCAAGATCAAGGCATAGGAATAATAGAAAAGTTTCCATCCCACCATTCTGATTAGCGCATTTTTGAATTCGTTCTTTTTGTCTAAAAAGCCCATGGCATGATATCTTTTTATCCTAACAAAGTCTTTCGAGGTTATCCATGATAAGGTAGCCAACCCGTAAAAGAACCAGATATAGATATGTTGAAACCGATGTAGCCAATATTTTTGTGCATGCGGGGAGAATCTGAGGAAGAAGGGTGCATTGATGTCGTCATCGGCATGTTCAATATTCGTAAACGAGTGATGCAGCTGGTTGTGCTGTATTTTCCATACCGTAGCATTGGCGCCAATAAGATTAAAGGTATAGCCCATAAGCCGGTTGACTTTTTGGTTTTTGGAATAGGAACCATGAATGGCGTCATGCATAACGCCCATACCGATTCCAGCCATTCCGAGGCCCGCAATGATATATAATAAAAACAGTACCGGCGCACTTGCAATAAGTCCTAGATTGATAAGGATTAGCGGGCCAAAAAACAAGGTGAGCATCAAAATGGTCTTGGTGTACATGCTCTTGTTGGCGGTCCTGCTTATGGCTTTGGTCTTAAAGTACAAATTGACCCTTTTTCTTAGCGTCTTTGAAAATTCCAAGCCTTTGGCTTTCGTAAATTTGGGAGTTTGAAATTTGTTGTTGTCACGTGTCATTATACTTAGAGGATGAACCACATTAATAACCTACTATTCCAAGTCTTTTCAAAATGACTTAAAAAGTACTAACGGGGGAGTTAATAAATCTTAATTAAATAACGATGGAAGATGCGTTAAAGTACTTAAATGTACCTTTACTTGCTTGTTAATGATACACCTCCATGGTTTCTATATTTTCTCGAATACCAATCGATAATGTTCCATTACCTCATTTTCGAAACATACTCTGTTCGGACTTACTTTAAAGATAGCCACGAGATGCCTGAATTCTTTATTTGTTAAATAACTGGGTATAAGCGATAGGAATAACCCATATTTTTTTAAATTGAATTTTCTGAACTTTTTTCTCCATTGCCCAATGGTTTCTATATAATCTAACCTTCCACTGCTCTGGGAAACTAATTTGAAGTGGGGTTCGGCGTTTCGGATCACCATTTCCGGACCATAAGGGAGCCAGGAACCTGGGAATTGTTTAACCATTAATGCCATAATGTAGGCAGTAGAATCTTTAGGCGCATTGATATCCAACTCATCAAAAGGGATCATGTTCTTGCCGAAGGTCATGGTTTGCATATAGAACCGACCGCCCACGGCCAGCAGGTCGTTAAGGGTCTTAAAAAAATCACTATAGACCTCTTCCTGTTTCCCTTCCTGCCAGGTTTCCACAGAACAAAAATGTTCTAATCCCCCAATGCAGCTGATAGCGTCGAATGTACCGAAATCCTCGGGTTTAACATAACGACAATCTTTTACGAGGACATTGAATCCGTTCTTTTGAGAAGCTTCGGCCTGGCCCTGGGAAAGGGTCAATCCAAGGCCCGAGGCCCCTCGTTCTTTTACGATATACCGGATAAAGGGCGCCCAGCCGCAGGCCATATCCAGTACTTTGCTATCCTTTTTGATGTTCAGGCTGTCGGCGATGAACTTGTGCTTGGCTTTTTGGGCCTCTTCAAGCGTCATCGAAAAATTTCCATCATATTTGGCACCGCTATAATCGCCGGTCTCTCCCATGCTAAGACGAAAGATTTCGTCGATGGTAGTGTAGGTGAAGTCTAAATCTTGTTTATCTGCCATATGAAATACCTATTTCTAACCTATCTATTAAGTCGTATGGCTTTTCCTGAGTGACTTCGGAGTGTAATTTTACAGGGCGAGTGGACAAAGGCTAGTACCCGTGGCGTAATACGAGAAGCTTCTAATTTTTTTAAAGTTACACCGATTTATTTAAATCACCAATTGCCCCTAAAAAAAAGTTAATGCTACGAATTTCTTATCTCAATGTGTGAGGGCAATTTTTTCCTCGATTTATCTTGTTGTACCGCGGGCTTCTTAAATAGGGCCTAATGGGCCGTGCGGTACTATCCTTTCAGATTAAAAGGATTGTGAAGTGGGCAACAGCCCTTCAATAAAAATCTAATCCAGCTTCTGTTTTTACACGGTATTGCCAAGAGCTTTTATTTAGCTTTTTTTATTTAAGGACTTCCAGTAATATTTTTCATTCAATAAGTACTTTGCTTTTTGTTTTAGATATAACC
>JALHST010000197.1 GCA_022865355.1 Maribacter sp. | reverse complement strand
GGGTGTTGTTTACTTTGTAAGTCTGCGTATTGCCACCGGTCGTAAAACTGGCATCAATGTTCCAATCATTTTTTATGGTCCTGAACCCTACGGTGCCATTATAATCACTTAAATCACCTTCAAAGGTGGGCACATAGCCATCGTAATTGTTAGGAGTGCCTGGGGCGGGAAAAAAGTCGGAGAGATAGGGAAAATCCTGGATAGTTCTCCAATATGGTGTTCTGTAGTTGGCATAACTATTTACCTTTTTATAGACATAGGCGGCATTGGCATATAATTCAGTATTCTCGCTCAAGTCGAATCCGGCATTGACCTCAAATTTGGCTGCGGCCGTTTCAGGAGAACCGTTGATGTTCCCGGCATCCGGTCTTCTTGATAAAAATTCCTGTACATCGGCGATATCGGCACCAAAATCTGCAGCTTCCCCGGCAGCGTTAACGGTTCCAGGACGATTGGCTAAATTTACCTTCGAAAGATCAATGGTATAATTCACAAAGCCCTTATCCTCTCCTATCGATGTACCATTATTCATACTGATACCATACATGGCCCCATCACCTTCTGAAGTAACACCGGTTCTTAAGGTAGCAGATCCCTCATCCGGACTGTCTTTTAGTATAATGTTCATAACGCCCGCAATGGCATCGGATCCATATTGTGCGGAAGCACCATCCCGTAAAATTTCAACTCTTTTTATCGCATCGGTCGGAATGGCCGAAATATCGGCACCTGTTTCTCCACGTCCCGGGGAGGTTTGGGTATATAGAAGTGCACTCAAGTTTTTCCGTTTTCCATTGATAAGGATCAATGTTCTACTGGGCCCCATATTTCGTATTTCATAAGGGTCCAATAAGGAGGTTGCGTCGTTTACCGGGGTTTGAACGGTGTTAAATGAAGGTATTCTGTACTGCAAGGCTTTATCGAAAGTAGTTTGGCCCGTGGAGGTCAGTTCTTTTGCCGGTAACACATCGACCGGCAAGGGGGTATCGGTATTACTTCGAGGTGCCGTACGCGAACCTACAATAATAAATTCTTCCAACTGTACGCCTTCGGTAAGTGTAACATTGATGGCAGATCTGCCGCCCACTTGCTCTTCTACCGTGCCAAAGCCGACATAGCTAAAAACCAAGGTGGCATTATCACCGATCATGATTTCAAAATTTCCGTCAAAATCGGAGATTGCACCGTTGGTGGTTCCCTTTTCAACAATATTTACCCCGGGAAGTGGAGCGCCACTGTCATCGACAATTTTCCCGGTCACTGTATTCTGTACCATAGAAGTTTCACCATTGACATAAAAAAAGGGGATAGATTCGTTTCCATCAAAGGTCTCCAGACATTCGAAATTTCCGTTGGCCTTCGATTCACACAGACCTAATAGTAGGCCCACGGTGAGCAATGACCGAATAATTTTTTTTCCATTCATAATGTGGTTCTTTTTAATTGTTGGGTTTCGATGATTAAAAATGAATTTTTTGATAAAGGAAGCCAAATATAACGTTTTTTCTTAAAAAACTGTTAATTAGCTTGATTTTCATAAGGTGAATGCCGGTTATCTTTAGTAATTATTCATTTAAATCGCAGTCATTTGATTATGAATTTCGGATTATTTACCCAAATATTAGTGAGCGATAGGTATCGGGGAACGATTATAGAATTAGCTAATAATCCATGGTTTTATAGGATGGTAAGAACTATCTTTGCACCCGAATTATCAAAATGGGTTAGAGCAGCCCATTTCGGACAATAAGGTCAATAAAATGAAAGCAGGAATCGTAGGCTTACCAAATGTGGGGAAATCCACTCTTTTTAATTGTTTGTCGAATGCAAAGGCACAAAGCGCCAATTTTCCATTCTGTACCATCGAGCCGAATATTGGCGTAGTAAACGTTCCTGATGCACGTCTGCAAAAACTGGAGGCATTGGTAAGTCCTGAACGGGTCTTGCCGGCCACGGTCGAAATAGTTGATATTGCCGGACTCGTTAAAGGAGCTAGCAAGGGTGAGGGGCTTGGTAACCAGTTTTTAGGGAACATTCGAGAGACCGATGCCATTTTGCATGTCCTCCGTTGCTTTGACAATGATAATATTGTGCATGTCGATGGAAAAATAGACCCGTTGCGGGATAAAGAAACCATTGATATGGAATTGCAGTTAAAGGATTTGGAAACCGTCGAAAAAAAGCTTGAAAAGGTAAAAAGAGCTGCCAAGACCGGAAACAAGGAAGCACAGAAAGAAGAAGCAGCACTATTAAAGGTAAAAGAAGGACTTGAAAGGGGGATTTCGGTTCGCGCCATAGAGGTCGACAAAGAATCCCGTACCGATTTCATAAAGCCCTTGCAGCTGATTACCGATAAACCGGTACTATATGTTTGCAATGTCGACGAGGATTCGGCAGCGACGGGAAATGATTATGTTAAAAAGGTGCAAGCATCGGTTTCCGACGAGAATGCCGAAGTTATTGTTTTGGCTGTAGGTACCGAGGCTGATATCACGGAATTGGAAACCTATGAAGAACGTCAAATGTTCTTGGAAGATCTTGGACTGACCGAACCAGGTTCGGCAAAATTGATCCGTGCGGCCTATAAACTGTTGAATTTGGAAACCTACTTCACCGCAGGCGTAAAGGAGGTTCGCGCTTGGACGATTCCCATAGGGGCGACCGCGCCACAGGCTGCGGGGGTCATACATACCGATTTTGAAAAAGGTTTTATTCGCGCTGAGGTAATCGGCTATGATGATTACGTAACATATGGAAGTGAGGCCAAAGTAAAGGAAGCCGGAAAAATGCGCGTAGAGGGAAAAGAGTATGTGGTCAAGGATGGCGATGTCATGCACTTTAGATTTAATGTCTAGTTCTACAAGCGAATAATCCTAAAAAATGGGCAATACCGAAACCCAAAAATACGTAGCACGGTATTTGAAATGGTATCTTTGTACGAAATGGCTATGAGAAGCATACTATCAACAATCAGTCTATTTTCATTGTTAATTACTTTAACAGGGAAGGGTTTTATCTTTTTATAACACTTCCTATATTAGCGACTCTTACAATTAAGCCCCTTTTTTAATGGCCAGCGAAACGCAATATACCGAGGATAACATTCGATCTCTTGACTGGAAAGAGCATATTCGAATGCGCCCAGGTATGTATATCGGCAAACTGGGCGACGGTTCTTCGGCCGATGATGGCATATATATATTACTCAAGGAAGTTATTGATAACTGTATTGATGAGTTCGTAATGGGTTCAGGCAAAACGATTGAAATTGCCATTCAGGACAATATTGTCAAAGTTCGGGACTATGGTCGTGGTATCCCTTTGGGAAAGGTGGTCGATGTGGTTTCGAAAATGAATACCGGAGGTAAATACGATACCCGGGCCTTCAAAAAATCGGTGGGTCTGAACGGGGTTGGTACCAAGGCCGTCAACGCACTTTCCAGTTTTTTTGAAGTGCAATCAACCCGTGATAATCAAATCAAGTTGGCCGAATTCCATCAAGGCAATTTGATAAAGGAGGAAGGCCCCAATGAGTCTTCAAAAAGAAAGGGCACCAAGGTTTCCTTTACACCTGATGAGGCCATCTTTAAAAAATATAAATACCGCAATGAGTATGTAGAGCGGATGCTCAAAAATTACGTGTATTTAAACCCAGGTTTGACCATTCTTTTTAATGGGGAAAAATATTTTTCTGAAAACGGACTCAAGGATCTTCTAGAGGATAATAATAGTATGGACGACCTGTTGTATCCCGTAATTCATTTGAGGGGCGAGGATATCGAAGTAGCCATTACACATAGTAAAACGCAGTATAGTGAAGAATACCATTCATTCGTAAATGGGCAGAATACCACGCAAGGGGGGACACATCAAACAGCTTTTCGGGAGGCGTTAGTAAAGACCATTCGAGATTATTATGGCAAAAATTATGACCCTTCGGATATTCGTAAGTCGATTATTTCGGCAATAGCCATTAAAGTGATGGAACCGGTTTTTGAAAGTCAGACGAAGACCAAGTTGGGTTCTACCGATATGGGTGGGGACCTTCCAACGGTGCGCACTTATATCAATGATTTTGTGGGAACGCAGCTTGACAATTATCTGCACAAAAACCCGGAGACGGCCGATAAGTTACAGCGCAAGATCATGCAGGCCGAGCGGGAACGAAAAGAGCTTTCCGGCATTCGTAAATTGGCCAAGGAACGCGCCAAAAAAGCCAGC
>JALHST010000196.1 GCA_022865355.1 Maribacter sp. | reverse complement strand
TACTATACCCTGGCATTTTGGGGGGCAAATACGCACCATTTTTTATTATCACGGGATCATAAAAATGTTCGTGTAAATGATCTACATATTCTATTATTCGATTTTCCATTGAACCACTTACGGCTATATAATCGAACATTGCTAAATGCTGGACATATTCGCAAAGACCCACTCCACCTGCGTGGGGGCAAACGGGAATCTCGAATTTGGCTGCCATTAATAAGATGGCCAATATCTCATTTACACCACCCACCCTGCAACTATCAATTTGGCAAATCCCGATGGCATTGGCCTGCATAAACTGCTTGAACATGATTCGATTTTGGCAATGCTCCCCGGTCGCTACCTTAATAGGATAAATTGCCTTGGCAATTTTGGCATGGCCCAAAATGTCATCTGGACTTGTGGGTTCCTCGATCCACCAAGGGTCAAATTTTGCCAATAGGGCCATATTCGTGATGGCTTCATCAACACCCCATTTTTGGTTGGCATCCATCATCAGCCTCAAGTCGGGTCCTATTTCTTCCCTAATTATTTGAGCACGGCGCATATCGTCATTGATATCCGAACCGACTTTTATCTTCAAATGGTCGAAGCCTGCATCCTTGGCCTCCTTACAAAGTCGCCGCATCTTTTCATCCGAATATCCCAACCAACCTGCAGAAGTGGTATAAGCGGGATATCCCTTGTCCATCAATCGTCGTATACGTTCTTTTTTTGAACTTTCCTTTTGTTTTAAGAGGGATATGGCTTCTATATCGGTAATGGCATCGGTGATATAGGTGAAATCAACACAAGAGACCAATTCTTCGGGCGACATATCGGCCAAAAGTTGCCATAAGGGTTTCCCGGCTATTTTGGCATACAGGTCCCAAACCGCATTTACGATTGCTGCGGTCGCCAAATGGATGACTCCTTTTTCGGGGCCTAACCAGCGTAACTGACTATCCCCAGTGATCATTCTCCAAAAATCGGCCATATTAGCCGTAAAACTTTCGAGGGTTTTTCCAAGTACGAGCTGGGACAACGATTGTATGGCGGCAACACATAATTCGTTACCCCGCCCAATAGTGAAAGTTAGTCCATGGCCTTCAAAGCCTTTGGGATGGTTGGTTTTTAAAATAACGTAGGCGGCCGAATAATCAGGGTCGGGGTTCATGGCGTCAGAGCCATCAAGAGTTCGACTTGTTGGAAAACGAATGTCCTTTACCTCGATTTCAGTAATTGTAGTGCTCTTGGCCATCCAGGGATTGAAGTTAGCGGTCGATATTTAAAGGGTCATCAGATATCAAAGCATGCCATATGTTTTTAATATCATTTCGTTGGTTTCATCAATTGATTTAAAAACTTCAAAATCCCGTCCTTGCGTACGTTGTGCCCCCAAGGCGTTAGCATATTTAACAGCTGTTATATAATTTGTCCGGTCTTTTAAAAGGCCGTATCCCAAGCCTCCGGCGAAAGAGTCCCCACATCCAGTGGTATCTACTACATTTTCAACTTTGACCGATTTCACCATTTCGTAATGGGGCTGACCATCTTTCTGGAAAAATACTGCACCCCCTTTGGAATCTAAGGTGACGATCAATGATTTCACGCCTTTTTGAAGCGCATGTGCTGCAAAATCGGCGAGATGATCAGTGCTTTCGTCATTGCTATGGAATTGATGATCTGGATGATATTCTTTTTCGAACCAACAGCATTTAGATTCTTCCAAGTTCATTTTTAGCACATCGATATATGGAAGCCATTGATCCCGGTCTATCCAAAATTTTATGAGTCTGTCGCCGGTCATGGTTACCGTATTCGTCGGCCCGTGTGCATCGAATATGATCGTCCCTTCACTATTTTGTTTGATATATTTAAGGGTTTCCAAAGGAACTTCATAGTCTGTAATCGGTACGCAAACAAAGACGTCGCAATGCATGAGGTGCTCAATATCTTTGGGAATAATCGGATTCATAAATCCGGTCTGTTTTTCAAGTCGATTGTTTTGGTCAATAAATTTGAGGCGGATGACATCGCCCTGATCTTGATCGGAAGTGATATAATCCACATTAATATTTTCATAATGGGCTAGTAGCTCTTTGATAGCCTTTTCGTCCTTTTTGCGAACATGGGAGACTAGGAATACGGTACCATCCTTGCCCAATAGTTTGGAAAGTCCGATTGCGGTATGCGTTGCACAACCGTATTTTTCAATAACCTCGCCATGATGCGTGGTAATATGGTCTCTTGGAATAGGCCCCAAGACGGCAACATTATATTTTGACATGGTTCACAATATCTAAATGGATACTAGGTAATATGAGTTCAGTTCGCTTGAAGAAGATACAATTAATTTTTTATTCTTGCCAACAATGCGGTTAAGATGAAAATTTTAATGACTTCCTGGGTTTTATCGCGTGTTTCTGATCCAAATCATTCTACTGAAAAAATCAGCTGAGCAATCGATCGATTAAATTTGAAAGGAATGCATATGGCTACTAATTATAGGTATGCATAGGGCAAAGTATCTTTATACCCGATACAATTTAATAGGATAGGTCTTCCCTGATGCCCATTGGGGGATATAAAGATTGCCGTCATTGTCGACGAGCACATCGTGGGGATTCCTGAACGTTTTGCCGTCATATTCAGGGGCAGATAAGAGGCCATCATTATAAGTTGGTCGACTTCCGCCTGGAAAAGAGACAATGGTATTGTTTTTGTCCAGAACGGCAAGCATGCCATCATAGCTATCCCATGTTTTTGTAACAATTACCGCAAAGTACAGATTTTCCCCTTGTATGACGGGTCTACAAATAGAACAACCGGGTAATTTAATAGTTTCAAGATGTTCACCCGTCAAAGAGAAGCGTTTGAATTCTTGTTTGGCCCTTGAAGTTATGAGCAATGTGGGGTTTTCTGCATCGCGGGTGTCCAGGGTGATACCATGGCAACATGAAAATTGGGACTCCCCTTCGCCACCTCCTCCGAAATGGCGAATGTATTCGCCTTTTTCATTGTATTGAATGATAAAATTTTGGCCATATCCGTCGGCAATATAGATATCCCCATTGGGCATAACTGCGGTTTCCGTAGGTTTGAATTGGTCGTCACTGGTATAGCCGTCAACCTCCTTTGGTCTTTCGATGGTCATTAATTGTCGACCGTCTAGCGTGGTCTTGGTAACCTTATGTGTTTCAGGGTCGGTAATCAATAAGAATTGATCATTGCCATCACCGAAGATGGTGAGGCCATGGGCTCCTGGAAATTCAGTTCCCCAAGAATCAAGCACTTTGCCCGATTTGTCATAAATTATCACATTATTATTGTTCTCACCGGTCGTGGTTAGAAAAATACGACCCTTGCGATCGAATACCATCTCGTGGCAATCGTTTATCGGAACTTTGGCAGGATCCTGAACACCCCATTCTTTATCAACCCTATACTTGAAATCCCCGTGGCCTATGATTTCCTTCATATTTTTATTTGAATGTGTTATCCCAAAAGTATGTACAGGCGCCAATATTCCGGCACCAATGATTATTGATGATTTTTTAATAAAATCCCTGCGATTTTTCTCATGTTTTCCCAACATATCTTCTAAATTATAAGCTATACATTAATTCTGTCGGCACAGTTCAAATAAGGATGGCTACTTTTTATACCGATTTTCATTGAGATCTACTTGCTGTTTGAATAGGCTTATTTAGCGTTGTCCTTTACAAATAGTGCCGCTTTCCTCTTTTCCAAAAGCACAACCCAAGATAATCAAATAATGCTTGAGCCTTTTCGGTTAATAAATTTAGTCATTTTTATTTATAAAAACCTAGAACGCATTGGTATGGCCCAACCGTTTTTTTCTGTTAATTTTTAGGCCTACCACCGACTTTTGCAAATCTGTTGCCATTACATAGCGGAAAAGCTAATTCAAGGAGTTTTATGTATCCAAAATAAGTTTTACCTTAGCACCCATTTTGGGATATTAGCTCAGTTGGTTTAGAGCGCTGCCTTGACAGGGCAGAGGTCACTGGTTCGAATCCAGTATGTCCCACATTTTTTATCGAGATCACTGGTTCCCCCGATGCCTCGGGGCGGTTTGGACTACCATCTATTTATGCGTTTACCGAGCACGTGTTTCGGAGACATTATCGGATTGCTTCGGGATGCGTCTTAAGAAATAGCTTCAGATTGCACAGCATCACGAATAGGATCATACGACTGTCATACCCTTAGAAGTTGGCCTAAAATTATATTATAGCAGCTCTAGTACGCGTTCCAGTGCCATACCACGAGATCCTTTAATAAGCACAAGTCCTTTTTTTAACTTGTTGTCTTTGAGATAGCTTGAAAGGGTATCAAAGGACTCAAATTTTTTTAACTTGGAATCGGTTCCGAAAAAATTTTTACCCACCAACAAAACGTCATCGAATTTCATTTTGGCGGCTAAATCAGAAATTTTTTGATGTTCCGAGGCAGCGCTGTTTCCCAATTCAAACATGTCGCCCAATACAGCAACTTTTGTGTTATTCCCTATAACCGCGAAATTATCCAATGCTGCCTTCATGCTTGAAGGGTTGGCGTTATAGGCATCCAAAATGATTTGGTAGCCGTTTTTGTCCAAAATTTGTGAGCGATTATTATTTGGGATGTAATTTTCTATGGCATTTTTAATTTGTGGTAACGGCACATTAAAATACTTTCCAATGAGAATTGCAGCAGCGCAATTCGTATAATTATAGCTTCCGATCAGATGGGTATGAATGATTACGTCTTCCACCTTGATAGTTACGAACGGTTGGGATCCTAAAAATTCGATTTTATAATACTGTGGTTGGCCTTCGGTAAAACCGAATTTATCGATATAATTTCCGATGATTTGAGTTTGTTTTGGGTCATCGGCATTTAGGAAAATCGACTTTTTATGGGTTAAAAGATAATCATAGAGTTCGCTTTTTCCTTTAATGACGCCTGCTTCCCCTCCAAATCCTTCTAAATGAGCCTTTCCGAAATTCGTTATATAACCAAAATCTGGTTGGGCAATTTTGCTTAAAAATGCAATCTCCTTTAGATGATTGGCGCCCATTTCGACTACCGCAATTTCAGTATCCGGCCGTATGCTCAGTAAGGTCAGTGGCACTCCTATATGGTTATTCAGGTTGCCAATGGTTGCGACAGTCCTATATTTCTTCGAGAGAACGGCATTTATTAATTCTTTGGTGGTCGTCTTTCCATTACTCCCAGTCAGGGCTATGATTTTTGCCTTGTGATGATTTCTATGAAAGGTGGCTAATTTTTGCAATGTCTTGAGCACATCGTCGACCAAGATGTAGTTTTCTGAAATGGCATATTCCTTATCGTCGATAACCGCATAGGAAGCCCCTTTTCGAAGGGCCTCGGAGGCAAATTTGTTGCCATCAAAATGGTCTCCTTTTAAGGCGAAGAAAATGCAGTCCTTCGTAATTTTTCGGGTGTCGGTACAAGCCTTTGGAAATTTAAGAAAAATTGTATGTAACAATTCTATGTTCATGGATTCAGGTATTTTTAATCGGTTTTTACAATTAAAATGGCCCGCATGTATTCAAAAACACAGTTGGATAGGTGCTTCGATTAACGGGATTTCATCAATCGAAGGTATAAAAAAAGTCCCGACGTTTCCGAAGGGACTTTGAATGTTATTTTACAAAAACTATTTGGCTTTTTTTCCGTGTACGGTTTTGTTTTTGGTTTTTGATTTTGAACCCACTCTTGACATAGCACATCGAAATCCAATATAATCAGTTGCCATATATTGCGGTAAATATCTTCGCTGTGCAGGGTCTAACCAATAGGCCCTATCTCTCCATGAACCGCCTTTGTACACTCTTACATCGTCATTGATAAGTGTTGTCCTATTATTTGACTTATCATACTCCCGAACAAGTTTACCGGTAGAATCATGCTCCATTTTGAACTGTGGCGAGTCGTACATTTTTTTACCATCCTTTTCATCTTCCTCATCGCTAAATTTGTCAAAAAATCGCGATGAACCTGGATCACCATCGCGATAACCGCGATTATCACTTGATGAAAAATTCGTTCGCAGATAAGTCTCTTGTTCATCTACGGGTACCATTTTTATTTCGCCGGGAAGGTTGACCGCCACGATCTTGCCATTGGGCAGAGTATCGTACACAATCGTATCCCTAAGTATGTTGACTTTTCCATCTTCCCCGATGGCTGTTTTCATATAAATGTTTCCCCGATAGTAATTAAAATCACTAACCTCATCATCGACAATAGGTCGGTAGACATCGGCGACCCATTCGGCGACGTTACCCGCCATATCGTACAACCCTAAGTCATTCGGCTTGTATGACATTACCTCTGCGGTAATATCGGCGCCATCATCTGACCATCCTGCAATTCCGCCATAATCTCCTTTTCCTTGCTTAAAGTTGGCCATTTGATCCCCACGACCTACGCGTTGACCATTTCTTGTATAATCACCGTCCCAAGGATATTTTTTTCTTCCCCTATAGTTATTGTACTCCCTATTCCCTTGGTTAGCCTGTGCAGCATACTCCCACTCGGTTTCGGTCGGAAGCCTGTATTCAGGAATAATGATTCCACTACTTCTTTTGGCAAAGGTATTGACACTATCTTTTTTCATTTTTCCCTGTAAGGAATCGATCTGCCCGTTGTACACCGCCTCTGGTCTGTTTAAATAGGTTTCGGTGCTGAAGGTACCCGAAACTTCTCCCGACTCTGCCTGATATTTGGCATCCTTAGATAAATATCCTTCCCGTTCGAGCATTACTTCGTTGACGCGATCGGTTCTCCATTCCGCAAATTGTGTTGCTTGAAGCCAGTTTACACCCACGACCGGATATTCTGCATATGCCGGGTGTCGCAAATAGTTATTGGTCATGGTCTCGTTGAACCCCAATCGGTTTCTCCATACCAAAGTATCGGGCAATGCTCCGGTGTAAATATTGGTGTATTTAGGATTTTCCGGTGGATAAACACTTTTTAAATAATCTAAATATTCCAAATACATCACATTGGTAACTTCGGTTTCATCCATGTAAAATGACTGAACATGTTGTGAGGAAGGGGTGTTGTTCCAATCGTGCATAACATCATCCTGTACTTTACCCTTGGTGAAGGTACCCCCCTCAACAAAAACCAGACCTGGAGCAGTTTCTTGCTCCTTGAAATCCGTGTTAAACTGAAAGCCGCCTTCTTTGGCATTTATTTTCCAACCGGTCGCTCTCGAAACATTCTTGGAAGTGCCGGATTTTTTACAGCTAGTAACCGTAAATCCTCCTGCGATAACTGCAAAAGAGAGTATTACTTTGATAATCTGTTTTTTCATAATTAGGACTTGAGTTCAAAAAACTAACTACTGTCAGGGGTAGTTAGAAAATTTCGATTTTGATTTATTTTAGTATCACTTTCGGCTTATTAAACGATGATTTGACTATAATATTTTATGGTTTTCAAAATATTTTCAATTCACTTAGTGCTTCTGTCGATAGCGAAATTGATTCAAAAAACATAACGGCATAATATAGCTTATAGTATGAGCTATACATTTTCTTTTCAACAGCGCACCTTTAGCATTTTCCCCAAAAAGTAATATGGCCAGGCCGATTCGTCAGATCATAATGAACCTATTTATCTAGGAGAACCGTACGCCGAATGAATTCAAAATATTACGACGAGCATACAAGATATTAATAAAAAGCCCGTTTATCTTGATAATATACTAATAGGTGATAAGGTAATCGACCCAAAATTACTCATATTTAACCAATTAAATTTTAGACCGTATCTGATGAAAAAACTTGCAATATTTATTGTTTCGGCCGTATGTCTGTCAGCGACTGCACAGCAAAATGATCGTGTAATTACGACGGCAGTGCCCTTTTTGACCATTGCTGCAGACGCACGTTCGGCGGGTATGGGAGATATGGGCGTAGCCACCTCGACCGACGCTTTTGCGCAACAATGGAATCCAGCCAAATTTGCATTCGCCGAACGAAAAATGGGCATCGGATTGAGCTATACCCCTTATTTGGAAAGCATTATTACCGATATTTCGCTTTTGAACGCAAGTTTCTATAATAAAATCGATGAACAAAGTGCATTTGCCATTGGATTGCGATACTTTACCCTTGGTGAAATTGAATTGCGACAGTTCGCCAATGACCCGGGCACCTTGGCCAAACCCAATGAACTGGCTTTGGATGGGTCTTATTCCCTAAAATTGAGCCCGACTTTTTCAATGGCCGTTGGTGGTAGATATATTCGATCAAATTTAAAATTACCTCAAAACGGAGATGTCGATTCAAGGGCTGCAAGTTCCTTTGCAGTCGATGTGGCCGGATTTTACCGTTCTAGGGAAATTGCCTATAATACTTTTGATGGCCGATGGCGAGCAGGATTCGATATTTCGAACCTTGGGGGCAAGATCCAATATGATAATGGCGGACAAGAAAACTTTTTGCCAACAAATTTAAAATTCGGACTTGGTTTCGATTTTATTCTAGATCAGGATAACGTCTTGGGATTAACATCTGAATTTAACAAACTACTCGTGCCAACACCTCAAGATTTTAATGGGGATGGTACCATTGACAGCATAGACAATGAGCAGTATCAACAGATTGGATTTTTGAGCGGGGTCTTTAAATCTTTTGGGGATGCCCCGGGTGGTTTTGGGGAGGAGCTTAAGGAATTTACTTGGGCTTTGGGGGCTGAATACACTTATCAGGATGCTTTTATGGTGCGAACGGGATATTTTCACGAGAGCGAGCAAAAGGGGTCTAGAAAGTTCTTTACATTAGGGGCAGGTTTTAAATTCAAGGCAGCTCAAATCGACCTTTCGTATTTGTTCTCGACATCACAAGTAAAAAACCCACTTGAAAACACTTTACGATTTTCGCTCACCTTCAGTTTGGGTGAAGAATTTTTGAACGATAATTAATCGGGAAACATCTCGCGAATAAAACCTGCCTTAGAGCAGGTTTTATTATTTTTAGACGATTGAAACGTACTATGAAATGAGAAAACATCATATCGCCTTTGACTTTTTGGTTTTTGATAACATAAATGAATTATCCGCGGAAGACAAAAGTCTTATGAAAGTGGCCGTTGAAAGTCGAAAAAATGCCTACGCTCCCTATAGCAACTTCTGTGTCGGGGCGGCCGTATTACTGGAAAATGGGGAACTGGTAATCGGGAATAATCAGGAAAATGCGTCTTACCCCTCTGGACTCTGTGCTGAAAGGGTTGCGGTATTCCAGGCTGGGGCAAAGTATCCGGGGGTTGCGATCATAGCGATTGCCATAAGTGCTGCATCAAAAAATTATGTAGTTGACCGTCCTGCCGCCCCTTGTGGTAATTGTCGACAATCTCTCTCCGAATATGAACTGCGACAGCGACGTCCGATCAATCTGCTTTTAATGGGAGAAAAAGGCGAGGTATTCAAATGCCCTTCCATCGCCGATATGCTTCCTTTGGGATTCAATAATTCCTATTTAAAATAAGGCGGTAGAATCCTTGTCAATTTTAATGCATTGAGATAGCACGCCTTAATCCGTCCTATTCTTTAGATAAATTACCTTTTACAGTGATTTTTTTTACCGATTCATTTATATGTGTATTTTTGCTATTCGGGTATCTTACCATGAGCAAATGGTTGATATTTGTTTTTGACCTATTCGGAATTCTACTAAAAAACAGCGATTAATGGAAAAAATTACGAAAGCAACCTACCTGAAGTGGTACGAGGATATGTCGTTTTGGAGAAAGTTTGAGGATAAACTCGCGGCAGTCTACATTCAGCAAAAAGTTAGGGGGTTCCTTCATTTATATAACGGTCAGGAGGCGGTTCTCGCAGGTGCATTACATGCCATGGACCTTACAAAAGACCGCATGATTACGGCCTACCGAAACCACGTTCAGCCAATAGGAATGGGTGTGGATCCCAAAAAAGTGATGGCAGAACTATACGGAAAAGTAACCGGGACCTCCAAAGGAATGGGCGGATCCATGCACATATTTTCAAAAGAACATCGTTTTTATGGGGGTCATGGCATCGTGGGTGGACAAATTCCACTTGGCGCCGGAATGGCCTTTGGCGATAAATATTTTGGGCGTGACGCGGTGACATTATGTTATATGGGCGATGGGGCCGTTCGTCAGGGATCTTTTCACGAGTCAATGAATTTGGCCATGCTCTGGCAGCTACCTGTAGTTTTTATTTGTGAAAATAATGGGTACGCCATGGGAACTTCAGTTGCCAGAACGTCCCACACCACCGAGATATGGAAATTGGGACTGGGATACGAAATGCCTTGTGGACCTGTAGATGGCATGAATCCCGTAACCGTGGCACAGGAAATGAGTAAAGCAATCGATCGCGCAAGAAGCGGCGGCGGACCCACTTTTCTGGAAATGAAAACCTATCGGTATCGTGGCCATTCAATGTCGGATGCCCAACACTATCGCACGAAGGAAGAAGTAGAGGAATATAAAAAGATTGACCCTATTACACAGGTTTTAGATATCATCAAGGAAAATAAATACGCAACCGAGGAGGAAATCAAGTCCATAGACAAAAAGGTCAAAAGTTTGGTTGCCGAATGCGAAAAGTTTGCCGAAGAATCTGAATATCCACCGTTAAGCCAATTGTACGATATGGTTTATGAACAAAAGGATTTTCCGTTTGTAGAAAATAAATAATAGATAATAAACAACTATGGCAGAAGTAATAAATATGCCCCGATTGAGCGATACCATGGAAGAGGGCACGGTAGCCAAATGGTTGAAGCATGTAGGTGATAAGGTCAATGAAGGAGATATTTTGGCCGAAATTGAAACCGATAAGGCAACCATGGAATTTGAATCATTTCATGAAGGAACTTTGCTATACATTGGGATCAAAGAAGGTGAGGGAGCACCCGTCGATTCACTTTTGGCCATTATCGGAAAAGAAGGGGAGGATATTTCTGGTTTGGTGAATGGATCCTCTACCAACAAGGTTTTGGAAAATGCTGTACCAACCATTCAGGCCACAGAGCCTAAAAAAGAAGTAAATACGGCTACCGCTGGATCCGGTACTTCAAATGTCGAAATACCCAAAGGCGTTGAAATCATTAAAATGCCCCGGCTAAGCGACACCATGGAAGAAGGTACCGTGGCCACTTGGTTAAAAAAGGTGGGAGATACGGTCGAGGAGGGCGATATTTTGGCAGAAATTGAAACCGACAAGGCCACCATGGAATTTGAGTCTTTCTATAATGGTACATTATTATATATCGGAATCCAAGAAGGTGAATCTGCTCCGGTAGACAACGTTTTGGCCATTATAGGCCCAAAGGGTACTGATGTTGAGGCCATATTGAAGGCGAAGCCATCAGCTCCTAAATCGGATGCCTCCGAACAAAAAAACACCCCAATAGCACAAGAGAGCCTCGAAAATGACAATAGTGAAGTCAAAGCGGTAGGCGATACCCAGCGCATTTTTGCCTCTCCTCTGGCCAAGAAAATAGCACGGGAAAAGGGTATCGATCTTTCTAACGTCAATGGTTCGGGAGATAATGGGCGGATCATCAAAAAAGACATTGAGAATTACCAACCCCTCCAAAAAGTGGCTACTTCGGATACATCAACCTCAAAAGAGTCTGTGGGAAGTGCAAAAGCACCTATGGCTTATCCTGTTGGGCAGGAAGGCAGTGAGGAGATAAAGAATTCCCAGATGCGAAAAACGATTGCCAAGCGTTTGAGCGAATCTAAATTTACGGCACCCCATTATTACCTGAGCATTGAAGTTGATATGGACAATGCGTGGGATTCCCGATTAAAAATAAACGATCTGCCCGATACTAAAGTGTCCTTTAATGATATGGTAGTCAAAGCGTGTGCTATGGCATTAAAGAAACATCCTCAAGTAAATACCACTTGGAACGGGGATACAACGCGATATAACCATCACGTGCATATTGGGGTTGCCGTAGCCGTTGAGGATGGCCTGGTTGTTCCCGTATTAAAATTCACCGACCAAATGAGTCTAACGCAAATAGGATCCGCAGTGAAAGATTTGGCAGGGAGGGCGAAAACTAAAAAATTGACCCCTGCCGAAATGGAAGGAAGCACCTTTACCGTATCTAATTTGGGAATGTTTGGCATTTTAGAATTTACCTCGATTATAAACCAACCCAATTCGGCCATATTATCGGTTGGCGCCATTGTTGAAAAACCAGTGGTACGAAATGGTGCCATCGTTATCGGCAAGACCATGATCGTGACCCTGGCGTGTGATCATAGGACCGTTGATGGTGCGACCGGTTCGCAGTTTCTCTTAACGCTTAGGGCCTTTTTGGAAAACCCAGTGACCATGTTGGCCTAATGCGACTTGAATTATTTAAACAAAAAAACCATCTTCGAAAGCATCCAGTAAAACAGGATGCTTTTTTTAGCTTTTATAACAATATCGACATGAGGAACAGAGGGTTAATTATGTTGCTTGTCATCTGCTTAGCGGGCTGTGGTGCTTCAAGGATAAAGGAGAATACCACCTTACAAAGCCGGATCATGGATCCGAAGCATCCATCGGATTCAGCCAATATTGCAGATTCTGTTAACTCCCAGATTGCTGCCAAAAATAAATCCATCGCAATAGATACCGCAACTGCACGAGTAAGGACAATGATTTCTGAAGACAATCGGTTAATGACCAATTTGTCGGAAGGTTTTTCTGGGGAAGAAGGTGTTGGTGCTATTATGAAATTTTTGGCGGCCGATCGGTTGAATGGAAGGGAATCCGGTAGCGTAGGAATCGACGAAGCGGCAAGGTTTATTGAATATATATTTAAGGAAAATGGCGTTGCCCCATATTTTTCAAGTTACCGTGACACTTTGACCAATTTTGAGAAAACCGCGTACAATGTAGTTGGATTTGTCGAGGGCAATGATCCGGATTTAAAGAAAGAGTTCATTTTAATCGGCGCCCATTATGACCATATTGGCAACCTCGTGCCGGTAAACGGTGATAGTATTGCCAATGGGGCAAACGACAATGCTTCCGGATCCACTACGGTTCTTGAACTCGCCAGGTATTTCGGTGCTCGCAGGAGCAATAAAAGGAGTATCATCTTTGCCTTATTCAGTGCAGAGGAAAAAGGGCTTTTGGGTTCTTGGCATTTGGCGAAGAAGTTGAAGGATGAAAACACGGATCTTTATACGATGCTTAATTTTGAGATGGTGGGCGTGCCTTTGGTTAACAAGGATTATTTTATGTATGTTACGGGCTATGAATTATCAAATCTTGCTGAGGTGGGAAATCGAATCGTAAACGCCAATTTGATTGGCTATCTGCCACAGGCAGAGGAATTAAATCTCTTTAAAAGATCCGATAACTATCCTTTTTATGTGGAGTTCAATATTCCGGCACAAACCTTTTGTACGTTTGATTTCACCAACTTTGCCCATTATCATAAGGTAGGGGATAAAGCCGATATAATGGATTTTAATCATATGGCGACCTTGGTGAACAAAACAATACCCTTGATAGAGGGAATTGCCAATTCACCTACTAAAATTATAAATTTAAAGTAATGGCCAATGTCGTGATAACCGGTGCAAGCCGTGGAATAGGTTTTGAACTCGCAAGACTATTTGCCGATGGGGGGCATCAAGTGCTCGCCTTGTCAAGAAACGACGGTCCAATTGCCCGACTCGAGCATAAGAATATCAGTTGCTTTCCCTTTGACGTCACCTCGTCGCGTGATTTGGAAAAACTTCGGGAATTCCTGGAAACCCACTGGAAGCACGTCGACATCCTAGTAAATAATGCCGGAAAATTGGTAAACAAGCCTTTTATGGAGACTAGCTCGTCGGTATTCGAAGCGGTATATAAAGTGAATGTCTTTGGTGTAGTCAATGTTACCCAGGCCGTTATTCCGAGAATGACGAAAAACGGACACGTAGTAACCATAAGTTCTATGGGGGGTGTACAAGGTAGCGCGAAATTTCCGGGGCTCTCGGCCTACAGTTCCAGCAAGGGAGCTGTTATTACGTTGTCTGAGCTTTGGGCCGAGGAATTTAAGAATACAGGACCCTCTTTTAATGTCTTGGCTTTGGGAGCGGTTCAGACCGAAATGCTCGCGGAGGCCTTCCCAGGTTATAAGGCTCCGGTAACCGCCCTTGAAATGGCCATGTATGTTCGGGATTTTTCACTTACTGGACATAATTTTTACAATGGTAAAGTGTTGCAAGTCAGCAATACTACACCCTAAAAGTCAATCGACTATCTCTAGTGCTTTTTCGAAACAAATACTATTTGAAACCTTGGCATACTGACCATAATTCGGCATGATTTGATACCCATTTTTTTTGTAGAGTGCAATCGCCTCGGGCTGTCTTTTCCCGGTTTCAAGAATGCATTTGTCATAGTTAAGTTCCTTTGCCCAAGTTTCAAGTTCAGTAAGGATTTTTGTTGCAATTCCCTTTCCCCTTAGTTCGGGCAATACAAACATTCTCTTTACTTCCATAATTCCCTTTTCAAATTCCTTAAGGGCACCACATCCTACAGGCACGCCATTTTCATACCCGACGACCGCCTGTTTTATTTTGGAAATTTTATTGAACTGATCATAAAATGCATGGTCTTCCCCATCACGTTCGGCCAAATCACGGTCCAATCGGGCAACTAGCCTTCTAAAATCGACATTTTCCGAATTGGTGCGTAGCATTTTTATCATGGCAATTACTTTGTTTCGCGCTTTTGGCACATCCTAAAACAAATTACATAATTCCCGTGTTTCCGAAATAGTTTAATTCTTATTTTTGTCATAATGCATGACATCCTTCAAAAATACCTTCCTGAAAGAGCCGTTGCGCCTTGTCTAGAATTGATCAAGCATTCCGGGGTGCATCTTAAGATCGTCAATCAAAGGATTACACGCCATGGCGATTATCGAAAAATGCCCAATGGCAGTCACCAAATTACCGTAAATGCATCCGCGAATACCTACAGTTTCTTAATTACTTTGATTCACGAAATTGCTCATTTATTGGCCTTCGAAAAGTATGGTAGGCGTATTAGACCCCACGGACCGGAATGGAAACATACCTTTCAATATTTGATGTTGCCTTTTATAAGACCTGAAATATTTCCGAATAAACTGCTTCCCGCTGTGGCCCAACATTTCAGAAACCCCAAGGCGAGTAGTGATACCGATGCAAAATTATCGCTTGCTTTGAAGCAATTTGATATTCAGCATCCCGAAAAATCATTCGTTTTTGAATTGCCACATGGCAGTATTTTTAAATTACATAATGGGAGGCATTATAAAAAAGGGAACAAAAGGGTAAAACGGTACGAATGTATTGAGGTTGCTTCGGGAAAACTTTACTTATTTCAGCCAAATGCCGAAGTAGAATGGGTAAATTAGTACAGCTGTTCTGATTTAAGGGATGGGTCTGGAAATATCCTTACCTCTGCATGGTGATAACAAAAAGGACTTATTTTGTCGCCCGACCGAAGATTGGGAATAGAAAGCGTTATATCTAAATTATGAACAAAAATTATTATGCCGTATTGATGGCAGGTGGGGTGGGTTCGCGATTTTGGCCTATCAGCACCTCTGAAAACCCCAAACAGTTTCATGACATGCTGGGATCAGGGGAAACCCTACTTCAGAAGACATTCAAAAGACTGAATTCATTCGTTCCCACAGAGAATATATTGATCTTAACCAATGAACGTTACAATGCCCTGGTACTTGAACAACTTCCACTTGTTAAACAGGAACAAGTGGTGCTTGAACCGGCCATGCGCAATACGGCGCCCTGTATCTTATATGCGGCCTTAAAAATTCAGAAGATGAATCCGAACGGGCTCATGATCGTGGCCCCTAGTGACCATTGGATCGAGGATGAGAAGGCCTTCGCCCGGGATGTTATCGTCTGTTTTGAGAAATGCGAGAATGAGGATGTACTCTGTACCCTAGGAATACGGCCGACATTTCCGAACACGGGTTTTGGTTATATTGAATTTGAAAGAGATACTACGGCAGCGCTTAAAAAAGTACGACAATTTCGGGAAAAACCAGATTACCAAACAGCCCAGGGATTTTTGGAGCAAGGCAATTTTCTTTGGAACGCCGGTATTTTTATTTGGAGCGCAAAGACTATCATCAAGGCATTTATGGAGTTTCAGCCAAGCCAATACCATTTATTTCAAAAGGGATTTGCAATCTATAATACACCGGACGAATATCGGTTTATTCGGGAAAACTATCCGAAAGCCGAGAATATCTCTATAGATTATGCCATTTTGGAGCCCTCAAAATCTATCTTTGTTTTGCCGGCAACCTTCGACTGGAACGATCTTGGAACATGGGGTTCCTTGTTCGATAAATTAGAAAAAGATGAACACAACAATGCCATCGTAAATAGCCAAGTGATCTGCGAAGAGGCCGAAGGCAATATGATACGAACCGGTAAAGGCAAAATCGTAGTTATTGACGGCTTAAAGGATTATATTGTTGTTGACAAGGAAGATGTGTTACTAATATATCCGAAATCAAAAGAACAGGATATTAAAAAAGTTTTGGCGAAAGTTAAAGATAGGTATGGTGATAAATACGCATAACCATGAGCGAGCATCTTGATCAGGATAATTTGACACCGACCGAAAAACCGACGGACGACCCAGGCGAATCAAAGAAAGAACTTCGGAGCCTTTTTAAAAGCGCCAAAATCTTAATCAGTGACCTACTGGACATTCGAGCCAATACAGATATCGAGGCTGCGAAAGAGGCCATAATTGCCGATATACCGTTTAAGGGGCATACGACTTGGATACTTATCTGTTCAATTTTTATTGCCTCGGTCGGTTTGAATACAAATTCTCCGGCAGTGATCATCGGCGCCATGTTGATATCGCCCTTAATGGGACCGATCTTAGGAATCGGGTTGTCGGTAGCAATCAATGATATCGATACACTAAGAAGATCGTTGAAAAACTTCATGGTGATGGTCATCATTAGTGTATTGACCGCTTTTCTTTTTTTCTACACGTTTCCACTTCGTAATGAATCCTCAGAATTATTGGCCCGAACCGCACCGGACATACGGGATGTTTTGATTGCTTTTTTTGGAGGATTGGCGTTGGCCATTGCCAGTACAAAAAAAGGAACCATCGCCTCCGTCATTTTTGGCGTTGCCATCGCGACTGCACTTATTCCCCCTTTATGTACAGTCGGTTTTGGAATGGCGATCGGTAATTTTCAATTTGCCTGGGGCGCCATGTTCTTGTTTGCCATCAATTCTATTTTTATTGCGCTGGCCACCTTCTTGATAATCAAGTTACTGCGCTTCCCCGTGGTTAAATACGTTAACTCAAAACGACGACATTTGATCTCGAGACTGGCCTCTGTGCTCGCCATATTAATTATGGTACCGGCCGGTATTACTTTTTACCGTGTGTTTCAGGAGTCACGTTTTAAGGATCAAGCCCAAAAATTTATTGATACCAGCGTGCTGCATAGTAAGTTCGCAATGGAAGGTCAATTTCTGGAAGACTTAACCGACATAGAATATAACAAGGGGGATCATCCGTCGATCGAACTGTTCTTTATGGGCAATGAGGCCATACCGCAAAGTGTAATAGATACATGGAAATCCCAAAAGGATGAATATTCTAAACTAAAAAACTGTGACCTGAGAATAATTCAAGGATTGCAAAATGAAAAGGTGGATCAATTGAAATACGTAGATGCCTTGTATCAATCCAAAAAAAACGAGCTGTTGGACAAGGATAGTAAAATTCAGTTGTTGGAATCGGAAGTAGCGCGCATGATGAAATCTGAAACCAAACAAATTCCATTTAAGGAAATTAGTGAAGAAGCAAAGGTCAATTACAATAACCTTTTGTCAATGGCTTTCTCCTACACCCTCGAAACTGACTTCGAAAAATTTGATACCATCCCCATATTTAATATAAAGTGGAAACCAGGCACATCAAAAACACAGATCGTAACCGATTCAAAGAAGTTGACCGAATGGCTGCGTTTGCGTTTGAAGGATAGTACGATCCAGCTTCATGAAGAGGTCAACTAATTACGTTCCTCAATATACATCTGTCGCACTTTTTTAAAAAGTTCGGAAGAGTATACAAAATTCGTAATGGCTTCATTGTCGGTTTTGAAGATTTCCTTATTCGTGCCTTCCCATTCCTTAACGCCATCTTTTAAGAAAATAATTTTTTCCCCGATTTCCATGACCGAGTTCATATCATGGGTATTGATGACCGTGGTAATATCATATTCCTCGGTAATTTCATGAATAAGATTATCGATTAAAATGGCCGTTTTAGGATCTAAGCCCGAGTTGGGTTCATCACAAAACAGGTATTTTGGGTTCATCACAATGGCCCTGCCAATGGCAACCCTTTTTTGCATGCCTCCAGAAATTTCAGAGGGGAATTTGTGATTGGCGTCGAGGAGGTTTACTCTTTTTAAGACAAAATCAACACGATCTTGCATCTCCGATTTTGATTGCTTGGTAAACATTTCTAGTGGAAACATAATATTTCCTTCCACGGTCATAGAATCAAACAGGGCACTCCCTTGAAAAACCATACCCATTTCTTGTCGCAAGTCGCGTTGTTCATCGGGCGTCAGTTCAGAATATATTTTGCCATTGTAACTGATGGTACCTTCATCTGGGGTTATAAGCCCTAAGAGACATTTTACGAAAACAGTTTTCCCCGAACCACTTTGGCCAATAATGAGATTGGTCTTGCCTTTTTCAAAACTGGTCGTAATGCCATTGAGCACCAAGGTACCGTCAAAGGATTTTTGTATGTTGTTCACCTTGATCATTAGCCCAATAACAATTGTGTGAGTATATAATTTAAAATAATAATCACCACACTCGTCCAAACAAAGGAAGTTGTGGCTGCTTTTCCTACCTCCAGGGCACCGCCTTTCATGTAAAAACCGTGAAAGGAGGGTATCGTGGCCAGGATAAAGGCAAAAACCAAGGTCTTAATGAAGGCATATTCTACGTGAAAAGGAATAAAATCTAATTGTAGGCCTTCCACAAAATCGGCACTAGTGCTGAATCCGCCAAAAACTCCGGCGACCCAACCTCCAAAAATTCCGACGTTCATGGCAATCGCAATTAGAAATGGATACAGCAATAAGGCAATAATTTTTGGGAATACCAAGTAGTTCAGGGCATTTACACCCATGACTTCCAATGCATCGATTTGTTCGGTTACCCGCATCGTACCAATACTCGAAGTAATATAGGACCCAACTTTACCGGCCATGATTATTGAACAGAAAGTTGGCGCGAATTCTAGGATGATCGATTGGCGAGTTGCAAAACCCACCAAATTTTTTGGTATAAGATCGTTTGTAATGTTCAAGGCAGTCTGAATGGCAACGACTCCACCTATAAAAAAGGAAATAAAGATCAATATTCCCACTGAACCAAAAATGAGCTCATCTATTTCCTTAAGTATCAAGGCCTTCATTATCCTCCATTTGGTAGGTTTTTTAAAGACCTCACGTATCATTATAGCATAGCTACCAATAGATGATATGTAGTTCATGTAAATAAAGATAATTTCATCGGCGTAAAAATAGCAATAATGAATGTCTTTTAAGCTCCCTTTGAGGTAGAAAGGGTTTTATTTCTATATTTTTGTTGCCACCAAGTAAAATAACTATGTCTCGAAAAATTTCAACTCTTCCCTTTTTTATTGTCTTATTGTTCGCTGGCGCCCTCACCTCTTTCGGTCAAAAAAATGCGAAATCGCAAATTGACAGGAATATTAAATCGAGCCCCAAACTTGTTGTTGGCATCGTAGTTGATCAAATGCGGTATGATTATCTCACCAGATTTTGGGACCATTATAGTGACGGAGGCTTTAAACGAATGATCAATGGAGGTTATAATTGTAAGAATAACCATTTTAATTATGCCCCCACGACCACAGGTCCGGGACATGCCTCGGTCTATACGGGCACTACACCGGCCACACATGGCATTATTGCCAACGACTGGTACGACAAAGAATCAGGTGCCTCGGTATATTGTGCTGGCGATGATAGTTATACTTCGGTCGGTACTATGGCCAATGCGGGCCAAATGTCCCCTCACCGTATGAATGTCACCACTTTGGCCGATGAGTTGCGAATGGCCACTCAATTGCGCGGAAAGACTATTGCCATAGCGATTAAGGACCGAGGTGCCGTATTGCCCGGAGGCCATACCGCCAATGCAGCATATTGGTTTTACGGTGCAAATGAAGGGCACTGGATAACCAGTTCATACTATATGGCGGATCTGCCAAAATGGGTAAATGATTTTAACGCATCGAATAAAATAAAGCAATATAAAAAAGCTTGGACAACCCTCGGAGACATTACGACCTATTTGGAAAGTGGACCTGACAACAATGCCTATGAAGGTTTATTCCAGGATGAAACCATGCCGACCTTCCCTCATAGTACCCCAAGTCTTTTGGATAAGGAACATGATTTTGAAATCCTAAAATCTACCCCCTTCGGAAACAGTATGACCGCTGATTTCGCCATCGCCGCTTTAGAGGCGGAGGACTTGGGGGGAGATATGATAACCGACTTTTTGGCCATCAGTTTTTCGAGTACAGATTATGTAGGCCATAAATACGGTGTAAATTCGAAAGAAGTACAGGATACCTATTTGCGATTGGACGAAGATTTGGAACGTTTATTGAAAGCACTTGATAAAAAAGTAGGGAACGGAGAATATACGGTGTTTTTAACCGCAGATCACGGTGCCAGTGAGGTATCGGCCTATTTAAAGGATTTAAAAATCCCTGCCGGATATTTTGATGCCAACGCGATGAATATAAAATTAAACGAGTTCCTAAAATTTACTTATGGAACCGAAGAGCTTATAAAAAGTAATTCGAATTATCAACTGTTTTTGGATCATATGCTCATAAAGAACCTAGACCTTAACTTAAGTGAAGTAGAAGAGACGATTGCACAAGAATTACTCAACTATGACGGCATCGATAGGGCATATTCGGCCCACCAGATGTGGCAGAATGACTTTTCGGAAGGCATCGCACACATTCTTCAAGAAGGATATAATCAAGAGCGTTCCGGGGATGTTTTATACGTCCTAAAACCTGGTTTTACCAATTATACGCTGACGGGATCCACCCATGGCTCCCCTCAGATCTATGATACACATGTACCATTACTGTTCTATGGAAAAGGAATTAGAAACGGCCATACTGAGAGGCGTACCGAAATTCCCGATATTGCCCCAACGATGGCCACCCTATTGGGCATCGCCTTTCCGAACGGAACAACGGGCAATCCGATCGTTGAGGTACTCGAATAACTACAAAATAAGATGAACGAAGGGCCCATTGGCATTTTTGATTCGGGTGTTGGGGGAACCTCCATCTGGAAAGAAATCTACAAACTGTTGCCGAATGAGAATACCCTCTATTTGGCGGATAGCAAAAATGCACCTTATGGCGAAAAGACAAAGGCCGAAATTTTAAAATTAAGCATAAAGAATACTGAATTCCTTTTGGAAAATGGTTGCAAAATAATCGTCGTTGCCTGCAATACGGCCACCACCAATGCCATAGCCCAGCTGCGTGCAACCTATTCCGTTCCATTTATCGGTATCGAACCTGCCATAAAACCAGCGGCCTTACAATCAAAATCAAAAACGGTCGGGGTATTGGCTACGAAAGGAACCTTAACGAGCCATTTTTTTCACAGCACATCGGAGAATCATGCGCAAGGTATAAGAATCATCGAACAGGTGGGAACAGGCTTGGTGCCATTGATAGAAGAAGGCAAAGCACAATCGGAAGAGACCGAAGCATTGCTAAAAAAATTTTTGGAACCCATGATCAACTCCGGAATCGACTATTTGGTTTTAGGGTGCACCCATTACCCCTATCTTATCCCAACTTTGAAAAAGTTATTACCGGTGAATGTAAAGATCATTGATTCCGGAGAGGCGGTAGCGCGACAGACCCGATTCGTACTCGAAAGAAACATGCTGTTCAATTCATCTGATCAAACAGGGCGGCATCAATTTTTTGGCAATGCCGATATACGAACCCTTAAAAGTCTTCTTGACGATGTGGATGCAAAGATTGAAGTCTCTCAACTAGCCTTTTAGTAAGGATTGGAAAGGTCTGTTTATTAAAAAAGGAAACTATAATTTCACATGCCAGGAGACCAAACCTCAAATCCTCCAAAATGGTTTGCCATTGAATTTACAATTTTCCACTCCCTTCCCGAACATAGGTCAAATAGGTAAAATCATATTTGTGTTTAGCATCGATGGGATGGTATTCCGATTCGATCAGTTTCCAAACCCGTTCATCAATTTCAGGAAAATAGGTATCCGCGTGGTCAAAATTGGCATGTACTCTTGTAAGTTCAATTTTATTGGCGAATGGTTCGCCCAATTGATATATCTCACCGCCACCGATAATAAATGATAGCTTCTTGTCGGAAACCACTTTTAATGCTTCCTCCATTGAGCGGACAACCATACAATCTACATGTGAAACCGAATAGTCCTTATCTCTCGTAATTATGATATGCTGGCGATCGGGCAAGGGTTCTTTCAGGCTGGCGAAGGTTTTTCGTCCCATAATAATGGGGTGCCCTGAAGTCAATTTTTTAAAACGTTTAAAATCGTCGGGAAGATGCCACAATAAGTGGTTGTCCTTTCCTAGGGCATTGTTTTCGGATGCGGCCGCTATCATGGTAATCGTTGGCACTAGTCTTTTTTTTTATTTATCTGTGAAAGCGGAAACTCGGTTTCGATTTCTTTCTGTATTTCTTTGATGCGCTCTTTCTGTTTGCGCACGAGTTTTTCTCGCTGAGAACGTTCCCACGTCTTGCCCAGAAACCTATTGATTACAAAAACATGGCCCAAATGAATGATAAAAAAGAATGCCCAAAGGGTAATGGCCCATATAAACCAATCATAATTATCCTCGTATTTTAATATTTTATTTATAAAGACCAAAAAAACACTGCCGATTAAAAAAATGACGAAATGTACGTACAGACGCTTTTTTTGCTTGATGCGCATTTGGGCGGTTTCCAACATATCATGTTGCTCTAGATCTATTTCCGATTTGATTTTATTTTTGGAGAACATGTGAATAACGAGCTTTAGTCACAAAGATACTATTTCGGGAAATATGATGTGTGCAATATAGTAAGAGCGATACGGTACGGTCTTTTTTTACGCTACTTTAAAGAATATTGACACCGCATCAAAACGCAAAAAGCTTTCGATAGAATTTACTTACAATAAAAATGGCCTACGTTTTTCATTATTGTGCGTTAAATGTTGCCAAATTATTACGAAAATGATAAAAATGATATTAATCATTGGAAATGAGCAGTTTAATGCAGTAGTTTTGCATCGAATTTTAAAATGATAATATCATGGCTATCACAAAACAATATTTAAAAAGTAAACCGGTATGTAAAGTAACTTTTACTGTACCTGCCGAAGAGGCAAAAAAAGTTGCCGTTGTAGGAGATTTCAATAATTGGAACCCCAAAGGGAGCACCTTGAAGAAATTAAAGAACGGAACGTTCAAAGGAACCTTCGACCTTCCAAAGGAAAATGCTTATGAGTTTAAGTATATAATCGATGGAAATTACGTGAACGAAGCTGAAGCCGATCGTTACCAGTGGAATGATTTCGCCGGTACCGAAAATGCGGTTATCGAGCTTTAAATAGTAACCGAAAATTTTAAAGCCCGGAAGTCTAGACTTCCGGGCTTTTTTTTTGTTATCGTCTTTAGAACTAAATGGCGACAACGCCTTTGATATGCGGATACGGATGATAATCGACCAAAGTAAAATCTTCAAAAGTAAAATCAAAGATATCTTTCACCTCTGGGTTCAGCAACATTTTAGGCAATGGTTTCGGTGTCCGGCTTAATTGTAGCTCGACTTGTTCCATATGATTGTTGTAAATATGTGCATCTCCAAAAGTATGGATAAACTCGCCTACTTCATAGTCACATACTTGGGCCACCATCATGGTAAAAAGTGCGTAGGAGGCAATATTAAATGGAACCCCCAAAAAGATGTCCGCACTTCTTTGATAAAGCTGCAATGATAATTTGCCATCTGCGACGTAGAATTGAAAGAAGGCGTGGCAAGGGGGTAATGCGGCTTTTCCATCTGCGACATTTTCCGCAAATGTATTAGAGGTATCGGGAAGCACGCTGGGATTCCATGCAGTCACCAACATTCGCCGGCTGTTGGGATTTGTTTTTAGGGAATGGATGACCTGTTTTATTTGGTCTATGCCATCATCGTTCCAATTGCGCCATTGATGTCCATAAACAGGTCCAAGATCTCCGTTCTCATCGGCCCATTCGTTCCAAATGCGAACACCATTTTCTTTTAAGTAACCAATATTCGTATCCCCTTTTAAAAACCATAAAAGTTCATACACGATCGATTTGAGATGCAGTTTTTTTGTGGTTATCATCGGAAAACCTTCAGCGAGGTCAAAGCGCATTTGATATCCAAATACACTTAAGGTTCCGGTGCCCGTGCGATCCCCTTTTTGGTAACCCTTCTCAATAACGTGTTTTAATAAATCGTGGTACTGTTTCATACGTGCGTTAATCCCAATGTGAGAATTTTTAAATCATTGCATTTAATTGTATGGTAAAAATAGACAAAACGTATTTTTTTGCCACTTTAAATCCTTGAGTATTATCAAAAATTATCAACGAAAGGGAAAGCGCACCCTGATTGCAGTCATGATTTTCTCTTAACCCAATATCATTCCGGCAATGGTTGCTGAAAGTAGCGAGGCCAAAGACCCACCCAAAACCGCCTTCATTCCAAATTCCGAAAGGGTTTTTCGTTGACCGGGGGCGAGCGAACCGATTCCTCCGATTTGAATGCCGATCGAGGCAAAATTTGCAAATCCGCAGAGCATATAGGTAGCCATGATGATCGATTTCGTATACGTTAGGTGAGGCGCGCTAGATATATTCTTAAGTTCGGCCAATTGGGTATAGGCAACAAATTCACTTGAAGCCAATTTGATTCCGAGTAACTGCCCCATTAAGGTAATATCTTCTCGGGCAATGCCGATCAGCCACATTAAAGGGGCGAAGATGGTTCCCAGGATGGCTTCCAATGATAGTTGTTGATAGTCCGAATTGGCGGCAATCCAATCGTTTAATGAAGTAATATCGCCAATGTACCCAAAGATTCCGTTTAGCATGGCGATAAAGGCCACAAATACCAAAAGCATGGCACCAACGTTTACCGCTAGTTTTAAACCTTCAGTAGTACCATTGGCAATCGCATCCAATAGATTGGTGCCAATTTTTTCGGTTGAAACCTTGATATCGGTATTGATGGCCTCTGTCTGTGGGTATAAAATTTTCGATACTACAATCGCACCAGGAGCCGCCATTACAGAGGCGGCAATAAGATGTCGGGCAAACTCCAACCGAAGTTGCTCGTCATTTCCACCCAAAAAACCAATATAGGCAGCCAACACGCCACCGGCAACGGTAGCCATACCCCCGATCATCACCAAGAGTATTTCAGATTTGTTCATTTTCTCCAAATACGCTTTGATCATTAACGGAGCCTCGGTCTGGCCCAAGAAAATGTTCCCGGCCACCGAAAGACTTTCCGGACCTGAAATACCTAATGATTTTGTGAGTAACCATGCCAAACCCTTTACAATTTTCTGTATGACGCCCAAGTAAAACAGGACTGAGGTCAGCGCCGAAAAGAAGATGATGGTCGGTAAAATCTGAAAGGCAAAAATATAGCCTATATTCGGATTTTCTAGGTTTAATAAGTTTCCCAAAAGAAAATTACTACCCGCAATGGTAAAATTTAGGATTTCGTTGAATAACTTTCCTAGAATAGTAAAAATTGCCCGTATAAAGGGTACTTTAAGAACACCAATGGCCAATAAAAGCTGCATTCCTAGGCCGATTCCTACGGTCTTCCATTTGATGGCCTTTTTATTGGCACTGAACAAAAATGCCAACAGCAAAAGTACGCCCATCCCTAGGATTCCACGCCAAAGACTATGTATGGAAAATCCTTGATTGGGAATTGCTTGGGCGATATGCCCGGAAGCCATGTCATGAAGTGCGCTGGCCTGTTGCAATAAGGAAATACTGTCTTGGGGTACTGTTTCTTGTGCTATGGATGGGAAAATAACAAAAAGAACAAGCAAAAGAATTCCTAGTGTAGACTTCATTCCCTATGCATGTCGCTTTAGTTTCGTTTGGATATTTCGTCCCTTAATTTGGCGGCTTTTTCGTAATCCTCATTTGTAACGGCCTTATCCAATTCTTTATGAAGTTCCTCAAGGGAAAGCTCCTTGTACGCGCCTGAAATCTCAGTATCTATTTCGACGGTTTCGCCTTCCTGTAAGATTTCATCGACCATAATACTTTCGTCCTTCACTTCGCTATCCTTTTCTTTGTCCTTCGATGAAAACTTAAGAAATATCCCTGCTTTGTCCAAAATTGTTTTATAAGTGAAGATCGGTGCATTGAAGCGGAGCGCCAATGCTATGGCATCGCTTGTTCTGGCATCAATGATTTCCTCTATCTTATCCCTTTCGCAGATGATGCTTGAATAGAAGACACCATCTACCAATTTATGTATAATTACTTGCTTGATGACAATTTCAAAACGGTCGGCAAAATTTTTAAAAAGATCATGGGTAAGCGGTCTTGGTGGCTTAATTTCCTTTTCGAGCGCGATGGCAATGGACTGGGCCTCAAAAGCCCCAATTACGATAGGTAGCTTGCGATCTCCTTCAACTTCATTCAATATCAAGGCATAGGCCCCATTCTGGGTTTGACTGTAGGAAATGCCTTTTATTTTTAATCGGACTAAGCTCATAGTATACTAAAAATACAAAAGGCTGCTTAAATATTGGGCATACCACGCATTTAAACAGCCCTATAAGGGGTGCAAATTAACAAAAATTAAGCGTTTTGTGCTTTAAATTCCTTTAATTTTTCGGTTAACTTCGGTACTATTTCAAAGGCATCCCCGACCATTCCATAATCAGCTGCTTTAAAAAAAGGTGCTTCGGGATCATTATTGATTACCACCTTTACCTTAGAAGCACTTACTCCGGCCAAATGTTGAATGGCCCCTGAGATTCCGATGGCGATGTACAGATTGCTGGCGACTGGCTTTCCGGTTTGCCCAACATGTTCACCATGTGGCCGCCATCCCATGTCAGAAACAGGCTTCGAACACGCGGTGGCTGCCCCAAGCACTTTGGCCAATTCTTCAATCATACCCCAATTCTCAGGACCTTTAAGACCCCGCCCACCGGAAACTACAATATCGGCATCGGCAATGGTAACCTTTCCTGCTACTTTATCGATTTCGACTGATTTAATTGCAAAATCAGCATCCTTCAACGAAGGGTTGAAATCTTCGACCACCGCATTCACTTTGTTTTCATGAAGGCCGAAAGAATTACTCGAAACACCAATAATCTTTTTATCGGTCAGAATTTCGGTATGTGCAAAGCCCTTGTTGCTGAAGGCCGTTCTTTTTACCGAAAACGGACTGGTTCCTTCGGGTGCGGCGACCACATTGGGTACGTACCCTGCCTTTAATTTTGCCGCAACAATAGGCGCCAAAAATTTTGAATCGGTACTTGAACTCACTATTAATACGGTGGCACCTTCTTTTTCCACTGCTTCGACTACGGCATCTGCATAGGCCTTGGCATTGAAAATTTTAAGTTTATCATTGGTGACATTGAGCACTTTTGAAATACCATAGGTTCCTAATTGGGCACCTTCGATGGCATTTACCGAAATGGCCGTAGCAGTGGTCCCCATTTGTTTCGCAACCGCGCTCGCATACGAAGCCACCTCTAAGGCGTTCTTTTTGAATTTTCCGTTCTCCGATTCTGTATACACTAAAACTGACATCTTTTTTTGTTTTTTGTTTTTGTAGCTAAACCTGTCTTTTCTATCATTGTCAAATACCGAAAACTGTTTACTGATTCTGGTTTATTGGCATTAGGTTATGATCTATAGGCTCTTATTTTTATTTTGAATTTGGCCCCGATAACTATCGGAATGGAATTTGGAATTTGGAATTTGTTTATTGGTATTGTATTTCGCTAAATGACCTTTGCTTCATTATGTAAAAGATTGATCAAATCATCCACGCTTTCTACCAATTTTACGGCACCCTTCGGGGCTGGTTTATCGAATTTCAAATCAGTGGTGGCGTTTATGGCTTGTACAGGTTCGATTACATTCAATTTTTTTTGACGTGCCATCATGATGCCCCGCATGTTGGGAATGCGCAGATCACTTTCCTCGACAAGGCCTTTTTGGCCGCCGATTACCAGGGGTAGGGAGGTAGTCAATTTTTCCTTTCCCCCATCGATCTCGCGCATGATCGTGGCCTTGTTGCCTTCGACCTCAATACTGATGCATGTGTTCACAAAATTCATATCGAGGAGCGTGGCCAAAATACCGGGTACCATGCCACCGTTATAGTCTATAGACTCCCGACCTGCGATCACAAGGTCATAGCCACCATTTTTTACGACTTCGGCGAGTTGCTGTGCCACAAAGAAACCATCGGTAGGTTCGGTATTTACACGAATCGCCTCATCAGCACCGATGGCCAATGCTTTCCGGATAGTAGGTTCAACGGATGCACCTCCAACCGTAACTACATGTACGGTCGCACCTTGTTTTTCTTTGAACCACATCGCTCGGGTCAAGCCAAATTCATCGTTGGGATTAATTACAAATTGCACGCCGTTCGTATCGAACTTGGTATCGCCATCGGTGAAGTTTATTTTTGAAGTGGTATCGGGAACATTACTTATGCACACTAGTATTTTCATCTTAATGTCGTTATTTTTGATCGGTACGAAGATAGCTAAACTTTTTCTAAAATACTATGCATGCATAGTAAATATTCTAACGAATTTTAGTAGGGGCAAACTTTTAGTTGATAGATAATTTCCTATTTTTGCTTGCATTGTAAGAAATGCCGTTAGAATAGCAATAATCGAAATTACATGAGGACAATACAATTTAGGGAGGCCATTGCGGAAGCTATGTCCGAAGAAATGAGGCGAGACGAATCTATTTATTTGATGGGTGAGGAAGTGGCTGAATACAACGGGGCCTACAAAGCTTCCAAGGGAATGTTGGACGAATTTGGGGCCAAACGTGTTATTGATACGCCTATCTCTGAATTGGGTTTCGCCGGAATCGGTGTTGGTTCGACCATGACGGGCAACCGACCCATAATTGAGTTTATGACCTTCAATTTCGCTTTGGTAGGCATCGATCAAATTATCAATAATGCGGCCAAGATTCGACAAATGTCGGGTGGTCAGTTTCCATGCCCTATCGTTTTTCGGGGTCCGACAGCTTCTGCCGGTCAGCTGGCGGCCACCCATTCACAAGCTTTTGAGAGTTGGTATGCCAATTGTCCCGGCCTTAAAGTTATCGTGCCGTCAAATCCAAAAGATGCCAAAGGACTATTGAAATCGGCTATACGCGATGACGACCCCGTAATTTTTATGGAATCGGAGCAGATGTATGGCGATAAGGGAGAGGTCCCCGAAGGAGAGTACACCATTCCGATCGGAGTGGCCGACATTCGTCGGGAAGGAACCGACGTTACCATTGTTTCCTTCGGAAAAATAATTAAGGAGGCAGATAAGGCCGCCGATGAATTGGCCAAAGAAAATATAAGTTGTGAAATCATTGATTTAAGAACGATAAAACCGTTGGATTATGCAGCGGTCCTAAAATCGGTCAAAAAAACGAATCGATTGGTAATCCTTGAGGAAGCCTGGCCCTTTGGAAATGTATCCACCGAAATTACCTATCATGTGCAGGCACATGCCTTTGATTATTTAGATGCGCCGATCCAAAAAATCAATACAGCGGATACTCCTGCGCCGTATTCGCCTGTTTTGCTGGCCGAATGGTTGCCAAACCATGAAGACGTCATGAAGGCCGTAAAAAAAGTGTTATATAAATAAAGCCGACGAATGCCTTGAGACTACATGTGCTCCGCCGACAGCAGATGCGCGGGGCTTTTTTATTGGTATGCTATTTGATAAAACCGTCTCCGGACTATATCTATTTGCATGAAAAGAATCCTGTTCATTACCACACTATTGTATGCGGTCATAGTCATAGGTCAGACCAAGGTCGGTGGTATGGTAACCGATGAATCAGGTCAACCGGTCGCCTTTGCCAATATCCTCTTCAAGAATTCGACCGAAGGTACGATTACCAATGAAGATGGTCGGTTTTATATGGAATCGCCAAGCACTTACTCTATACTTGAAGTCTCTTTCATAGGATTTGCAACCCTTGATATCCCTTTGACTTCAAGGATCACCTATAATATGGCCATTACGCTGAAGGAATCCTCGGAACAATTAAATGAGGTAGTGCTTATTGCCGGCAAACAGTCCAAGAAGAACAATCCCGCTGTAGAAATCTTAAAGAAGATTTGGGCTAAAAAACGGGATAATGGTATTCGCAGATACAAACAATATGCCTACAACAAATATGAAAAAATTGAATTTGACCTGAATACCATCGATAGTGTGCTGATGAAGAAGAAAATATTCAAGGGCCTTGAGTTTGTTTTTAAGGACTTGGATACCTCACGCATTACCGGAAAGACCTACTTGCCCATTTTTCTAAATGAGACTTTCTCAGAAGTATATGGCGATAACTTGATAAATGAAGAAAAAGAGAAGATATTGGGAAACAAAAATTCTGGCTTTGATAATAACCAAGCCATCATCGCCTTTGTGGCCGATCTTTATCAAGACTATGATATTTACAACAACTACTTGAAGTTTTTTGATAAAAGTTTCACCAGTCCGTTGTCCCGTACCGGTGTCGATACCTATAACTATGCTCTTCGCGACAGTGCCTTTATTGATAACAAATGGTGTTATAATATTGTATACTACCCCAGACGTAAAAATGAATTGACCTTCAAAGGTGATTTTTGGGTGAATGACACCACATTTGCCATCAAGAACATTAATATGGAAGTCGCCAAAAGCGCCAACATAAACTGGGTAAAGGAGATTTATATCGAGCAGGATTTTGAAGTGATCAACGATTCTGTTTTTTTATTGAAGCGGGATTATATGCTGAGTGATTTCAGCTTTCAGAAAAAAGAGGAATCACGGGGCGTATATGGCAAGCGGACGACTGTTTATGATAACTACGAATTCGATAAAGAGCTCCCGCGGGAATTTTACAGGCCGGAAGAAAATCCATATGACCCTGCGGCGGTTATTAAGGATGATGCTTTTTGGGCGAAGAATCGTCTTGAAAATTTGAATAAGGACGAAAAGGGAATTTATACCTTATTGGATACCTTGAAGACCTTACCCAAATTTAAGACCTATTACAATTTGGTAAGCATTTTAGGTTCAGGTTATGTTGAAATTGATAAATGGAATATGGATATCGGTTCGGTGTACGATGTATTCGGGTATAATGCGGCTGAGGGGCCTCGCATACGTGCCGGCGCCAGGACCTATTTCGGGGAAAATGATCTTTGGCGACTTGAGGGATATATGGCCTATGGCTTTACCGATCACAAATTCAAACATGGAATTTCGGCCAAATTTCTTTTGGACAAGAAAAGCCGACTCATCGTTTCGGGTGGAAACCGGCGTGATATTGAACAATTGGGCGTGAGCCTTACAGCCACCAACGATGTTCTGGGAAGAAGTATTGCCTCTTCCTCCTTACTGACCGTGGGTGCCAATAATAGGCTTACCAAAATTAATTTAAGCGCGTTCAGTTTGGAAATTGAACCAGTGACCAATCTTAGGGTAGGCATTGGAGGGACATTCCGAACGTTAAGCTCGGCATTGCCCCAGGATTTCAGTTTGGATTATATAGACCCTACTTCGGCAACTGGGGTGTCGTCTGAAATTCGGCAATTCGATTTTAATACCCTGGTAATATATACCCCTGGTAAAAAGACCATTGGCTTTGGGGTGGAACGCAGAAACATCAATGATAATTATAGTACCCTATTATTGAATTACACGAGAGGTATTGATGGTATATGGGATAGTGATTTCAAGTACGACAAAATACAATTTTCGTATAGTCAGCCATGGCAGGTTGGGGGTTTCGGAAGGCTGTACAGTACCATCGAAGTCGGAAAGACCTTTGGGGAGGTGCCCTTGGGGCTATTGAACGTCATCCCTGGAAACCAGACGTTGTTTACGAATTATGGTACATTCCCCAATCTTGACTTCTACGAATTCGTGACCGATACCTACGCGGCCGTTTTCTTAGAGCATAATTTCAACGGCAGGTTTTTTTCCAGGATCCCCCTTTTGCGGAAACTTAATTTAAGGGAGATCGTAGGCATTCGTGGTGCATGGGGAGAATTATCGAATGCCAACATTGCCCTTAGCAGCCCTACAAACATCCCATTAATTGCCCCAGATAAAACAATATATTACGAATATTCTTTCGGCGTAGGCAATATCTTTAAAATTTTTAGAATCGATTTCAACTTTAGGGGCAATTATCTCGATAGCCCGAATGCGCGTCCATTTAGTGTAACCGGAACCTTTGGGTTTAATTTTTAATCACCTTGAAGGGCTTGCCCCTAAGCAAGTTGCATGGTACATTTTAAGTAAATAAAGGAACATATGGAAACAGAAAAAATAACCTCTTTTGACGTATTGATCGAAATACCCAAAGGCAGTCGCAATAAATATGAATATGATTTTGCCTTGAAGAGGATCCGGTATGACCGCATGATATTTTCCTCGATGATGTATCCGGCCGACTATGGTTTTGTCCCGGAAACCTTGGCCTTGGATGGCGATCCCTTAGACGTCCTGGTCTTGGTAACCGAACCCACTTTCCCTGGCTGTGTAATAGAAGTGAAGCCGATCGGGGTTTTTCATATGGCCGATGAAAAAGGACCCGACGAAAAGATAATCAGTGTCCCGATAGCTGACCCCATTGCCAATTCTACTAGGGATTTAAAAGATTTAAATCCCCACTTGCTCAAGGAAATAGAACATTTTTTTAGGGTGTACAAGGACCTGGAAAAGAAAATAGTCGATGTTGAAGGATGGGGTGACGCAAAAGAGGCGAAGTCTATTGTTGCCAAATGTAAAAAGCGATTCAAGGATAGTGATGTGCCCACTTCGGAAGTGACCATAAAGTAAAATAGGCAAAATTTAATGCCTAAGTTTTTGGTAAAAAACATAAAAAGTTAGTGCTTTTTTATTCTGAATGGTTTTACTATTTTTGCAGCCATTTTAAATTAATAAACAACTAATCACAATGGAATACATCGTTACGTTTTTACCAGCCTTTGGCTTATTAGGATTACTGTTCGTATGGATGAAAAATATTTGGGTCTCTAAACAAGAGGTCGGGAATGAAAGAATGGCCCGAATCGCAAAAAGTATTGCCGATGGTGCCATGTCCTTTCTGAAGGCGGAATATAAAATACTATCGATTTTTGTAGTTGCCGTTGCAATTCTACTCTACTTTAAAGGAAGTAATGAAGAAGGCTCCAATGGCATGGTAGCGGTTTCTTTCATTGTTGGGGCGCTTTGCTCGGGATTGGCTGGTTTTATTGGAATGCGCGTAGCTACCAAAGCGAATGTGCGAACCACGCAAGCTGCTAGAACTTCGTTGGGCAAAGCCCTGGAAGTTGCATTTGCAGGGGGTTCCGTAATGGGCTTGGGTGTTGTGGGCCTTGGTGTTTTAGGATTGAGCGGCTTATTCGCGATTTATCAAGAAATGTGGCCAGGTGCAGGTAACTTGGCCATGGTATTGAATGTACTCACAGGATTTTCGATGGGAGCATCCTCAATAGCCTTATTCGCCCGAGTGGGGGGTGGTATCTATACCAAGGCGGCCGATGTGGGTGCCGATTTGGTCGGAAAGGTAGAAGCGGGCATTCCTGAGGATCATCCTTTGAACCCCGCGACCATTGCCGATAATGTAGGCGATATTGTAGGGGATGTGGCCGGGATGGGAGCCGATTTGTTCGAATCCTATGTAGGTTCCATCATTGGAACCATGGTCTTGGGTGCCTTTATAATCACCCCGGATTTTGCAGGATTAGGGGCGGTGTACCTTCCTTTGGTCTTGGCCGCGATCGGTATTGTGATGTCGATAATAGGAACTTTCTTTGTGAAAGTAAAAGAAGGGGGGAATCCCCAAACCGCTTTGAATATTGGGGAATTTGGTTCGGCGGGCTTGATGGTCGTCGCCTCTTATTTCATTATTACCGCCATGATCCCAGAATCTGTGGAAGGTTTGCCTCATGGGGCAATGGGTATCTTCTGGGCAACGATAGCCGGTTTGGTAGCCGGTTTGGGCGTCGGCAAGATTACCGAATATTATACGGGAACGGGAACAAGACCCGTAAAATCGATCGTACGCCAATCAGAAACCGGTGCGGCTACGAATATTATTGCCGGTCTTGGCGTAGGAATGATGTCTACTATGATTCCTATTTTGTTGATTGCCGCGGCCATATTGATTTCTCATCATTTTGCGGGTCTGTATGGTATTGCCATAGCAGCCGTTGGCATGTTGGCCAATACGGGCATTCAATTGGCCGTTGATGCCTACGGACCGATTTCGGATAACGCGGGTGGTATTGCCGAAATGGCCGAATTGCCGCATGAAGTTCGTGATCGTACCGATAAATTAGATGCCGTGGGGAATACCACTGCGGCAATAGGAAAAGGATTCGCTATTGCTTCCGCGGCCTTGACGGCACTTGCCCTGTTCGCGGCCTTTATGCAGGTGGCGCATGTTAGCTCAATCGATGTTTCCAAACCGAACATAATGGCCGGACTTTTAGTCGGTGGCATGCTGCCTTTTGTGTTCTCGGCCTTATCTATGAATGCGGTGGGTCGTGCCGCTATGGCTATGATCGAGGAAGTACGTCGCCAATTTGCGGATATTCCACAATTAAAGGCCGCCTTGGAAGTTATGCGCAAGTATGATTCCGATATGTCAAAAGCTACTGAGGCGGATCGCGCCATTTTTGATGCGGCCGATGGGTATGCGGAATATGAAAAGTGTGTAGCGATTTCGACTCAAGCGTCTATCAAGGAAATGGTATTGCCCGGTTTATTGGCCATTGCCGTTCCCGTAGCCGTTGGGTTTGTCGGCGGCGCCGAAATGTTGGGCGGTCTTTTGGCAGGAGTCACCACGGCCGGTGTTTTAATGGCCATATTCCAATCGAACGCCGGTGGGGCCTGGGATAATGCGAAAAAGATGATCGAGGCCGACGGGCGAAAGGGCACTGCTGCCCATAAAGCCGCAGTAGTAGGTGATACGGTAGGCGATCCGTTTAAGGATACCTCTGGACCCTCATTGAACATACTTTTAAAATTGATGTCGGTCGTAGCCTTGGTAATTGCGCCTAGTATTGCCTTATCTTCAGATGACATAGCGGCCTATGGCAGTGAAAGAGCGGCTACTGAAATGGTCGCCCAAACAATGCAAAAAGGGGTAAAGGTAACCATGGAAGAGAATACAGATGACATGGTCAAAGCGACCGTGACCACAACCGTTACCGAAAATGGTAAGGAGTCCACTTCCGAGCAAATATTTGAAGGTACCGAGGAAGAGGTCAAGGCAAAAATAGAGGCTTTCAACGAAACATCGGAGGGTGTTCAGGTTGAGATCAAGAAAGTGATCAAAGAAATCGAGGAAGAGGAGAATAAGTAACAGGCATTTTCAAATAAAAAGTAAACCCGGGAATTTTTTTCCCGGGTTTTTTTGTGAATTTGCCGTAAGGATCTATTATCAACCTTATTGTAACTTAAAGGTGATGGGAATACTGAAGGGCACCTTCACAGGAGTTCCCCGCTGTTTTCCAGGTTGCATCATCGGCAATTTGCCGATGATTCTTGCTGCCTCGGCCTCCAAGTTTTTATCCGGACCTCGCAATTGAATGCTACCAATACTGCCATCTTTTTGAATGATGAACGTAACGTATACCTTTCCTTGAATGCCCATTTCTTGCGAAATCGGAGGATATTTGAAGTTTTTGGCGATATGCTTGCCGATCATCTTTTGAAAACAGCCCCTTTTATCTTTTTCGTCTTCACAGTCTGGAAAAACGGGTACGTTTTCAATAATCGCAAACGGTATTTCCGGATTTTCGACAAATTCTTCCACCGAGATACTGTCTACGGCAATTATTTGATCGGGAAATACTTCAGTAGTGGCAATGATCGTCTCTAGTATCTCAGGGTCATCAGAGGCTACCTCAATGAACTGGGGCACTTTAGGAGGGGGTGGTGGAGGAAAGGTCTTCATTTTGGTAATAGGGACCTCTTCAGTAAGGTCGTCCACTACATTCATGGCAGTGTCATAGTCGTACGTCGTATCATACGTTCTCCACTCAAGGGCGAGATAGGTCAAGAGTAAAACAACGGTCAATGCCATTAGGAAACGGATTCCCCCGTTTCGGTTCACATCTTTTTTCGGATTTTTTTTTAGTTTCATCTTTTATCGTATTGGGTCTATCTTGCAATAAACTTGGTTATACATGCAATAAACCTAAACATCTTAAGGCGTTTAAAAAATGGCGAATGTGTGAACCCTGCTCTTCAGTGAGGGAAGCGGATGATAAATCAGAAATAGTCTTTTTTGACTATTGATCAGCGTCTATCCGAAGCCAAACCTTTTAGTATATTTGAAAGTATGGGACTATTTGGAAAAAGAGACCAACTGCAAATCCTGACCTTCCAATCGTATGGTACAGAAACGAAATTATATATACGCGGCAGGGCACTGGAAGACGAGCATATTGACCTTTCCCAAAAGGGTTTTTTAAATTTGTTGTTGAATAGCTATAGGCGATTTAAAGTTGACGAAATTCGCAATACGCCAATTTCCATCACCTTGCCCGATGGTAGCGTATTTCGTGAACAAACTGACGAGGACGGCTATTTTTTAAGTAATCGGCAAATTGGGAATCTCGGGAAAAATGTAAATAGGGAGGGCTGGTTAATTTATGAAATCGCTTTTAACGATGCGTCGATCAAGAGGGAAATACACTATCGGAATCGATTCCCGGGCGCTATGTTGATTCCTTCAAAAACGTCTGAATATGGTGTCATCAGTGACATTGATGATACCATAATTCATACCGGGGTAGTATCCTCCTTAAAATGGCGGGTATTTATAAACACCCTTTTTATAAGGGCCCATAAGCGCATCCCTTTGAAGGGTGCCGCACATTTATATCACCTTTTACATCGGGGTTCGTCGGGAAAAAAAGCAAATCCAATTTTTTATGTGAGTCATAGTCCGTGGAACCTATATCGCTATCTTGAATTATTCCTTAAGACCAATAATTTTCCCAAGGGGCCCATTTTATTGCGAAGTATGTCTGGCTTTTGGAAAAGCAAAACAGAAACGCCTCAAAAACAGCATGAAATAATGAACATCCTGAAAACGTATCCTGATCTTCCTTTTCTGTTAATCGGGGATAGTGGGGAGCATGATCCGGATATCTATATCGAAATTACCCAAGCCTTTCCAGGTCGTATTGCGGCAATTTATTTGCGAAACGTGGCGGATGCAAGACGCATGAATCGGGTTGAAGCACTGATCCAGAGTAGTAGTACGCTGCCCATCATATTGGTACAAAAAAGTGAGGAAATCGTGCAACATGCACGAAAGATGGGATTTATCAAATAATAATGTTTATAGAAGGACTAAAATAAACCATTGATTTCGGCATCTATTCTATTGATAATGGTTCCCAAATCCTCGGGATTATCAACAAAATTAAGACTATCGACATCGACTACCAGGAGGTTGCCTTTTTCATAGGTATGTGCCCAAGCCTCATAGCGCTCGTTTAATCGGCTTAGATAATCGATCGAAATCGAATTCTCGTATTCCCTGCCCCGCTTATGTATCTGCTTGACCAGATTGGGTATCGAACTCCGAAGATAAATAAGCAGATCGGGCGGTTGAACTAAACTCTCCATCAGTTCAAATAGACTTGCATAGTTATTGAAATCCCGGATGGTCATTAGCCCCATAGCATGAAGGTTGGGGGCGAAAATAAACGCATCTTCATATATAGTACGATCCTGAATGATGTTCTTGCCACTTTCCCGGATCTTCAAGATTTGGCGATACCTACTGTTTAAAAAATAGATTTGTAGATTAAAGCTCCAGCGTTCCATCTGGTTATAAAAATCATCCAAATATGGATTGTCGACGACATCCTCATAATGTGCTTCCCAATTATAGTGTTTGGCCAATAATTTTGTCAAAGTGGTTTTTCCAGCTCCAATGTTCCCTGCAACGGCAATGTGCATTCTCCCTATGTTTATTGGTTAGATTCCTGAGCGTACTCAAATGGCACACAATATACAAAGTATATTGAGCTTGCGAAAAAATAGTTGTTGAAATACAGACAAATTAAAGTCGGGTCAAAATTTTTATTTCATTCTTAAATATGTACTTTTGCCTATCTTAATTTGTGAGGAAGGATTTGACTGATTGCAACCTCGTGCCCTAATTTTTGAATGGGGTAAAAAATGCTAAAGCAGTTCGTTGCGTTCCAATTCTGGGAGTTTCTGAATCTCTAGCTTTTTTGCAATCTTTATCGAGCCTAATTCATCTTAAATTGATTTTTATGTCGTATTTGTTTACGTCCGAATCGGTAAGTGAAGGACACCCTGATAAAATTGCGGATCAAATAAGTGATGCGTTATTGGATAATTTTTTGGCATTTGATCCAGAAAGTAAGGTCGCTTGCGAAACCTTGGTTACTACTGGGCAGGTTATTTTGGCCGGTGAGGTAAAGAGCCATACTTATTTGGACGTACAGCAGATTGCGCGGGATGTCGTAAACAAGATCGGTTACACCAATGGGGATTACCAGTTCAGTGGCGATTCCTGTGGGGTCATTTCCTTAATACACGAGCAATCGAAAGACATCAATCAAGGGGTTGATCGCGGTTCAAAAGAAGAACAAGGGGCAGGAGATCAAGGAATGATGTTCGGCTATGCGACCCGTGAAACCGCAAATTATATGCCGTTGGCACTCGATATTTCGCATAAAATACTTCAAGTATTGGCCGAATTGAGAAGGGAAAAAAGCGAAATACCCTACTTACGGCCCGACGCCAAGGCACAGGTAACCATTGAATATTCAGATGAGAATGTTCCGTTGCGTATTGATACGATCGTAGTTTCTACCCAACACGATCCCTTTGATGCCGATGACGAGGCCATGTTGGCGAAAATCAAAAAAGACATTATTTCAATCTTAATTCCAAGGGTTCAGAAACGATTGCCGGCCAATATTGGTATTCTGTTCGATGATCAAATAAAATATCATATCAATCCTACGGGGAAATTTGTGATCGGCGGTCCCCATGGCGATACGGGCCTAACGGGACGAAAAATAATCGTCGACACCTATGGGGGCAAAGGAGCCCATGGTGGGGGTGCCTTTAGTGGTAAGGACCCTAGCAAGGTAGATAGGAGTGCCGCTTATGCCGCACGACATGCTGCCAAAAATTTGGTAGCCGCCGGGGTAGCCGATGAAATATTGGTGCAAGTGAGCTATGCCATTGGCGTGGTAAAACCAACTTCGATATTTGTTGATACCTTCGGAACTTCAAAAGTGGCAATGAGCGACGGTGATATTGCTATCATAATATCAAAATTATTCGACATGCGGCCTTTTGCCATTGAAGAACGCCTGAAGTTAAGAAACCCGATTTATTTAGAAACGGCGGCCTATGGACATATGGGCAAGGAACCCAAAATAGTAACCAAGGTTTTTGAATCGCCTTATAATGGACGGATTGAGAAGGAAGTTGAACTGTTTACCTGGGAAAAGTTGGATGCCATAGAAAAAGTGAAGGCCGCCTTTGATTTATAATTTTATAGTAAATAATTAGGAAAATCAATTGGCCCATCCTTATATTTGTTTTTCAAAAGTTCAAACACGTATTGAAAAGTTATCAAGAAAGGTGGAGGGAATAGACCCTTTGAAACCTTAGCAACCCTTTGATTGTCCCGAAAGCTTTCGGCATCAAAGAAGGTGCTACATTCTATCACGCCGGTGGCGTGACAGATAACGACACCAAATTACTAACGTAATTTTTCGCTTTCTTCATAACTCTTTGATTTAACTTATTCACAACGTCGGTGTAATAAGGTTTGGATTTTTTAATCAATTTAATGCCCAAAGCGCTGTCTGCGGGTTAACCATTAAAAAATCAATAATCATGAGTAATCAAAAATTCGCAACAAATGCATTGCATGCCGGACACGATACCAAAGCACACGGTGGAACCCGCGCAGTACCTATTTATCAAAGTACCGCCTACGTATTTAATAATTCGGATCATGCGGCCAATCTTTTTGCTTTGGCCGAATTCGGGAATATTTATACGAGGATAAATAACCCTACGAACGATATTCTTGAGCAACGTTTGGCGGTCTTGGAAGGAGGCATTGCCTCAGTAGTTACCGCATCCGGTACGGCAGCCCTGAATACGACACTTTTGGTGCTTTTAAAGTCAGGTGATCATATCGTGGCTTCCAATAGCCTATATGGCGGCACCTATAATTTATTAAGCGTAACCCTTCCTCGATTGGGGATTACAACGACTTTCGTGGATCCCGATGATCCCAATAATTTTGGGAAAGCGGTCAAGGAAAATACGCGGGCTATTTTTGTCGAATCCTTGGGAAACCCCAAATTGGATGTCTTGGACCTGAAGGCCATCTCGGCAGAGGCGAAGGCCGCTAAAATTCCTTTTATAGTCGATAATACGGTCCCAAGCCCAGCACTATTAAACCCCATTGAGCACGGCGCCAATATCGTAATACATTCTTTGACCAAATATATCAACGGCAACGGCACGGCCCTGGGAGGTGCCATTATCGATGCAGGCACTTTTAATTGGGCCAATGGTAAATTTCCTGAATTTACCGAACCTTCTGCCGGATATCATGGTTTAATATACCATGAGGCTTTAGGACCGGCAGCCTTTATTGCCAAAGTACGGGTGGAAGGCTTGCGCGATCATGGTGCCTGTTTGAGTCCTTTTAATGCCTTTCAGATAATTCAAGGTCT
>JALHST010000195.1 GCA_022865355.1 Maribacter sp. | reverse complement strand
TGTTGCAGCTTGTCAAAGATGTTGGATATGATGGTTATATAGGTATCGAATTCGAGGGAGATACCCTAGCGGAGGCCGATGGAATCTGGGCCACAAAAACACTTTTGGAAACGACATGGGCGTCTTTGGACTGAGAAACAGTGGTTTTCCTGATCTTTTTGTGAACGTCAGGCTCATTACCTTTTGAAATAACCCAGCCGCTTGACTTCTTACTTAGTACCCAAAAAGCAGCCAAATATTACGCTAGTTGTATGATCTTTGGATTTCTAGCACCTTCTATTTTCACATAACGAACCATAGCGCATAATTATCGCTGATTATCCATTCCACATTTACGTTTTCAAAATAGGGTTATTAGCGTGCTTTTAATTTTTACATGCTCCTAAAATTGAGTACTTTAATTGTAAATATATCCAATATAATTAGCCATGGGACGTATTAAGTCATTGAACAAATGGGCGAATGCCCATACTTAATTATCCGTTGGACCTGCTGAGGGCGGCCTTGGGGGTCTTTCTTTTTGTAAAAGGCATCGATTTTATGTCGAATCCGATTGAAATGGCCGAAGTGGCCAACCTTTTCAGGATATACCGGGTGGCATGCTGATCATGCATTATATTGCCCCGGCGCATTTTGTGGGTGGCTTTTTGATCGTCATCGGACTATTGACCCGATGGGCCGCCTTGGCACAACTGCCCATTTTGGTTGGTGCCTTGATCGTTAATTTCATAGGTCAAATGGATATGTCGAACTTAATTTGGGCCTCTATTACTTTAGTGGTCTGTATTTTTTTTATTTTCTACGGTTCCGGCAAACATTCGGCCGATTACTATTTAAAAATGCAAAAGTGAACCGATAACAAAGCGCAAGGTTCAAAAAATCTTTACACACTCTTATCTCATACATTTCGATGCCGATTACCAAGCATCCCATCGTTTACGGCTTTTATTGATGCTGATGATACAATAAAAGTCTATAAAAAAGCATTCAAAATCAAGTAATCCAGGTTCTAAATATTCTTGTTATCCCGTTAAAAAAATCGTGCGAAGAGGGTAGAAAGAAATTTACGCCACTACGGGCGATAGTATGTTCATGGGGTCTCCAACTTTTGAAGCCGCTAAATTCGAGCTAACAAATAATAATCTTCGATATAGGTGATAAAAATGAGCCGTTCCAAACTAAAAAGGGCCCACCATGTGGCAGGCTCTTTTTAAAATATATGGGTGATTTAAATTTCTTCTGATAGCCAAGCTTTCATCATCCAGACCGTTTTTTCCTGTTCGGTTATAAAGTCGCTCATCATGCTATTGGTACCTTCATCCCCCGCTTTGTCCGAATCTTTTAAAATCTTTCTTTCCAAGACTAAAAGTTCGTGTAATGAATCGACTATCATGCGAATCGATTCTTCATCTTTCCAGACATTTTTGCCTACGGGAACCTTTGATTTTTTAATATAATCTTCGAAGGTATGCAGAGGCACGCCCCCTAAGGTCAGAATACGTTCGGCCACCAGATCGACCTTTATGTTGGCAGCTGTATACAATTCCTCAAATTTAATATGGAGGTCAAAAAAACGCTTGCCCTTGATGTTCCAATGAATGCCCCGCAGGTTTTGATAATATATTTGAAAATTGGCTAATAACTGATTGAGTTCCTCGCTTATTGATTTCGATGTTTCGGCGCTTAGGCCTATACTGTTGAGTTTAATTATTATTATTTTTGATTCACTATAAATTTAATGAATATTAATTAGATGTTCGCATAGGTTTTATTGATAGTTTTTATAATTTTATAGTACAAAATGATATCACATGACAATTACCCAATTACAGTATGTTTTGGCGGTGGCGGAATACCAAAATTTTACTTTGGCGGCCGAGAAAAGCTTTGTTACGCAGCCTACCCTCAGCATGCAGGTGCAGAAGTTGGAAGATGAGCTTGATATTTTGCTTTTTGACCGCAGTAAAAAGCCCATTGGCATTACCGAGGTTGGAAAGAAAATCGTGGCCCAGGCCAAGAATATAGTCAATGAAGCAGGCAGAATTAAGGATATTGTGGATCAAGATAAGGGATATATAGGAGGTGATTTTATTCTGGGAATTATTCCTACGGTCATGCCCACACTTTTGCCCATGTTCCTAAAAACATTTATTACAAAATATCCAAAGGTAAATCTTATTATTCGCGAACATGGTACAGAAGATTTGATAAGCAATATTATCGAAGGTCATTTAGATGCTGGAATCGCGGCCACGCCCCTGGAAATTGAGTTGATCAAAGAGCGACCTTTGTATTATGAACCTTTTGTAGGCTATGTGCCAAAAAGTCATCGCCTGCGAAATGCAAAAACTTTGGACCCGGATGACCTAGATATTTCGGACATTCTTTTACTCAGGGATGGCCATTGTTTCCGTGATGGTGTCATAAATCTGTGTAATTCGCCAAAAAACAAGAACACGGAACACTTTCAATTGCAAAGCGGAAGTTTTGAAACCTTGGTAAGCTTAGCGAATGAAGGAATGGGCATGACGCTACTGCCCTATTTGAACACCTTGGAACTCGATACCAACAAACAGCAAAATCTGAAGTATTTTAACAAACCCTCTCCCGCCCGTGAAATAAGCCTTATTTATCATAAGAGCGAGTTGAAAATTCAGATTACCGAGGCCTTACGAGATGTTATTTCAGGAATTGTTAGAGGTGCAATCGCCTTTCAGGACGTAAAAATTATTAGTCCCCTTTCAAAAAAATAAACCCCTACCAATTCGTAAGGGTTTTATGTCATGTCCTTAAATAGACTAGGCTCGGCTGCAGTTCTGGTTTGTCGGTGATAAACTGAAGCAACCATTGTTTTAGTTCTTCAATTTCTTCGGGCAATAACCGAGAGATTGCCTTTTGGAGTTCCTTACAAAACAGTATTGTATCAAAACTAACTTTTTTAAGCACGGTCTTGGTATACTCAAGCATTCCTTCTGCCATATTTAAAAATGTTTAATTAGTTGTTTATATTCATTAAAGTTAACAAAGAAAATCTAATTAATATTGCATTGCACTCGTTAAAAATTGGATAAATTCGTGTTAAATCGGTTGAAATGCAACAAATTATCGAATTCTAACTAATGGGCCGACTACAAAAAACAATTGCCAAGTTTCTCATTTTGATATTATTAATGGGGTGTGCCGGTACCAAGAAAAAATTTCAAAAAGCAATTCGACCCCTACTTGAATCTGAAGTATTCAAGA
>JALHST010000194.1 GCA_022865355.1 Maribacter sp. | reverse complement strand
ATGCATCCTGCTCGGGCTTTCGGGTTGTTTCCTTGCCGCCGCTCAGTATCTTCACCCCCCAATCTGGGACTTCCTTGTTAAATAGCACCAACCAACTTTCTTTTTTTGGTATCGTCCAAAGCGAGTACGTTCCTGCGGGCATTTTTTTGTTATCGATTTTGATATCGGTGGCGGTGCGAAAAGTAGTCGGTTCATTGGCTCCGGTACGCCATACCTTATCATAGGGAACGAGTTCCCCAAATATGACACGGCCTTTTTTAAACGGACTGCTATAGTTTACAGTCAGGTCCATACCATTTTTCGTATAGGTTGCCGTTTTTTGAGGACTATTTTTCTTGGTCTGTTCGCGTAAATATGGCGTACCCACAGTAAAAAAAAGAACTGCCAACACAACCAGGACAACGAGGAGCCATTTGATGAATTTCATTATTTCCTTTTAATGGGTATCTTCTAAATTACTAAAAACCCAATATATTTTATTACATATTTTAAGAATAGCATCAAAAGCATGCCATTATTCTACCTCAAAAGTAAATCGGGACTCATTTTTATAAATTTCACCGGGCCGCAATACACTCGAGGGAAAATTTTTGTGGTTCGGGGCATCCGGATAATTTTGGGTCTCAAAACAAATACCGGGAAAATGCGGCGGGGTATAAACCACTACGGCCGGTTGATCAGTATGCACTTTCAATGAAATCCCTGATTTCTTGGAGTACACTTTGGCGACCACGTCAGCCGGATCCCCAATAACATACGGAGTATCCAGGGGAAGGCCACTGATTTTTTTGGGTGATAAAAAATCGTATTCGGTACCTTTGACCGATAACACTTTTCCCGTGGGTATTATATTTTCATGGGTCTCCAAAATCTTAGGACAATTAAGCTGTAATTCGTAATGGTTTACACGATCTGAATCATCAAGTCTAAAATAGGAATGATTGGTAAGGTTTACGATAGTCGTGCGGTCGGTAGTCGCTTCATGTGTAATCTGTAACGAATTTTTCAGAAGCTTATATGTAACCGTAACCTTAAGATTCCCCGGATATCCTTCTTCTAGATGCTTGCTATAATAGGAAAGTTTCACAAAGGGCTCTTCACCACGATCCACCTGTTCTATGTGCCAATATTTTTTACCGAATCCTTCCTTGCCCCCATGCAAATGCATTCCATGTTCCTGGTAGAGCGGATATATCTCCCGATCAAGTTCAAATTTGGCCCCGGAAATACGGCCGGCAAACCTTCCGACACAGGCGCCAAGGAACACCTTGTCGCTGGGGTAGAGGCTTGGGTAATCATAGCCGACCACCACATTGGTCGATTTGCCATGCTTGTCCTTCACCAATAATTTTTGGATAATGGCCCCATAATCAAGTACTATGAGGGTAATAAATGGCGTATTTATGGTAACTTGTTTCAAAGGCGGACGTTCTTTCGCTATAAAAATAGGTGTTTTTTGCAACATCAAAATATTTCTTTCGTCCTTAGGATAGCAAAGCAACGAAACCATCAATGAAACTTGTCGATGTTTCAAATTGAAATAGTAGAACGGTGTAAGGCCAATGACCGAAAAGCACAGCTCAAACTGTACAAACAGTATTGCGAGGGTATGTTTTGCGTTGCCATGCGGTTTTTGAAAGATGCGGACGATGCGGAAGATGTTTTGCAGGAATCATTTATCAAGGCATTCCAAAAAATTCATCAGTTTAAGGGGGATGTTACTTTCGGTGCCTGGTTAAAGCGGATCGTCATCAATAAGAGCATCGATTTTTTAAAATCGAAAAAAGAAAATACAATGCGCCTGAATGAAAATTTCATTCACATAACCGAGGATGAGGATTGGACGGTGGATGATGGGGTAGCGACCGAAACCATAAAAAAAGCCATAGAACGTTTGCCCGAAAAATATAGGTATGTGGTAATGATGTATCTCATCGAAGGTTTTGATCACAGCGAAATTGCAGAGGTACTCCACTTGACCGAAACGACTTGCCGTACTCGGTTATTACGAGGAAAGGGATTATTAAAGGAAGCATTAAAACAGTGGAATTATGGGACAGGATCTTAGAAAATTATTCGAAAAAGAACGGGAGGACAAGAAATTTCATTTAAAGGAAGGACATGAAGCACGATTTTTGGCGCGCTTGGAGAAAGATTTGCAAAAAACGCCGAAACGCAGAATCCCGTTCTATGAAATGGCCGCTTCGGTTGCCATTCTAGTAGGTCTGGGTTGGTACACCTATACCCATTACAAAATACAGGACCCATTAAAAACTACGGTGATCAAGTCGAAAGACACCACTCCCACCGGGCTTGATATCTCCCTCGGCGATCTTTCGCCCGATTTAAGGAAAGTAGAAAATTATTATGTGGCCAATATCAATTTGGAGCTCTCTAAATTGGAAGTTTCGGACGAGAATAAGAACATGGTCGAAGGTTTTATGGACCGATTGGCTGATCTTGACACCGAATACAAGCGCTTGAACGTCGAGTTGAACCAGATCGGCCCCAATGACCAGACCATCGGCGCCTTGATCAAGAACCTACAATTGCGATTGCAATTATTGCATAAATTAAAAGAGAAGTTGAACGAATTAAAATCATCAAAAAATGAAGAAATCGAAACGAATACCATTTAAGTATATGGCATTTGGCCTATTGACAATGGGCCTAACCGCTTATGGGCAAAAACAGGTCAAATCTTACAACGAGAGCTTTTTGGTAACCGATGCGACCGTATTGGACATTGATACCAGCCATGCCGATTTGGAGTTTGAAACGTGGGACAAAGATCAGATTCAAATAGAGGCCAAGATTGAAGTGGAAGGTATGACCCAAGAGGAAGCGGACACCTATTTTAAAAATGAAGGCTTTGAAATTGTCGGCAACAGTCAGAAGGTGAGCATACGGATAGGTTCTGAAAATACCTTCTTTTTAGCGAATCGATTGGGGGAAATGAACGGAATGCATTTTGAATTCCCCGAAGTCCCGGCCATGCAAATGGATTCCCTTTTTCAGCATATGACCGTACTTCCGGAAATCGCCGAAATGGCCGCCATGGCGCCTATGCCCCCGATGCCCCCGATGCCCGCCGAGGAATTTGATTATGCCGCATTTAAAAAGGATGGCGAAAAATATCTAAAAAAATGGCAGAAAAAATTTTCGAAGGGGTTTGACAAGGACTATGAGAAGAAGATGGCCGAATGGAGTGCCCAGATGGACGAAAAGCGTGCCGAAATGGAAGAAAAGCGCGAATTACTCCAAGAAAAAAGGATGGAAGCCCAAGAAAAACTCATAGAGAAAAGGACAGAGGAAAACGCAAAACGTATTGAACAACATGCCAAAGAACAGGCTGATCGATCAATGGCAATTCAGGACCAGAAAAAGGCCTATGCCGCAGCGCGAAAAGAAGGGCTCGTTCGAAGAAATGAATCTGAAAAAAGATTCTTCCGAACTGATAGCCTGATGAGCGCCCCTAATATCTTCTATTTTTCCACTGACAGTGAAAATAAGAATTACAAGGTGAAAAAGACGATCAAGATCAAGATGCCAAAAGCGACCAAAATTCAAATGAATGTGCGTCATGGAGAGGTAAAACTTGCCGAGAATACTAGGAATATCAAAGCTACTTTGTCCTATGCCAGCTTATTGGCTGCTACAATCGATGGGGATAGGACCACCATTGTGGCCTCCTATTCCCCGGTAAGCGTTCAAAAGTGGAATTATGGCCAACTAAAGGCCGATTATTCGGAATCAATCGCATTGAAAGAGGTGCTCAACTTACAGTTGAGCGCCACATCATCGGATGTGGTCATCGATCGTTTGGTCAATACGGCCACGATTAAAAATGACTTTGGACCCCTTCGAATCAATGCCATTTCCAAAGATTTTAAAAGTTTGGATATCTCCTTAAAAAATGCCGAGTTGGTATGTAAGTTGCCAACTTCCTCGTTTACGATTAACGTGAATGGGATAAATTCTGAATTCACCGGTCCGGCCAACCTATCGCTTCAACGAACCAATAATCTGAATAGCTTCGTAAGCAAGGGATACTACCTTGCCAAAAATTCGGATCGTGCGATATCGATCAATTCGAAATATGGCGATGTCGTTCTACAATGAACTATCCTTCAGCACTAGGGTTCCGAAGATATCGGCATTGATCCACGCCTGATCTTTATCTTCTCCCGGCACAAAAACAGAGCCTATAAAATTTTCTCTTTCCGTACTGCCGTCATTATCGCAATAGGCCAAAGCAAAACCGATCTTTTTTCCCGAAAATAGTTTTAACCCAGTATTTTTATTCCCGAGAACGTACTTGCTATCAAACATTTTGATGGCCATTTCCCAAGTACTGACATTCCCTTCGGTAACGCGCACGCAGCGTAGGTTATCATTAAATAAATGAGGGGCTTTGTCGGGTGCAAGATCGACGACATTGCCATCTAAGGCAATATGATAGCCAAAGGCATTGTTGTTAAATTGATGCAGTCCGCCCGAGTTGTCCTCATCAACAAAAACCTCTACACAGTCATCGTTCCAAAACAATTTAAGGGGATCCTTATTTTGGTCAAAAAGCACATTATCGCTAATCTCCACCAAGACATATAGGGCTTCATTATCCCATAGTAGTTTGTATCTCCCGTTAAAATCGGAAGGATCATAGGGTTGCCCTTCCCAGATTTGGTCTAGAGGATGCCATTTTGCCATCTTCCAGGAATTTTCGGAGGCTATT
>JALHST010000193.1 GCA_022865355.1 Maribacter sp. | reverse complement strand
GTTCATGTTCAGGAAGATGGTCAAAAAAAAACCTTTACACTAGGACCAGGCGATATGTATTTACATCCAGCAAAAGTACCGCACTCCCCAGTACGCCTAGAAGGTTCGATCGGTCTCGTAGTCGAACGCAAACGTGCGGGAATGAACGTTGATGACGGCCTTATATGGTATTGTGATAACTGCAACCACAAACTATATGAAGCCTATTTTACCCTCAATGATATCGAAAAAGACTTCCTATCGCATTTTAAGCATTTTTATGGCTCTAAAAAACTTAGGACATGTGCGAATTGTGGCACGGTGATGCCTGTTGATGAACGCTTTATCGCGAACGATTAATTTATGGAACTTGTTCTCGTCACCCTCATAAGTTTAGTAGCCCTGCTGCATTTATATTTTATGTGGTTTGAAATGTTCGCTTGGACAACCCGAGGTAAAAAAATATTCAAAAAATTCCCCCCAGAACTTTTTGAACCCACCAAAAGTTTGGCCGCCAATCAGGGCTTGTACAATGGATTTTTAGCGATAGGGATTCTTTGGACCTTCTTTATTGAAGATGCGCTTTGGCGATTCAATATTTTACTTTTCTTCTTAGGCTGTGTAGTAATTGCCGGCATTTTTGGAGGACTTAGTGCAGATCGAAAAATATTCCTGGTCCAAGCATTACCGGCTTTAATGGCCATGCTACTTCTTATCCTTGAGCAGTATCGCTTTGTATAAAATGCCTGTTCTTTTATAAATGTCCGAGCTATGCAACGAACGCATTTCAAAGCCATTTTTTTGACCAGTATTGCAATCGAAAGCATTCAAAACATATAAGACCTGTCCATAACATAAGAAATTCCAAGGAATTACGGAATAAGCTCCGACCGTGTCTCTCGCTACTTACTACGCGATTAAAAAGTTAAGAATCGATCGAAATGATTAGGGAAGTATCCCCACTGTTCTCATAAACCCGACAAAGGCCCATGCAGACTATGAATCGGCACCTCTCGATCGACGCAATTGGCGTTTCCTTTTTCTTATTTTCAATTGATGATTTTATGATTTAGAAAAAGTACCTTTGATTAACTTTTTCGAGCAATATTTTCCTCACGACAAAATCCACATTAATTTTGAAGAATTGGTGGCAACAAGACCCTAACACATGTACAATTCGCAGTTAATAAAATATGGGATTATACTTTTAGCAGGCTCCCTTCTATCTGCCTATATGTTCTATGCCATAAATGATAAATATCGCGCAAGAAACAACGCCACAATAGAAACCGCAATATTTAAGGTAGAATTAAAACTGACCCGGGAGTTGGAAAAAATAAATTTGGCCATAGAATCTATGGCGGTTTTCTTTCAAAATACCGATGAGGTTTCCCAGGATTTGTTTGTCGAGTTTACGTCACCCTTTGTAGACGACCTGTATGGGGTGCGGTTTTTGGCTTGGGCAAAGAAATCGGAGGCTTTGGAAATACAGGAGGTGCCTCTGGCCAAATCAAAATCTGGAAATTTTATCCCCATTCCCAGTACGAATGGCACGGTCACTTCCAAAAATGAGAATACGTATCGGTACGTAACCCGATTAATACATCCCATGCCGGACAATCAGGACATACTTGGTTATAATCTTTATTCGGATCAAATCGCCGCAGCCATCGACAATACGATTTCGACCCGAAAAATTGCCTATTCGGACCCTGTGTATCTTGTACAAGGTAGCCAGAGACCCCTCGGGTTTATTCCTATTTTAGTTGTAATGGACTCAACGGAACGGAATCCCATTGGAATCGTATTAGGTGAATTCGAGATGGACAAATTGATTGACAAAACCTTGGAGTTTGAGCTTCCCATTTTAAATCTGGCAATTCGTGATACCTTGTTCAATGCCACTCCCTATTACGATACGATAGATACGAAAGCGATCATGGATGACGAGCCGTTGGATAAGATCGCCATTAAAATAGCGAATAGAAACTGGGAAGTTTCGATACTGCCACAGGCACAGCTTACGGCCTACCCACATGCCCTTGAATCATACTTTGCGCTACTTCTGGGTTTGGCATCGACCTTGCTTTTGATTATTGTCGTTCGGCAAAGGGACCGATACCAAAACGATTTGATTCAGGAAGTAGCCCTTCGCACGGCCGAACTTGAAGAATCAAATAAGTTAAAGGAAAATTTATTGCGTGAAATACATCATCGGGTCAAGAACAACTTACAAATAACGTCTAGTCTTATCAATCTCCAGAAACGGAAGTTAACTGATAAAGAAACGATCCAGGCATTGGAAAGTAGCCAGGGCCGTATTTCGGCCATTGCATTGATACATCAAAAGATTTATCAGGATGAAGGAGCCAAAGCCGTCGATTTAAAAGGTTATTTGGTCGATTTGATAAATTCACATAAAAATATTTCTCCCGCGGTACGCTACGAAATTTCCTGTCCAAAAATATCAATTGACCTCGATACCGCCGTACCCATCGCTATTATAACTTCAGAATTGGTTATCAATGCTTTCAAGCATGCTTTTTCAAATGAAAATGAAGCTGCCCTTCTAAAAATAACGGTCACCGTTTTGGAAGATGATCATATAAATCTCACGATCTCGGACAACGGCAAAGGGCTTCCCAAATATTTTGAAATCACCAAGACCCAGGGCCTTGGCTTTGAAATAATACAAAAGCTCTGTAGGCAAATAGGCGGAAAATTTTCATTTCGTACCAGTGAGGCTGGCACCGATTTCACACTTGTATTTAAACAACGCATCCCAACGTAACACGTCATTTTAAACTATGTATGTCAAGTAATTTTCAGTGGTGCGGGCAAGGTATTTATAAATTCGTAGCTTTGCCATCCCAATCATTCCGGGAACTAAAATTGGATAATTAAATATTTTTAAAATGTCAAAAATAGCAACTGACTTTGGTGTCGATAGTGCATTAAAAGCTTTGGGAATAAACCCAATTAATGAAGGTAGTTCAACGGGGTCGAACAATTTTGGTTCCGGCGAACTATTGGCATCCTATTCCCCCGTCGATGGGGCGTTGATCGGAAAAGTCAAAACCACGTCTCCGGTAGATTATGAGAAGGTCATGACAGCGGCCACTTCGGCATTTTTAACTTGGCGAAAAAAACCTGCGCCACTACGTGGGGAAATAGTTCGTCAATTTGGGGAAAAGCTTCGAGAATTAAAAAAGCCACTTGGTAAGTTGGTTTCTTATGAAATGGGCAAGAGCTACCAAGAAGGCTTGGGGGAGGTCCAGGAAATGATCGATATCTGCGATTTCGCGGTAGGACTTTCAAGACAGCTGCATGGTTTGACCATGCATTCGGAAAGACCGGGACATCGCATGTATGAGCAGTATCACCCCTTAGGGGTGGTAGGTATTATTTCTGCCTTTAATTGTCCGGTCGCAGTATGGGCATGGAATACGGCCCTAGCCTGGATCTGTGGGGATGTCTGTGTTTGGAAACCCTCTGAAAAAGCGCCCCTTTGTGGGGTAGCCTGTCAAAATATTGCGGCCCAGGTATTTAAGGCCAACGGCCTCCCCGAGGGTATTTCTTGTTTGGTGAACGGTGATTATAAGGTCGGGGAGCTCATGACCCATGACCAGCGGGTGGCATTGATTTCCGCTACGGGGTCTATTAGAATGGGGAAAATTGTGGCACAGGCCGTGGCGGCCCGATTGGGTAAGTCGCTTTTAGAACTAGGTGGCAACAATGCGATCATCGTCACACCGGATGCTGACATTAAAATGACCGTTATCGGAGCCGTGTTCGGGGCGGTAGGAACCGCAGGACAGCGGTGTACCTCAACACGAAGGCTAATAATACATGAATCTATTTATGACAAGGTAAAAGGTGCCCTAATCGATGCCTACAAACAGTTGCGTATTGGAAATCCACTCGATGAGAAAAATCAGGTCGGTCCTTTGATTGATTCCGATGCCGTTGCGATGTACCAAAAGGCCCTGCAAAAAGTTATCGACGAAGGCGGAAAGTTGATCGACGAAGGCGGGGTGATGAAAGGTGTAGGTTATGAAAGTGGATGTTATGTAAAACCTGCCATCGCCGAAGCACAGCCCAAATTCGAAATAGTGCAGCACGAAACCTTTGCCCCAATTCTTTATTTATTAAAATATTCCGGGGATGTGCAAAATGCGATTGAGATTCAAAACGGAGTGGTACAGGGGCTGTCCTCAGCCATAATGACCAATAACCTGAGGGAAGCAGAGCGATTTTTATCGGTTAGCGGAAGTGATTGTGGAATAGCGAACGTCAATATTGGCACTTCAGGTGCTGAAATTGGTGGCGCCTTTGGTGGTGAAAAAGAAACCGGGGGTGGCAGGGAAAGTGGTTCGGATGCATGGAAAATATATATGAGAAGACAGACCAATACGATTAATTATACGACCGAACTGCCTTTGGCACAAGGTATCAAGTTTGATCTATAATCCCAAATAACGGCATAAAAAAACCCACTTATTCGAGCATGGCATCGAGATAAGCGGGTTTTATAGTTTTAAAATATTATTCCTGACCGTAGTGTTTCATTACCGCATCGTAATCGTTTGCGTCAACCCCGGCTGCCTTTAGGTCGGCAAGCACTTTTTGCGTGGGATCCATTTTGCCCGCTACCGAACTAGAAATCTCTATGGCCACTAGCATTATTTCATCAAAGTCTCCTGCCACTGGAGAGTTGCCACCAGTGGTAGAT
>JALHST010000192.1 GCA_022865355.1 Maribacter sp. | reverse complement strand
TGGAAATTAAACGGTTTGCCAGGAATGATATTGGAGGTCCATGAAGAGGATAACATTATGGAAATATACTTCAAGTCAATTCGAATATCAAGTGATGGGATTAATGATTTGGCAGCCATTTTCAGTTCCGGACAATCGATTACCCTTGAGGAGTATGCCGAGAGCCAGAATAAACTTGCCGATGAGCTGGTAAAAAAAATTGCATCAAAACTACCTAGGGGCACCAGCATCAGCATAGATAGCAAATCCGAGAATTTCATCGAGCGCGAGTTCACGGATCATTAGCGGGATATGGTTTGTACTAGATGTTTTTATTGCTTTCTATTGCTCCTTGCCTACACTACGCAAATTCATTCGCAAAGAGTGCTTTCGGGCCATGTAACCGATACTACCAATACCCCCATTCCATTAGTAAATGTTTTTTTGACCAAAGGTGAAGGCACTTCGATTACAAATTACACATATACGGATGCTGCCGGTTATTACCGGCTTGAGGTCACCCATGCCGGGGAATATGTATTCAATGTCAACGGCCTTTCATACAGTAATTATAGTAGCAGAATCAAAATCGACAGCCTGGTAGCCAATTCGACCTTTACCAAGGAGATCATTTTAATTGAAAAACCGCAGCATTTAGATGAAGTCGTGGTGAATGCTAATCTGCCCATATTGGTAAAAAAAGATACCGTCGTGATACGGGTGGCATCTTATATCAATGGCTCGGAAGATGTAGCCGAAGACATCTTAAAAAAACTGCCAGGCATTGAAGTTGCGTCGGATGGCACGGTAAAAGTGCAAGGTAGGAATGTTGAAAAAGTGATGATAGAAGGAGACGATCTGTTCGAAAAAGGGTACAAACTACTTACTAAAAATTTAAATGCCGGGGTTATCGATAAGGTTGAAATACTTCAACATTTTTCAGACAATCCATTGCTCAAAAATATCGAAGATAGTGAGGATATAGCGTTAAATATTGTCCTCAAAGAAGAAGTTAAAGGCACCTTATTCGGTAACATTGACTTGGGTTATGGCTTTAAAAATGTCTATGAGAATAAACTAAATATCATTTCGATCAAGAAAAAAACGAAATATTATGTATTCGGGAATATGAATACTATTGGCAACGATGCCACCGGGGATATTTTTCAGCTTCTTTACCCCGATTATTTAACTGGTAATACCTATATCGGCGATGGGATAAGTGCGCCGAAAATAATGAGCATGTCTATCAACCAACCAAATATTGAGAGTAGCCGATTTAATTTTAATGAGGCAGAACTTGCCTGCATCAATGGGATTTTCAACCCTAGCGAAAAATTAAGGGATTGTTTTTCTTTACTTCCGATGAAAACGATTATTTCAGAAATCAAACTATGTATTTTGGAGTAGGCGATGTTGGCTTTCTAAACTCAGAAAATTATGGGCTTTACAAGGCTAGCAAGATTGCCTCCTTAAAAATACAGGCCAATTTCAATATCGATCAAAACAAACAAATAGAATATGTGGGCAAACTGAGTTTGGGAAGATTTCTTTACAAGGGTATGGTAGATTTTAATACAATCACATTCAACCCAACACTGGCCGACGATACCAAAAATACCGACCATCGAATTACGTATACCGCTAAAATAAATACGAATTCAGCCTTACAGTTAACGACCCGATATATTTATGACAGCAAGCCTCAGGACTATTTGTTCGATGACTTTATATATCAAGACTTGTTCCCGTCAAATGACTCAATTCAGTCAATTGCGGCAAAAAGCCATATAAAGACAAGCTTAGTTGGGTTTGAAAGTACGCTTTTTTCAAAAGGCGCGTCCAGTAATTTGGAAATAAGGACTGGGTATTCTTTGCAGGGATCCGAGTTGATAAGTAGCCTTCGCTTAAATGCGCCAATGGCTCAAATGGATGCAGGAACGGCCTACCAAAATGATTTCAAATTCGAATTGGGAGATGTTTATGTCAAATCGAATTACAGACAGTATTTTGGTGCGGTTTCCTTGGGTATCAGTCTTGACGCACACCAGTATTTTGCCACCGATGTCAGATATCAAAGGGTGAACGATACACCTTTTAATCTTATTCCCGGCCTGGGATTTTCCTGGCAGATAAATAAGGATAATAAAATTATAGTTTCTTATAAATATGGTCTGAAGAATACCAATCTAGAAGATATTTATGATGGATACATACTTTCGAATTATAGATTTTTTCAAAAAGGGTTAGGTTCGTTTCAACAATTTAGGGGAAATTTTTTTCTGGCCAGTTACTTTTTAGGAGATTGGCAAGATTCGTTTTTATTAAATGGCACGATGATCTATAACAAGGACAATGCCTATTTAGGCAGCAATACGGTTATTCGTCAAAATTATGTGCAATCTACACCAATTCTCTTGGTGGGGAAGGAGTTTTTCTCGATGAATCTTTCAGTTGATCGCTTCATTGAAGCGCTCTCCACCAATTTAAAGCTCAAGGGAAATTATACCGATAATTACTATCAAAACATGGTGAACTCATCTAGTTTAAGGGATATAACATTCCGTACATATGATTATGGCCTTTAAATTAGATCGATATTTCCGAATGCTATCAACTTTCACTTGGGCCATACAATAACCGTTGCCGAAGTGGCATCACCAGAAAAAAACCGAAATCAATCGTATGTCTCATTTATGGATGTCGACATAAAGGCATCGGAGAAATTGTTATTTCAACTTAAAAATGAGCGCTATTCATTTGGAAAATCAGGTAATACACCCACCTACTATTTTACAGATTTTCGGGCCAAATATCAAGTTAAACCAAATAAAATGGCCTTAAAATTAGATGTTGTCAATCTATGGAATACTAAAAATATAGGGACTTTGGATATTTCAGATACCGGATATCTTCAATCATCGTATCGACTTCTTCCCAGATACATCCTACTGGCCATGACCTATAGATTTTAACGCGGTCTAGAAGCATCATGAAAGCTTTGAATGGTTGGGTCTCCCTTTTAAGGCTATTTGCCATTTCCGAAGGAATTATCTTTAATATAATCGGCTAAGTACCCAATAGGAGATAAAATTCAATAGGTCGTATGTTACCTAAAGTTTTTGACGACCATCGTGTTGCGGTTTTTGTTTATAACCCCGTTAAAAACTAAACGGTATTTTAAAATTTACCGCCAGAATATCGGCTACTTTTATAAAAACTTCTGACAATGAGCGATCGATCCCGAAACCTCCTTCAAATTCGTCCACAAGTTTTATCCGCGACCATTACCGCATCGACTTGTTCTGAAGAGCGATTCCAAAACCTGAGCTTACGACCGATCATAAAATTACAAAACCCCTTGTTGATTGCGGCCCTCCGCAACTATATTGGTAAGTACAAGAATCGGTTTTATGAATTGTCTTTGGAAAAAAGATTATCATATATCGAGAATGCCGTACAGCGGGATATTAAGTTCCGCAACTCCTTAAAAGGCATGGTGATTGGTCAATTTACCGTAGAGGAATATGAGTGCTATTTGCAAAGTTCATCAGCTTTGAATAAGCGAATGATGAATATGGTCATTGCCCGATACAAAGATCAAATTCAGCTTTTTGAGCAACCTAGTTTAGTTCAATAAGGATTCCCCATTTAAGTCGGTTGTAAGAATCATGCTCATTAAATCGAAGTAGGGCCGAATGGCTTTGAATGAATCATCAATAGTTTTCACAAAATCATTTGACAGTACCTGCTGGTCCGAAAAATTGCGAACGAAGATAAATTGTTTGCGTTTTATCAAATCAATATCGGGATGGTCCCTATCAAAACCTTTAGGTGCCGTCTTTACTTCGTCCCCCACCAATTCGCCCCATACTTTTTTAAAGGATACATCATTGATGATTTTCCTGAATTCGCTCGCATCGTGTTCAAGCTCTTTTCGTATCCGAAATAAATCTTCCTTGTTCGGTTCCCAAAATCCTGCGGCAATAAAACTTCTCCCTGGTTTTAGATGCACATAATACCCTCCCCGAAACTTGGCCCCAGCCCTGGAAAAGGAACCAGCGAGATGGGATTTGTAAGGAGTCTTGTCGTTGGAAAACCGAACGTCCCTATAAATTCGGAAAAGTTTCATTTTTTCAACTTCGTCATGAACGCTCAAAAGTTCCATCAATGCGTTTAGAAAGTTTTTGACCTCCTTCTCATGACCCTTGAATTGTGTCTTATGTTCTTCGAACCATTCCCGGTTATTGTTTTTTTCAAGATCTGTCAGAAATTGCAGGGTACCTTTCGTAATTATAGGATGTAACATACGACCTAGAAGTTGTTATTTTAAGCTAAAGTTAACCATTTGCCCTAAATCGCTCTTAAAATAATGGTTAATTTTGGCTTTGTATAAACCAATTTATGGATCGATCTGCTATTGTTCAAAAAATAATCGAACACAAGAAACAACCCAATCTGCGGTATGCACTAAAGGAGAAAGTCGAAGAATTTACGGATCGACTTTTCTATACGTTATTCGATATCGATACCCCGGTCGAAGAGAACCTGCAAATTCTTGAAAAAGACTTTGATTTGCTGGTCGAACTTGCTTGTTGGGAAGTCGAAAAACCGTGCAAAAAAGTTTGGGACAATTACATTATTAAATTGCCACAGGTCTTAGAAAGTCTCAATTTAGATGCTGAAGCCATTTTGAATTGTGATCCAGCATCGTTGTCGATCGAGGAAGTGTACATGGCGTACCCTGGTTTCTATGCTATCGCGATTTATCGTTTGGCGCATGAACTCTATAAGAACGGCTTCCCACTGGTCCCACGCTTAATGACCGAATATGCCCATCGGCAGACTGGAGTAGATATTAATCCAGGGGCACAAATCGGGAAATCATTTTTTATCGATCATGCTACAGGGGTCGTCATCGGGGAAACGACTATTATTAAGGACAATGTCAAAATTTACCAGGGAGTCACCCTGGGTGCGCTTTACGTGACCAAAAATCTGCAGAAGACCAAACGACATCCCACTATCGAGGATAACGTGACTATTTATGCAAATGCGACCATCTTAGGTGGCGATACTATTATTGGGGCAAACAGTATCATTGGGGGAAATGCTTGGCTAACGACTTCGGTGCCCCCGTATACGACCGTTTTTCATACCCCTGAAATCAAGATCAAAACACTTCCTAATGGCATATAACATACTCGACTTGATTGGGAATACACCGCTGGTGGAATGCCGGGTGCTCAATCAAAATCAGAAGGTTCGCTTATTTTTTAAAATGGAAGGGCATAATCCGGGTGGCAGTGTAAAAGACCGTGCGGCCTATAACATGATAAAAAGCGGCCTTGAAAGAGGTGATTTTGATAAAAATTCGAAACTTATAGAAGCTACCAGTGGCAATACGGGAATTGCATTGGCCATGATAGCGGGAATTTACGGATTAAAAATAGAGTTGGTCATGCCAGAAAACTCGACCAAGGAACGCGTTCAAACGATGCGCGCCTATGGGGCTAAAGTAATTTTAACGCCTTCCGACGTGGGTATTGAAGGCGCTAGGGATTATGCAGAGGCAAAAGTTAAAAACGAAGGCTATCTAATGATCGATCAATTTGGTAATTCCGATAACTGGAAAGCCCACTACAAGACCACAGGACCTGAAATTTGGAAGGATACCAACGGAAGCATAACGCATTTTGTGTCGTCGATGGGGACCACGGGTACGATTATGGGGACCTCCACTTTTTTAAAGGAAAAGAACAAAGAAATACAAATAGTGGGAGTGCAACCTACCGATGGCTCCAGTATTCCAGGAATTCGAAAATGGCCGGAAGCTTATTTGCCGAAAATTTTCAATCCCTCGAAGGTCGATAAGATTATGGAAGTCAGTCAAACCGAAGCTTCCGAAATGGCGAAAAAATTAGCAAAGGAAGAAGCAATTTTCTCTGGCATGAGCAGTGGTGGGGCTGCAACTGCGGCATTGCGCTTGGCTGAAACCCTTGACAAAGGCGTTATTGTTTCAATTGTGTGTGATCGGGGGGATAGGTATTTATCCTCCGATTTATTCGATTAAAAACATACGATTATACCTTCCTTAATAATAATCGGGCCTTCAAGTCATAAATACTAAGTCTTGGATTCACATCAACAGATTTTTTGCTCAATTTGAGGTAAAATAAATTTTATAGCCAATCCTTTCTTTTGAAATAAAGCAACATGGCCACGAAAATCAGGGTCATCACTCCCAAAATTATAAAGTACCCATTTCGCCATTGCAATTCTGGCATAAATTCGAAATTCATGCCATAAACTCCCGCAAGAAATGTCAAGGGTATGAATATAGAGGCCATGATGGTTAGTACCTTCATTACCTCGTTCATTTTATTGCTTATATTGCTCATATACATCTCCATGAGACTTATTGACATCTCACGATATATCTGCAGGCTTTCATTGATTTCGGTAGCGTGATCCAATACATCCCTTAAAAATATCTTCGTATCCTTGCTAATCAACTCACTTTCCGAATCAATTAATTTACTGATCAATTCCTTTACTGGGGAAACCCATCTCCGGATCTTAAGGACCTCGGTTTTCAGCTGCTGTATTTTATGAGCCGTTTCTGGTCTAGGATCATGATAGACTTCCTCATCTAAAATTTCCATATTTTGATTGATATGCTCAATGACCAAAAAATAATTATCGATAATGGCATCCATAAATGCAAAAAACAAATAATCGGCACTCTTATTCCGCACCCTTCCTGTTTGATTTCGTATTCTTTCTCGAATACCATTGAATACATCATCATCAAGTTCTTGAAAAACCATCACACAATGCTCTAACAAGACTATGGCTACATGTTCGCGTATCAATTCATCTGCTTCATTGATATAGAGCATTTTAAAAACACCAAATATATAGGTGTCATATTCGTCTATTTTTGGCCGCTGTTCGGTATTGACAATATCCTCAAGCGTCAAGGGATTCAATCCAAAATGTTTCCCTATTTTTTCAATAAACGAAGTGTCATTTAGTCCTACAATATTGACCCAAGATACCGTTGGCGTATCCTTATGCGCCACAATTTGCTCAATATTTCCGGGAAAATGCACCTTAAGAAAACCTTCATTGAATTCGATTATGGTAACCTTGGTCGCACTGGCCTCTTTATTTCCTAAATAATCGATCGTGCCTGGGGCCTTGCCTAATTTTTGAAACCTTTTGGAATGTTTTTTATTCGATTTTAACCCAGATTTCTTTTTGCCCATAAATTTGATATTTCTATAAATATACTAAAAGCTGCAATTCTTAATTGAATTCTAAAGCGTTCAATAACAGTCCAGAACCTGGAACAACGAAATCAAGCTTCCGCTGCGATGCACCGGATAATGTATCCTCAAATTCCTTTAACGTCAACTCCCCCCTTCCCAACTGTACCAAAGCGCCCATCATCATTCGAATTTGATAGCGCATAAAGCCCTGACTCCTTACAACAAAAGCAAAACTATTTTTAGGAAAAAAATTGGCTTTGAGGAGGTTGTTCGGTTTAATCTCACAGAAATCAACACATCGAAAAACCTTTGTATTTTGCTGTAATCGTGCCGTATACAAAGAAAAGTCGTGCGTGCCCACGAATTGTTTTGCCGCAATCTTCATAATTTCGAGATCAAGATCCCCTAGGATATTTGCTATAAACGGGGCGCAGAAAGGATGGTTTTTTTGCCCATAACTAAACAGGTACACATATTCCTTAGACTTGCTGCCTTTTATGATATTGAAATCCTTATCGACTTCAATAATTTGAATGGCCCGAATGTCTGGGGGCAAATTTTGATTGAACTCAGCAAGAAATAGATCTTCATTTTTAAGGGCCTCACCATCAAGAAACAATTCAAAGGCGGCATCCAAGGCTGAAACTTTTGCATCGGTCCTCCCCGCCCCCAACACTTTGAGTTTTCGCCCAGGAAGAACAAATTTTAATGTCTTTGATAGCATGCCCTCAATGGTTTTTTGCCCAGGTTGTTTTTGCCAACCACTATACCTAAAGCCTAAAAACTGTATTCGAAGCAAGTAATAGTGCCGTATTTTCTCCATAATTGCGAAAGTACCAAAATTCCCAAAGGACAGGAATAACAGTCGAGATTACTTTGCCATGTTCCTTGCATATGGTGCCAATTGATTTTTTTTGTACCTTGATTGGCTCAACCAATAAAAACTAAAAAAATGAACGAAAAACTCGCTGTAAAACCACCCAAGTGGTTTTGGATTGTAAGTGTATTGGCCCTACTATGGAACCTCATGGGAGTAGGGGCTTATTTACAACAAGTATTTATGTTTGCCGAAGATCTTGAGCTGCTTACCCAAGAAGAACGACAGCTTATGGAGGTTCAACCGGCTTGGGTGCACGGTGCCTTTGCCATAGCAGTATGGGCAGGAGCCTTGGGATGTATCGCCTTACTACTTAGAAAAAAATGGGCACGCGCCGTTCTAATTATATCACTGCTGGGAATTCTAGGACAGATGACCTATATGTTCTTTATGAGCGACACTTTTGCGGTATCGGGCTCGAGCGCAATGATCATGCCGATTATGATTATTGTTGTGGGTTTCTTGTTGGTTTTCCTTGCTCGGTCGGCTACCGATAAAAAGTGGCTTGTATAAATCACGAAAATGACGAATTGGTTATAAAAACAAAATTAAATTCGATCGCCATAAATTAAAAAGAGCTCGTGCGGGTCGTATTTCACAACAAAATTACTATTGTTGTCAACATTCCATGCGCTTTGTCGATATTTTTGAAATAATCCCTATTTGAGGCCGTTGTAGGTCTTTAAACCGGGTTCCCCCAAATCCAAAAAATTTGTTCAAGATGAAATCTATTATGCGATGGTTACCCTGGAAAACAGGACTACTTTTGTCTATTGGCGTATTGGCACTTTTGAACGTTTTTAGTTTTTACGGATTGTATACGAACAAATTCTATTTTTTTAAAATTGACAATTACATATTTCCCATACTCACCATCGCACATTTTACGTTTTTGTACGCCCTGTGGTTCAAGATCAAGGAACAGGAAGTTGCCGACCCCAAAATGAGAAATATTGAGTATGCCCTATATGCTATCTTCTTAGTGTATTTGTTTAAATTTTTTGACGTTCTTTTTATTTTAATAGGCGCTAGCGAGTACGCAGATTTCGTTATTCCAGAGACGTTCATGCCTCTTGGTGTATTGATCCTAACTTTACATTTTCTCCTTTTGGTTTTAACACTACAGGCCTTCAAATTCAGAAAGGCATTAGTAGGTTCTTATAATTTTGATGAAATAAACGGACAAATAGATTCATGGGAATAACTTCCTATTAGTTGTTATGGCAAAAGACCTTGGATAAAATCCAAGGTCTTTTTATTTTAAACTATTGATTAATAAATAATTATATTGGTTTAACTGAATATTTACTTTAATTAATTTATTAACACCGTCGGAATCTTGCTTTCTACTTGCACCCGCTTTTGAGACTAAAAGACCCTTACCGAATTGTAAAGCATCAGTTCCCTACACTACGACCCATTGGGTTGTCTCGAAATGTACCCTTGACAAATTACCCGAGTACGTTCAGTAGGCACATCAATATATTGTTGGAAGTTCGGTAATACCAAGATTACAGTCCACTGATAAAACTTCCATATAAATCCTTAAAATGATACCCTTCAGAAAACCTGTGTTTGTTAAGTTTTTTATGGGTAACCAATCCCCACAATAGTAATTCCTTTAAAAAATAGACATCTTTTTTGGGAAAATCGGGCTGATGCTTTTTAATCAATTGATTAAGGGCCGGAACACTATCTAAGGCTCTTTTATATTCTTCGTCGGTAAAATCATCCAGAAGCTCGAAACCTTCGCCTTGAAAAAACCAATGCAATAATTCGTCGTACGGTGTTTCGGCATCCTTCTTTTCTAATTTATTTATTTTAGGAAAATACTCTGGAAATAGTGACTTTACAGCATCATCTATCAGAATAGAAGCTACAGCGTCGGCCCCTTCCTGCTCCCCTTCATATACCAATTCAATTTTCCCGGTCACCGAAGGAATAACCCCTAAAAAGTCGCTCAATCTGACCATGGTATTTGCGGCCCCATTTTGCAATGCCCTTCGTTCGGCCGTGCTTAAAAGGTTTTCAAAAGCCGTAATACTTGTACGCGCACTTACGCCACTTTTTGAATCGACATATTCGCTTTTCCTGGCCTCGAAACTTATTTGTTCCAATAAATCTTTGGCAATATCCGGTACATATACCAATTCTGTCTGACGTTCATCTAAATTCGATTCCTGTTCAGTGATTTTTCTGGCAATTGCAATATCATCTGGGTAGTGGGTCAGGATTTGAGATCCGATCCGATCTTTTAATGGGGTGACAATGCTGCCTCTATTCGTATAGTCCTCGGGATTTGCCGTAAAAACGAATTGCAGGTCTAAAGGCAGTCGCAATTTAAATCCTCGGATCTGTATATCGCCCTCTTCTAGAATATTGAAAAGCGATACTTGGATCCTGGCCTGCAAATCAGGTAATTCGTTGATGACAAAAATACTGCGGTTGGCACGCGGTATCATTCCAAAATGAATCACCCTGTCATCTGCATAGGATAACTTGAGATTCGCCGCTTTGATTGGATCCACGTCACCGATTATATCAGCGACCGTCACATCGGGCGTGGCCAGTTTTTCATAGAAACGATCCTTACGATGGAGCCATGAAATGGGCGTATTCTCACCTTTTTCGGCGAGGAGGTCAATGGCATAGCGTGAGATGGGTTGTAAGGGGTCGTCATTGATTTCAGAACCTTCAACCACCGGAATCCACTCATCCAAGAGGTTGACCATCAATCTTGCCAGGCGGGTTTTTGCTTGCCCGCGGAGTCCAAGAAAATTGATATTGTGTCTAGAAAGTATCGCACGTTCTAGTTCGGGGATGACCGAGTTTTCATATCCCCACACCCCTGGAAATGATTCTTCCCCCTTTTTAATTTTTTCCCTAAGGTTATCACGAAGTTCGTCCTTGATGCTTTTGCTTTGATAGCCACTCTTTTTAAGTTCGCCTAGTGTTTTGATTTTGTCCGGTTTCAAATTTCTTTTTTTAGTAAATTACTTTTGGCATCAAAAGGGGATACCTTTTTTTATCCTTTCAATCTTTTTTTTCTGTTTGCTTCGTAGTCCTCAAAAATCATTTCTCCGAGGCCTTTTAATCCTGTAAAAAAGGCCTTCCCTTTATTAGCCTCGGTAAAATGTCGAATGAACTGCATTAAATAAGGGTCTTGCGCAATCATAAAGGTCGTTATGGGAATGTGCAATTTTCGAGCTTGACGCGCCATTGTATAGCATTTTTCGACAATATAGTCATCAAGGCCTACACTATTTTTATAGTAGGTACCGTCGGGCAATCGCAGACAACTCGGTTTTCCGTCGGTAATCATAAATATCTGCTTGTTGGTGTTGCGTTTTCTTCGAAGCATGTCCATGGCCAGCTGCAATCCCGCCACCGTATTTGTGTGATACGGACCTACTTTAAGATAGGGCAAGTCTTTAATAGGGATTGGCCAGGCATCATTACCAAATACTAAAATATCAAGCGTATCTTTCGGATATCGCGTGGTTATCAATTCAGCCAAAGCCATTGCCACTTTTTTAGCGGGTGTAATACGATCTTCCCCATAGAGGATCATGCTGTGGCTTATATCGATCATTAAGACGGTACTCATCTGGGCCTTATACTGCGTGTCCTCCACCACTAAATCATTTTCATCTAATGCAAAATTGCCAATACCATGATTAATTTGGGCATTTTTAAGGCTCTCGGTCATTGAGATATGTTCCAAGCCATCCCCATAGCGATATTCACGGAAATCTCCGGTATGTTCATCGCCAGGGCCTGACTTGCCGGTTTTATGATTCCCGGAACCACTGCGTTTTATTTTTCCAAAAATCTGGTCAAGAGCCCGTTGCCTAATGATGCGCTCCAGCTTCGCCGTTATGGTTAAAATACCCTTACCTTCACCATCCTCGCCTTCTTCACCTTCTTCACCTGTACCTTCATCCTCAAATTCTTCACGAAGAAAGCCTTTTGCCTTTAAATCTTCAAGGAAATCATCAATCGTATAATTTTCATCGGTAAGTTCATATTCCTTGTCCAGTTCACGTAGCCAATCCAATGCCTCTTCCACATCTCCCGAAGTATGGGTAATAAGCTCTTGGAAGATATCAAAAAGTTTGTCGAACGGAGATTGTTCCGTGGCCTCATAAGAAGCAAAACGAAATCCTTTTCTTGTATTCATAGCGATTTCATAAAATTACTACAATTCCCAATTACCACCATCTTTTTAAGAAAACTTAACGATTCGGGATCCAGTGTACCCTAGGAAGACTGTCCATTCAGCCGATACGACCTCCTTGGTATTTCAACAGAAGAACTTGCTATTGGTTATCAATACCAAGTGCCGGTTTTGCATGCCTATCTAAATATCGCTCGAAAATAAAATAGTCCTTATATAATAATTTCCAAGGGTTTGGTCGCTTTCCAAGAGCCTCTCGTGAAATCCGGAAATTTTTGTGGCATGCCATCGGCAGCTACCGAAGCCTCGCTCAAGGGACCCACAGCACTCCAAAGACAGCCCTCGTAAACGTTTTGATCTAAAGGTTGTCCTTCTCTTAGACATTCTATAATTCGATAGAGCATCATGAAATCCATTCCTCCGTGACCACCCATTTTTGTAGCTAGCTCTCCCAATCTCTTGTATAGAGGATGCTCGTATTTTTCATAAATTTTAGTCAATTGCTCCCCTTCGGCCCATTCATGATGCGAATCAGGACCACCTTCTACGCCACCTTCCAACGCGATACGCGTTGGAAAACCTGCTAAAATTCCTTGGGTACCTTGAATCAGATTGAGCCGTGAATAAGGTCTTGGGCTGGTTTCATCCCATTGCACCAAAATAGTTCGGCCGATATTGGTCTTGATAATCGAGGTATTGATATCGCCACCGCTATAGTCCAATTGATTCCATTTATGGTCTGCCGGAAAATTCTTTTTCGCATACAGATTGCGGCCTTTGCCAGGTGATGAAAAAGAAGTCATTACCCTGAAATTATCATCTCCCCGGGCTATATTCATATACTGCGCAATGGGTCCCAACCCATGTGTTGGATACAGGTTCCCATTGCGTTTTGCGTATTGATACGTTCTCCAAGAACCTGTCCCGCGTTCGACTTCGTTCATTTGAGATCGAAGTTCATGTATATAGGCTGCTTCACCGTGCAATAGTTCCCCGATAACACCTTGTCGGCACATATTGAGGTAAAGTAATTCTTCGCGCCCATAATTTACATTTTCCATCATCATGCAATGCTTTTGGGTTCGTTCGGATGTATCGACAATGTCCCACATATCTTTCAAGGTGGTTGCAATCGGAACTTCGACAAAGGCATGTGTCCCTTCTTCCATAGCTCCAATGGCCATGGGGGCATGCCACTCCCAAGGTGTGGCAATAAATACCGCGTCCGGTTTTTGCTCCTTGAGCATATTTCGCCAATCATTTTCCCCCTGGGTATACAAGGCGATGTTCTTGTGTCGCTCGGCTTTCCCGATTTCTTTGCATTCGTTGGCTGCCTTTTCGGCCAAATCAAGATACAAGTCGCAAATGGCGACCACTTCGGTACCCTCTATAGAGGCTATTTGGCTCGCATGGCCAGAACCACGCGCTCCCACCCCGATAAAGGCACAACGTACCGTACTTATTTTAGGGGCAGTAAAACCGCCCATATAACCAAATTTTGGTTTTATGTTATACGTCTCTTGGAACTTTTGACCGAATCCCAAATTTGGAGCTACGGCCATACCCATTCCGGCTATGGTCGCCTTACGTAAAAAATCCCTTCTATTTGAACCCATAGTATTTTGATTTATTCATTAAAAATAATAAAATATAGCTGGTTGGTGTTTTAAATCGTATATAATTAAGGACATCGCACTTTTTGACCACAAACTTTGGCAAGGTGTGCTTTTCACAAAAAATCCTGTCTTTCGGAGGTTGTTAGTACTTTATTTCTGTCTTTGTTGTAAAACATTTTCCACATCCGACAACTGAAAGCCCTTTGCCTGTAACAACATCAGATAATGAAAAAGCAGGTCGGCGCTCTCCTCCAAGAAAAGTGTCTGGTCGTTATCTTTTGCCTCGATGATCATTTCGATGGCCTCCTCCCCGACTTTCTGGGCAATTTTATTAATTCCTCTTTTAAAAAGAGAGGCCACGTAAGAGGAATCGGCCGCAGCCGTTGTTCGCCTATTTTCTATGATATTTTCTAATTGGGATAAAAATCCGAAATGCGAACTATTTACCTCATCCCAGCAAGTATCGCTACCCGTATGGCATGTTGGGCCATCAGGATTGACGTAAATCAAAAGCGAATCTTGGTCGCAATCTAGTTTCATCTCGACGACATGAAGAAAATTCCCACTTGTTTCACCTTTCGTCCACAATCGCTTTTTCGAACGGCTATAGAAGGTAACCTTTTTAGTTTTCTCAGTAAGTGCTAGGGCTTCCTCATTCATGTAGCCCAACATTAGTACATTTTTGGTAGTGGCATCTTGAACTATAGACGGTAAAAGACCCCCATCCTCTGATGGTGCGCTCAATTCCCTTAATTTTTTCCAATTTGGTGCTTTAATTTCTGTTGCTTTTTTCATGTTACCATATTGTATTCATTGCTATGTAATAAACTTTTCCTGGGTCAGGGTAGCTATAACCTCACCGCTATTCCGTTTTGTTTTAATATTTTTTTTAGATCAGCTATTGCAATTTCCTTAAAATGAAATACACTTGCCGCCAAAGCGGCATCCGCTTTTCCCTCTTTAAAAGTATCTATGAAATCCTGCACCTTCCCGGCACCTCCTGAGGCAATAATGGGAATATTCAGTGTGGCAGATAATCGCGCCAAAGCTTCATTCGCGAATCCGTCTTTGGTACCATCATGATCCATGGAAGTAAAGAGTATTTCCCCGGCACCGCGTTCCTCAGCTTCCTTAGACCAGTCGAAAAGGTCTAGTTCAGTCGCTACTTTTCCTCCCATTAAATGTACTTTCCAGTGGTCATTGATTATTTTTGCATCAATGGCCACCACGATACATTGGGAACCGAATTTGGCGACCAAATCATCAATTAGGTTCGGATTTCGAATGGCGGAAGAGTTTATCGAAACCTTATCGGCACCATTATGAAGTAAAATATCCACGTCTTCGATTGAAGAAATGCCACCACCCACGGTGAATGGAATATTCACTTTCTCCGCGACGTGGTATACCAATTTTGCCAATGTCTTTCTACGCTCCTCTGTGGCCGATATATCCAGGAAGACCAATTCATCAGCACCTGAATCGGCGTAATATTGTGCTAAGGCAACAGGATCTCCGGCATCGCGCAAATCAACAAAATTTACGCCCTTGACCGTTCGACCATTTTTAATATCCAAACAGGGGATTATTCGTTTAGCTAGCATGCTATCCTTTGTTCTTTATCGTTAAATCTATGCCGTTATAAAATCCTAAATCCTTGTTTTTCAATTGCTTGACCCAAAATACGATTTGGCCTGTATGGTACGAATAATGTTCCACTACATGCACAATTATACCTATTCCTGAGAGATCAAAGCCCTGTACAAGCCGTTTGCTCACTATTTGCTCAATCGGCGCATTCTTGATTATGGTCTTCGCCATCGCCACGGTCTCGGTCAATTTTTGAATTACTTCTGATTTGGTATATCCCGATTGAATGGCAAACTCTTGATCCCGTTCACGAACATCCGTCTTTTGGCCCAAGGAGGAGATTGCGTATTGGGTAATATTTCCACATAGATGAAGTATAAGATTCGCCACGCTATTCGATTGGGTATTTGGCCTGAGCCATATTTCATCCTCCGAAAGTTCTTCTAGGCATGTATTGATCATCCGGGTATTTTCATCCAGGCGATAAACGGAATTTTCGATGAACTCGCGCACGAGGATCTTATCTAAGTTCATGATTGAAGGATATAATTCTCAATTTGTTTCAAGGTAATGTGATTTTCGTAAATGGCCTTACCAATTATCGTTCCCTCACATCCAATTTCTGCTAATAGTGGCAGCTCATCGATGTGGGAAATGCCACCACTGGCGATCAATTTTAATTTTGGAGACGATTGTGCTCTAATTTTCTTATAAAGCGCCAACGATGGACCTCCCAACATACCATCTTTACTAATATCCGTGCAGATAACGTATTCGATGCCTTCCTTTTGATAATCGGGAATAAAAGGAAGTAAGTCTTCCTTAGACGCCTCTTGCCAGCCAGATATTGCAATCTTTTCATTCATAGCATCCGCGCCTAAAATAATTTTTGCAGGACCATACTTTCGCAACCAGACCAAAAAAGTTTCTTTATCCTTTACCGCAATACTTCCCCCCGTAATTTGATCAGCCCCGCTTTCAAATGCAATCCTCAAATCATCATCCGTCTTCAAACCACCCCCAAAATCTATTTTCAATTTGGTGTTCGTTGCGATTTTTTCAAGTATCCTGTGGTTGACTATGTGCTTTGACTTGGCGCCATCAAGATCCACCAAATGCAAATAATGTATTCCATGTGCCTCGAATTCCCGTGCAACCTCCAATGGATTTTCGTTATATACCTTCTTCGTCGCATAGTCGCCTTTTGAGAGCCTTACACATTTACCTTCAATCAAATCTATCGCCGGAATTATTCTCATTGCAACTTTTATAACAATTGTTGTTTGTCGATTGCCATCCACAAAGGCGAATCCCCAACTTTTTTAAACCCAAATTTTTCGTAGAGCTGATGGGCATCCTTAGTTTTTAGGGCAAGCGTCTTAAGTCGTTTTATAACGTCATGTTCCAAAATAAATTCCAAGAATTTCTTTCCGTACCCCTTCCCCTGAAATTTTTTAAATATGATGACATCCATGAAATAACCAAAGAAGGCATAGTCAGTAACTACCCGCGCGAAGCCTATTTGTTCGTCGGCCAATGTATAGATACCAAAGCACAACGAATTTTCTATGGTACAATGCACTTCTGCAAGCGTCCGACCTTTCCCCCAATAGGAATGATTTGCGATAAACTCATGTATCGCATCTATTTGCAATAAAGATTTGTCGGTTGATATATAATACTTCATTGGGCCTTGTTCTCTAAAAAGTTCCTTAAAATTGCCTCCCCGATCGCACTACTTTTTTCTGGATGAAATTGCACGCCATAAAAATTATCTTTCCCCAAGGCCGCACTATACCTCAATCCATAGTCAGATTCCGCAATGGTAGCGGCACACAGGGGTGCATAATAACTATGGACCATATAGATATACTCATTCTCGGGAATATCTTTAAAAAGAGCTGTTTTCAAGTCCGAGATTTGGTTCCAACCTATTTGGGGCACCTTGACCTTATTAGAAAATCGAACTACTTCGATATCAAAAATTCCAAGTCCGTGTGTGTCGCCCTCCTCCGAGGAATTACACATCAGTTGCATCCCAAGACATATGCCCAACACGGGCTGTTGTAATTTTGGAATCAACAGATCCAAACCGGTATTTCGAAGCTTTTTCATGGCGCTACTCGCCTCCCCAACCCCTGGAAATATAACCCTATCTGCAGTTTTTATTTCATTGGCATCATCGCTCAAGACAGCCGAATAGCCTAGACGTTCAACAGCAAATTTGATACTTTGAATATTCCCCGCCCCATAATTTATGATTACGATCTTCATTTTATGAATCCATTGTCGAATTACTTGGAACGCGGCAAAATACTTGTTTCGGCACACATTGCATTTCGTGTTTTACAAAATCCCTTTAGTGGTCGGCAAGACCATTTTTTCCACATCTCGTTTGACCGCCATTTTAATTGATTTGGCAAAGGCTTTAAAAATAGCCTCGATCTTATGATGTTCGTTGGTGCCTTCTGCCTTGATATTCAAATTGGCCTTGGCCCCATCGCTGAATGATTTAAAAAAATGAAGGAACATTTCTGTAGGCATATCCCCAACTTTTTCACGTTTGAAATCAGCCTCCCAGACCAGCCAATTCCTACCCCCAAAGTCGATGGCTACCTGCGCCAAGCAATCATCCATGGGAAGACAGAAGCCATACCGCTCTATGCCAAGTTTCGTGCCCAATGCCTTGTGAAATACCTCGCCAAGAGCTATTGCGGTATCTTCGATTGTATGATGTTCGTCGACTTCCAGATCACCCATAACCTGTATGTCCAAATCCATTTGACCATGACGTGCCAACTGATCCAACATGTGATCGAAAAATGCCAGGCCTGTAGAAATAGTGCTATTACCGACCCCGTCGATGTTAAGTCGAATCTTGATGTCGGTCTCCTTTGTTTGCCTATGGATTTTCGATATTCTGGCATCTAGCCTAAGAAACCCATATATTTTTTCCCAGTCGTTGGTTTCGAGGGCAATCACGTTTTTTAATTCCTCTTTTTTGACAATGATTTCATTGGTTCCTAAACGGGTGTCGTCATTAATAAAAATGCCTTTAGACCCCAAGTTTTTTGCTAGTTGCATATCGGTCAATCGGTCTCCGATGACAAATGAGTTCTTCAAATCATAGGCTTCCGAAAAATATGCTGTCAGCAAACCGGTCCCGGGTTTTCGGGTATCGGCATTTTCATGGGGAAATGTCCGATCCAAAAAAACCTTATCAAATAATACCCCTTCATTCTCGAATGATTTTAGGATAAAATTATGTACCGGCCAAAAAGTTTCTTCCGGAAAGGAATCCGTCCCCAAGCCATCCTGATTGGTTATCATGACCAATTCATAATCCAATTCCTTGGCGATTTTTCCAAGATAGGTAAATGCCTTGGGATAGAAGCTTATTTTATCGAAGCTGTCGATCTGCTCATCCGCGGTTTCCCTGATGATGGTCCCGTCGCGATCAATAAAGAGTACTTTTTTCATTTTATTTCTTTTAATATCCCGATCAATCTGGTATTTTCCAGTTTCGTGCCTACTGTAAAACGCAAAGTGTTTTCACAGCGCGGTTGATGGGTTCTGTTCCTAACTACGATACCTTTTTCAATTAGCTGTCGATATCGCTTGTTGGCGTCATCTACTTTTGCCAAAATAAAATTTGCATCAGAGGGATATACTTTCTGTACAAAACTAATTTCTTGTAACGCACTTTCCAAAAGCATTCTTTCCTTTAGTATTCGTGCTACTTCCGATTCTACGGCCGCATAGTCCTGAATACGTTCAAAAGCCCGTTGTTGGGTTAATTCATTAATGTTATACGGAGGTTTTATTTTTTGCAAAATCGTTATGATTTCTTTGGAAGCGATACAAATACCCAAACGGATTCCGGCCATGCCGTAAGCCTTGGATAATGTTTGGATTACTATCAAATTGGGGTGTTTTCCCAATTGTTGCACCATGCTAGGCCCTTCAGAGAAATCAATGTATGCCTCATCGATTGCGATAAGTCCCGGAAAATTTTGCA
>JALHST010000191.1 GCA_022865355.1 Maribacter sp. | reverse complement strand
CTTGGAAGTCGATATGGGTTTGATATCCTCTTTTTCCTGAGTAAGTGAATCGGTCAGTTTTTTGGATAGTTTCTTTTTAAAGCCCGAAGCCCGAAGATCTCTTAAAATAGCCAAAGCGGCTTCGTAATTCTTTTGTTTGAAATAGATAAGAGCCATATTCTCCTTTAAAGTATCCTTTTTTACTGATACCATTGTGATAGCAGTTTCGGCAGAGCCTCCTTGGTCTTGCACAATATTCATTAAGGTTTCTAGGTACCATATATTCTCTGGCTCGGCCAATAAAGCCCCTAGAGCAAATTTCTGCGCTGACACATAATTTTTGTTCGCATAATACGCTTTGGCAAGTTCATGGTCGACTACAGTATTCTTTGGGTCTAGGCGTTTGCATTCCAATAACAGATTGATTGCCTTATCATAGTTCTCAATTCCCTTTTGTTTTAAGGCTTCAAAAAATAATTCCTGAAATTCGTCGGAATATTCTTCGAGAAAAACTTCCGAACTTTCCTCGATTTTTAGCTCATCATTCTGGGCATAGCATAGCGAGGAGGGTAACACCAATATTAGGAAGATACTAAGCGAAGAAAAGACCTCTTTCATATTTCTAACTTCTCATTTCAACGGTACCATGGCAATTCAGCTAGCCATACGGCCAAAGTGCTTGGGCATACTAAAGATAAACGTCCAATTCATCTTGTACAATTGGAACCTTATTTAACACCTGTACTTCCAAAACCACTTTCGCCGCGGGAAGTTTCAGAAAGTTCCTCCACCCGGATCCAATCGGCACGTTCATGCCTAGCAATGACTAATTGAGCGATTCTAGCGCCATTTTCGATGGTAAACGCTTCCTGGGATAGATTAACAAGAATCACGCCAATCTCGCCCCTATAATCGGCGTCGATAGTTCCTGGCGCATTTAATACACTGATGCCATTTTTGATCGCCAAACCGCTCCTCGGGCGTACTTGTGCCTCATACCCAACGGGAAGTTCAACAAAAAGACCGGTGGTAATAGTCGCCCGTTCCAAAGGCCCTAAGGTAACGGCCTTTTCCAAATTGGCACGCAAATCCATGCCCGCGGATGCGGCAGTTTCATAACTGGGCAAGGCATGTGCCGATTTATTGATGATTTTAATTTTCATTGATCCCTTGATTAACGTATTTGAAGGATTTTGCTTTCATATGACATTATGACTATTCATAGTTTGAACTTACTTTTCCTTTCTAAAAAAAATCTCCCTTAATCGATCACTTTCCAGCTTATAGACCAAGCCTAAAAATACACAAAGTAGTACCGAACCTATTATAATACTTCTGCCAAAGACATAAAAGGAAAGAAAAGAAAATACGATTGAGATTGCCAAGTAGAAAAATATTTTTCTAAAATTATAGGGAACGGGATAATACATCCTCCCAAAAAATAGTGACATTACCATCATGGTGCCATATGCCACCAAAGTGGCAAGGGCCGATGCCATATAGCCAAAGCTGGGAATAAAAACGATATTTATGATAATGGTTAATATTGCCCCAATCGATGAGATATAGGCCCCAAAATGCGTCCTATCGGTGACTTTATACCAAACCGATAAATTGTGGTAAATACCAAGAAAAAAACTGGCCAATATCGTAATGGGAACTACATCCATTGCCGGCCAATAGTCTGGATTTCTTATGAATATTTCCTTCAAAACATCGGCATAGACGATGACCCCCAACAAAATAATACTCCCCAGGATAACAAAATAATTCGTGATTTGAGCATAGGCCCGCTGCGGATTTTGGGTATTGAAATGACTGAAAAAAAAAGGTTCTATTCCCATACGAAAGGCCGTGGCAAACAAGGTCATGAAAAGTGCCAGTTTCAAGCAGGCTGAGTACATGCCTACCATGCTCTCGGAAATATCCTCTGGAAGTAGCCATTCCAAGAGAATGCGATCAAATACTTCGTTGATCGTAAAGGCCACTCCAGCAATCATGACCGGCATGGCGTATTTCAGCATGCGTTTCCAAAGCTCAATATCAAATACCAAAGGTCTGCGTCGATAGAGTTCAAATAGCAATAGGAAGGTGGCTCCACTGGCTATCAGGTTCGAAATAAAAATATACGATATCTCAAAATTGGGGGTATATAGATAGCTAAGGATTGAATCGGCGTTGTTTTGTACCATTTTGGGAACAAACCAAAGAAAGAAAATATTAAATGTAAAATTAAGCCCAACATTCAAAATCTTTATTACGGCATATTTCATTGGTTTTTCTGTAGCTCTAAGCCAAGCAAAAGGTACTATTACTAGGGCATCCAATACGAGGATAAAAACGGCATACGTAATATACCTGGGTTCGATATCGGTTATTCTGGCAACGGAATCCTTAAATAGAAGTCCAGCACATAAGAAAACCACCGTGGTTCCTAAGACTGAAAGCAAGGAAGTGGAAACGACTTTTTTTCTATTGTCGGTTCCATTGTAAAACCGAAAAAAAGCAGTCTCCATACCATAGGCTAAAAAAACATTGAAAATAGCGAACCAGGCAAAAATAATCGATAATTGCCCATACCCTTCCGTTTCCATGACGCCCGTGTATAAGGGCAAAAGAAAGAAAGAAAGCATCCGAGGAAACACGGTCGCCAAACCATAGAAAAGAGTATGCTTAACGAGTTTTTTTAATGGATTCAAGACTAGTGATTAAAATTTAAATGTAGCTAATTAAAGCCGGCTGACAAAAGCACAATGTTAATCTAAAAAAATAAAAAAACCCGCTAATTGCGGGTTATTGTCTATAGATTTCAATTCTTAATTATTCAAAGCTTCCGCACCTGGGTGATTTGACTCCGCTAGGGCTACGTCTAATTGTCGGGTGCCTCCGCACCTGGGTAATTTGACTCCGCTAGGGCTACGTCTAATTGTCGGGTGCCTCCGCACCTGGGTGATTTGACTCCGCTAGGGCTACGTCTAATTGTCGGGTGCCTCCGCACCTGGGTAATTTGACTCCGCTAGGGCTACGTCTAATTGTTGAGTGCCTCCGCACCACCAACAATTTCAAGGATTTCGTTGGTGATGGCCGCCTGTCTCGCCTTGTTATACGTTAATTTCAATTGATCCCGAAGTTCGGTTGCGTTGTCTGTGGCCTTGTGCATTGCCGTCATACGCGCGCCGTGCTCACTGGCAAAAGAATCCCGAATACCCTTATATAATTGGGTTTTAAGCGACTTGGGAATCAATTGCTCTACAATTTCAAGCTTGGAGGGTTCAAAAATAAAATCGGGGGTTGCGTTTGTGTCCCCGTGACTAGGAACAATGGGCAAAAATTGTTCGGTCATGACAATCTGCGTGGCCGCATTTTTGAACTTGTTATAAACAATATCGATTTTATCATAACTTCCCGTAGTGTACAAATCCATCAATTCTTCGGCTATAGCAGCCACGTTATCAAACGTAAGAACATCATATACTTTACTATGATTGCCAATTATGTTGAATTTCTTTTTTAAAATATCATTGGCTTTTTTCCCTATAACCATAAAATCTACCTTTTTTCCGGCATAAGTCTCATTGGCCAAGAGCATGCTTTGTTTTATGATGTTCGAATTAAATGCGCCGGCTAGGCCCCTGTTTGAAGTAATGGGCACAATAAGTACTTTTTTCACCTCCCGAACGTCTGAAAACTTCCCCCCGGAATCAACATCCAAATTCGCACTCAAGCTTTGCAATAATTCCGTCAACTTATCAGCATAGGGCCGCATGGCGGTAATCGCATCCTGGGCCTTTTTCAATTTTGCAGCCGACACCATTTTCATGGCGCTGGTAATCTGCATGGTCGATGAAACCGAGGCTATCCTATTTCGTATTTCCTTTAAATTGGCCATTTTTTCAAATTAAGAACTCATGCAATGAATTCAGAACTAGTTTATATACTTCTTTGCGAGGTCATTGGCAACCGAGGTTAGGGTATCGGTAACTTCATCGGTGAGCTTGCCGGCTTTTAATGTATCTAAAATATTCCGGTGCTTAGCATTCAAAAATTCCAAATAATCCCTTTCAAATTCTTTTACTTTTTCTACAGGAACGGCTCGCAACAGATTCTTTGACCCCGCATAGATAATGGCAATTTGATCTTCCACCGTATATGGATCGTTCTGGGCCTGTTTTAGGATTTCAACGTTGCGGCGTCCCTTTTCTATGACGTTTAAGGTGGCGGCATCCAAATCGGATCCGAATTTTGCGAAAGCCTCCAATTCGCGGAACTGCGCTTGATCGAGTTTCAAGGTACCCGCCACTTTTTTCATTGACTTGATCTGCGCATTCCCCCCGACCCGTGATACCGAAATACCTACGTTGATTGCCGGACGAACCCCTTGGTTAAAAAGATCCTGTTCCAGGAAAATCTGCCCATCAGTTATAGAGATCACGTTGGTTGGAATATAGGCCGAAACATCTCCGGCTTGGGTTTCAATAATGGGTAAGGCCGTTAATGAACCACCCCCTTTGACCATCGGTTTTAATACATCTGGTAAATCGTTCATATTCCTCGCGATTTTGTCATCATTGATTATCTTCGCTGCCCGCTCCAATAATCTGGAGTGAAGATAGAAAACGTCACCAGGATATGCTTCACGTCCTGGAGGTCTTCGCAATAAAAGTGAAACTTCACGGTAAGCCACCGCCTGTTTTGACAAATCGTCATAAATAATCAATGCCGGCCGGCCACTATCTCGAAAATACTCTCCAATAGAGGCCCCGGCCATCGGCGCATACACCTGCATAGGGGCGGGATCGGAAGCGTTCGCAGCTACAATGGTCGTATAGGCCAAGGCACCCTTATCCGCCAAGGTTTGAACAATCCCGGCCACAGTCGACGCCTTTTGGCCAATCGCCACATAAATACAATATACCGGTTCCCCTGCATCGTAAAATTCCTTTTGGTTCAGGATGGTATCGATACAGACCGTTGTCTTCCCGGTCTGGCGATCTCCGATGACCAACTCTCGCTGTCCCCTCCCTATCGGAATCATGGCATCGATCGCCTTAATCCCTGTTTGCAACGGTTCGGTCACAGGTTCACGAAAAATAACTCCTGGTGCTTTCCGCTCCAAGGGCAATTCATAGGTCTTGCCAATTATCGGTCCTTTGCCGTCTATAGGTATCCCTAATGTATTCACCACACGTCCCACAATCCCTTCGCCAACATTTATCGAGGCGATGCGCTGGGTTCGTTTTACCGTGGTTCCTTCACCGATTTCCTTGGAATGTCCTAAGAGAACCACCCCAACATTATCTTCCTCCAGGTTCAAAACGATGCCTTCAAGGCCCCCTTCGAACTCTACCAATTCCCCATATTGGACATTAGCCAGACCATATATCCTTGCAATCCCATCACCTACCTGCAATACGGTACCTACCTCATCAAGGGTCGCGCTCGCATTAAATCCTGATAATTGTTTCTTTAAAATTGCTGATACTTCAGCTGCTTTTACTCCTGCCATTTTTAATAGACGTTTGACGTTAGATATTAGACTTTTTAACTAGCTGCAACATAGTAGCCGACTGAAATCCGTGATCTTGAATGTTATTTATTATAAACTACTAGCGAATTCCCGCTTTAAATTGTTCAACTTATTCGATATACTGGCATCATATTGTAAATCGCCCACGCGAAGCACAAACCCCCCAATGATGGTTTCATCTATTCTGCTTTTAAGGGTTACCTTATTCCCCGTCAACCGGGCAATCTGCTGTAAGACCTTCTTTTCAATTTCAGGGGTCATGACAACCGCTGTGGTAACAAACGCGACATCCTCACCTTTCAATTGCTCGTTCAAGATGAGGTATTTGAACGCAACTTCATTTAACATGCCTATGCGCTTATTGTCGACGAGCATGCCGATCAACCCTTGGGTAATGGCATGGCTATCCTTGAAGATGGCCAAGAGCGCTTCCTTCTTCGTTTTACCAGGAATAACGGGACTGGCCAGCATTTGCCGAAGCTCCTTACTATCGGCAATAGTGTTTTCGATGGAATGCATGTCCTTTTCCAGGGCTTCGGTCGCCTTATTTTGCACGGCAAGGTCTAGTAGGGCCTTCGCGTATCGTATGGCTGCTCTTGAGTGGTTCATTCTTGCTTAGTTCAATTTAAGGTCCCCCAACATTTTTTCGACCAACTGCAATTGCTTTTCCTTATTCGAAAGTTGCTCCTTAAGCACCTTTTCGGCAATTTCTACCGAAAGCTCAGCTACCTGATTTTTTATGTCGGCTATAGCGGCCTTCTTCTCACTTTCGATGGTTGCTTGGGCCTGTTTGATCATCTTATCCCCTTCAATTTTTGCTTGTTCCTTTGAGTCGGAAACGATTTTGTCCTTTATTTCCCTAGCTTCCTTCAGCATGGCTTCACGCTCACCGCGAGCTTCCTTCAATAACTTTTCACTGTCAGCCGAAATATTCTGCATTTCCTTTTTGGCTTCCTCCGCAGCGGCGAGGGCATTTTTAATGCCGTCTTCGCGATCATTAACCGCATTTAAAATGGGCTTCCATGCGAATTTTCGCAATAACAAGAGCAGAAGTACAAATAATATGGTTTGCCAAACAAACAAGCCTATTGAAAATTCATTCAGTAATTTTTCCATGCCTAAATTTTTTAAAAATTCAATTTTTAAAGAAGCAAAGGCCGTAACCAACCGTTACGGCCTTTGCTTTCAGATTTGTTAGGATGCGAAAATCGCAGCGAAACCAATCCCTTCAATAAGTGCTGCCGCAATCAACATAGCCGTTTGAATCTTGCCATACGCTTCAGGCTGGCGGGCAATAGCATCCATGGCCGAGCCACCGATCCTGCCAATACCCAATCCTACGCCGATAACTGCTAAACCTGCACCTACAATTGCTGGAATTTCCATAATCTCTCTAGTTTAAAAATTAAAAATCAATATAATTAATCCCGCATTTACGGGAATTAAATTCGTTTTAAACATGCATAAGTTCAGGTTCGCTTTCGTGCTCATGTTCTTCAGCGGCAAATCCAAAATACAGTGCCGATAACATGGTGAAAATATAGGCCTGTAATACGGCCACCAATATTTCAATCAGCGAAATGGCAAAAGCGAGCCCGAATGACAACGGACTTCCCAGCCAGCTTTTAAAAATGAACATCAATCCTATTAAACTCATCAATACGATGTGCCCGGCCTGCATGTTTGCGTACAAACGAATCAATAGGGCGAAAGGCTTAATGAAAAGACCCAACAATTCAATAGGCACAAGAATTATATAAATGGGCAGTTTACCGTACCATGGCATTGTTTTTCCCAAGGGGTCTACCAAATGCTTCCAATAATCTTTTGTTCCCGTAAAATTCGTCAGCAGAAAAGTCAACAGTGCCAAGGCCACCGTAACAGCAATATTGCCAGTCACATTAACGCCCAGAGGCGTAAGGCCGAACATATTCAGAAACCAAATAAAGAAGAAGATGGTCAACAGATAGGGCATGTATTTCCTATATTTCTTTTCCCCGATATTGGGCCGTGCGATATCATCCCTGATATAAATGACAATGGGCTCGAAAAATCGACCGAGACCTTTCGGGATGCTGCCGTTCTTTGCATAAGATCTTGCCAAACTTGTAAAAAGCCAGAACATCATCAAACAAGTGATGACGATCATTACCACACTTTTTGTGATTGAAAAATCCAAGGGTTTTCTGTTCGTTGGATGTCCCTTTTCGTCATGATCAATCGCACCGGAAGTATCGGTTTTATATATTTTGTCGTGGTAAAGCTTGTAGTAATTGCCATCAACCTCCGCTACGGTATCACCATGGTTGAATTTAGAGGAAGAAAAAACCCTTAACCCATTATCCCACAAAATTACGGGCAAAGGCGCGCCAATATAGATAGGCTCTCCAGCTTCATTGGTGTACGAATACAATGAAAAATCATGGGAATCCTGAAGGTGATGTTGAATGTGCTCTTTTATCTCGGTACGCTTGTCTTTCGGGCCTTCATAAGCATCATGTTCTGTTTCTTGTCCAGAAATAAGGCCTACAAAAAGGAGGTGCACAAAAAAGACGAATTTTGTAAAGTAAGGTATCCGCATAAAGCTCAAAAATATCGGTCTTTAAAAATCCGTGCAAATGTAAGCTATTCTTCTAAAAAGAAAAAAACAATCACACCCTTTATTTCAAATGGATTTTTAAACTAAATTTTTGAGCATTTGGGCCGTAAAAACCGTCTCAATAACAAGGCTAATGGCATAGGGGACAAAGAAACCGGCAAACTCCATTTTGTCCATGACGCCATCAGCGCTGTACCCAGGATAAAAAAGAAGAAAAAAGAAAATGAATTTTAGAAAACTCCCTCCCATGAACAAAAAACCGATATAGTTTTTTAATCTGTTCCTAAAGACAAACAAGGAACTGTAGATAATCAAGGCAAGCACGGCGTTGATCAGATACGATAAAACGATCTTATTGCCAAAGGGCGGAAATCCAAATTTGTCAAGTAATGTCGAATGTGCCAAAAATGCCAACCCTAGTATGCCGAATAAAACCAAGGTAAAATTCAAAATGGGCCGTACTGCTGCAGTCAATATTTTATTCGCTTTAGTTGGCGCAATACGATCCAAATAGAAATTGCCACACCAATCAGTGTGGCAAAGGCCGTGTACATTCTTTTTTCATTATTAAAATGCGCGTCAAGCCAAATACCTCCTTTTGCTGCTAAATAAATAATGACCCCCATTTCAAAGGCAATACCCGAAAGCAGTGCTACGTTTTTGAGGTTATTTTTATTAGGAGGCTTTTGCTGGTTCATTGCTCGTGCTGGATGCCTTGCTGACTATTGAAGATTTAAAACCTCCTGATGTAGCCGAATGAGAGGTGCTCGTCGGGCTACTCTGTATCGAACCTGCTTTGCCTTTCATGTTGCAGGAAGCATTAAAGGTTGCCCCGGGCTCGACCGCCAATTTTGACACGGATACCGTGCCTTCAATTACTGCTGAAGATTTTAGGGATAACAAATCGGAGACCATTAGTTCTCCGTTAAAGCTTCCTTCGAT
>JALHST010000190.1 GCA_022865355.1 Maribacter sp. | reverse complement strand
CCCAGTTTGGTACCAAGCCCCACGTAGCGACTTCCGGATAGTTCGGCGATCGGTCGGTATAGATCAGGAGTTCAGGGTGACTAAATCCCGATGCGTGATACAGCGGGAGATCGGTCAAAGGCACCAGTTTTTCAAGTATTTCCTCTATGGCCTGCAGATCATTTTCCCTCCGGGCCCTTTTTAACTGCGCTTCCAAACTTGCTTTTATATCATAGCACATAACGCGTATTTAATCGATATGAAAAGTTATAAAATAACCCCCTGATATCCTAGCAGTGAATTATGTACATTTATCAATCTGCACCTATTGGCAAATTTACCAAACATGAAACCAAGCAACTGGACAATGGAAACAAGGGAAACAGCTTGCAAAATAAGAGTATGATTTCTTTAGGACGGTGACGAATACGACACCCATCCATTTTAAGACGTATAAGCCCTACGGCATGCTTAGTCAAATGAGGTCTAACAACCCCAAGGAAGCAAGGTCAAAACGCTTCTTGACCGAACTCCATGATTTTCCCGAAGGAATCATGCCCATCGGCCGCTTGGATGAAAATTCGGAAGGCTTGCTTTTGCTTACCACCGAAGGAAAACGAAGCGACACCATCAACCGCTCCGGGATCGAAAAAGAATATTACGCCCAATTGGATGGTGAAATCACCGATGATGCCCTTCGACAATTGACAATGGGCGTCGAAATTGGCTTTCATGGCAAAAAGTATGCTGCGAAAGCCGTTGCCATTAAAAAATTACCGATGCCACCAAACTTCCCGGAAGCCGATCGAAAAATACGTCTCGGCAGGCATCGACCGACTTCCTGGATCGGGATGACGCTAACCGAAGGAAAATTTCGTCAAGTTCGCAAAATGACTGCAGCCGTCGGATTTCCTACGCTTCGGCTTGTCCGCATTCGTATTGGTCTAATAACGTTAGACGGCTTACAACCGGGAAATGTCCAAATGCTTCATGCACTAAATTTATAGCTAGTATATTGCTTCCTATGGTTGCTTTATTGTAATTTGACCTAATAAATGGTTGCCGCCTATGAAAATCGTTTTGAAAGTACTTCAACTGATGTTAGCTCTTTTTTTTATATATGCCGGGGTCCAACACGTTTTAAAACCGCTCTTTTATGAACCGTACGTACCGAATTTTATGCCATATAAAACCGTAATAATCTACGGTTCGGGCCTTCTGGAAATCGCATTGGGTATTTTAGTACTCATTCCAAAGTATACGAAAATTGGAGCTACGGGCATCATTGTGCTATTGTTGGTTTTCTTACCCGTACATATTGCGGATGTATTTTCCGATGCGCCGGCCATCGGGAACCATAAGGCGGCCATAATTCGTCTTCCAGTACAATTTTTATTCATTGCTTGGGCATATTTGATCAGACGATCCGCGGTAAAATGGCGAAGAAGCATGCGTTAATTTTCCGCCGCAGGCCCTTTAATTAATTACCATTTTTGTTATCCCTTAAATCTCTATATTTATAAGATGAAGCCCATCGTACAAATATCACTCGACCTGATTACTATTGAAGAAGCCTTGGAAACCGCCGCATTGGCCTTACGGGCCGGTGTGGATTGGCTGGAAGCCGGTACGCCGCTTATCTTGGCGGAGGGTCTGCATGGTGTTAAAAAACTGCGGGAAGCCTTTCCCGGCATTCCGATCGTTGCCGATCTAAAGACGATGGATGGTGGGTATCTCGAGGCCGAGATGATGGCGAAGGCGGGCGCTACCCATGTCGTGGTCATGGCAAGGGCCCATGAAGAAACCATCAAAATGGTCGTACAGGCAGGAAAGGATTACGGAGTGAAAGTTATGGGTGACAATCTGGGATGTCCAGATATGGTCGAAGGGGCACGTATGCTCGAGGCATTGGGCTGCGACTATGTAATCCACCACATCGGTTATGACGAACGTCGCGGGATTGCCGCTTCGGGAAAGCCCATGCCCAGTCCGTTAGACCAGTTACGAGACGTCGTCAACGCCGTAAAGGTGCCGGTACAGGCGGTAGGCGGCCTGACCCTGGAACAGGCGATCCGTTGCCCGGAATACGGGGCGCCCATGGTCGTGTTGGGAGCTCCTTTGACCATTGACGCCGATGCCTTCAAGACCGCCGAGGGCGATTTAGAAAGCTCCTTACGCCTTATATGCGAAAAAATCCATGCCTATGGCACTAATAAATAAAATAGTACCCCTATGAAATCGATTGCAGTCGTAAATTATGCCCCGGAAAAGGGAAGTGTTGAAATCCGGGAAATCCCAAAACCTACCATTGGTGATGATGATGTACTATTAGAGGTCGCCAATGTGGGCGTATGTGGCAGTGACTTGCATCAATGGACGGCCGATCACAGTTGGCCTGTGAACTATCCGGTGGTACTTGGACATGAGTTTGGTGGGCACATTATAGAAATCGGAAAAAATGCTGGATTATGGAAAGAAGGGGATCGGGTTGTCAGTGAAACGGCGGCCATAATCGATGTGAACAGTCCACTATCCAAACAAGGACTCTATAATCTGGATCCCAACCGAAAAGGTTTCGGCTATGGGGTGAATGTTGCCATGACCCGATTTGTGAAGGTGCCTGCACGCTGCCTTCATAAGGTTCCCAATAGTTTACCCTTCGAACAGGCCTGCCTGACCGAACCCTGCTCGGTAGCCTATAATGCGGTGGTCATGAATTCGAATATCAAGCCCGGGGATAGGGTCATTGTCCTCGGCCCGGGCACCATTGGCATTCTTTGTGCGGCCATGGCAAAGTTGTGCGGTGCCGAAGTGGCCGTCGTCGGCTTGGAAAATGATCAAATACGTTTAAAAATTGCCCTACAGTACGGGTGTGAGACCATCGTTGGCGATGCCACGACTTGGGCGAAACAACAAGACGGACTCGGGGCGGATTGTGTTATCGATGCAGCCGGGGTGAGTGCCACTTTACAGATTGCCCTTCACTTGGTGCGACCCAATGGGCAGATTACCAAGGTAGGCTGGGGTCCGAAACCTTTGAACTTTTCGTTAGACCCCTTGGTGCAAAAAAATATACGATTACAAGGCAGCTTTAGCCATAACTGGCCCATATGGGAGAAAGTCCTAACGCTCCTAGCCTCTGGGCGTTTAGATGTCAGGCCTATTATAGGAGGTGTTTGGGGGCTTCCTGATTGGCAGGTTGCTTTTGAGGAAATGCATTCTGGCAAAGTTGTAAAAAGTGTTTTAAAGCCTAATTGATTTAACGATGCGACTACAGGATAAAGTGATTTTAATTACTGGCAGTTATACAGGTATTGGTCGTGCCATAGCGCGCCGTTGCGTACAGGAAGGTGCCAAAGTGATACTAAATGGTCTTGAAGAGCCAGCGGGCCAATTGCTAGTAAAGGAATTGGGGAAGGCGAAGGCCACGCATATAACGATTGATATTACAAAAAATGATGCCTCTATTAAATTGACGAATACTGCCTTGGAGGCCTTTGGCAAACTCGATGCCGTTGTCAATAATGCGGCCATCGTTGCCTCGTCGAATATTACCACAACGACCGTCCCGTATTTGGAAAGGATGTTGGCGGTAAATACAATTGCGCCTTTTGCGATCATCCAGACCGCCCTACCCCATTTGACCAAAACAAAGGGTTGTGTGGTCAATATCGGCTCAATAAATTCATGGAGCGGGGAGCCCAATTTATTGGCCTATAGCATTTCGAAAGGGGCTTTGATGACCTTGAGCCGAAATCTTGGGGATAGCCTCTTTCGGGAGTACGGGGTACGCGTGAACCAAATAAATCCAGGCTGGGTGCTTACCGAACACGAGTTGATCAATCAACGCGAACAAGGAATGCCCGAAGATTGGTTTAATAAACTTCCCGTGGTATTTTCCCCGGCGAAACGGCTTTTTACGCCGGAAGAAATGGCAGCGGCGGCCATTTATTTGTTATCGGACGAAAGCGGTCCCATAAGCGGACAAATAATCGAGGTCGAACAATTCCCAATGATCGGCCGCAATCCGCCGAAGAAGCTGTGAACAGCAGGCAGTGAACAGTAAGCAGTGGGCAGTAAACAGCAACAAATAGCCAGTAACTAAAGATCAACAAAAAATGCCTAAACTAGCCGTATTCCCAAAAGCCTTTATGCAAGCCCTTTGTAAGGACGGAACCATGAAGGTTTCAGAATGGATCGAACTTGCCTGCAATTTGGATGTTGACGGACTTGAATGGTATGCCGGGTTTTTGGAAATGGCTGATACCTCAAACTGGCCATTATTTCGTGAACAGGTCGAAAAAATGGGGAAAACGATCCCCATGCTTTGCTGCTCCCCCGATTTTACGCACCCGGATGAAAAATTTCGCCAACAGGAAATTGAGAAACAATGTTATTGGATACAAATGACCCATGCCCTGGGGGGTTCCTTTTGCCGTGTCTTGTCCGGCCAAAGACGCCCCGAACTCACTTTAGCGGAAGGTATTGAGTTGGCTGCCGAATGTATCCACGCTTGTCTGCCCTACGCCGAGCAGTTGGGCATCACCCTGATTCTAGAAAACCACTATAAGGACGATTTTTGGGAATACCCTGAATTTGCTCAAAAAATGGATGTTTTTTGTCGCTTGGTAAATAAACTTGACCATCCCAATTTTGGAGTCAATTATGATCCGAGTAATGCCTATCTGGCCGGGGAAGACCCTTTGGAACTCCTGTATCGCATTTCTGACCGCGTGGTCACCATGCATGCCAGTGACCGCTATCTGATCGAAGGTTCCATCGCCGATTTGCGCGCTGAGGAGAACGGGGCGCAAGGATATGCCAAACGCCTGCGACATGGCGAGATCGGAAAAGGACTTAATGACTATGACGCCATATTTACCGAATTGAAACGGGTAGGGTTCGATGGATGGATCAGCATTGAGGATGGAGTTGATGGCATGGACCAGCTAGAGCGCAGTGCTGCGTTTTTGCGAAAAAAAATTGCAAGCTATTGGCCTAAGAAATTGTAAATGGCAAGCTATCGTTTCAAACTTTAAATGTGGATGCTTTGTATGTAGCTTTATAAATAAATTGTACTTCACCTCCCATAGTGCCTTTTAATCAATACAGAAATAATGACTAGAACCATTCTTTTGGATAAACGCCCGATTGGGCTACCAAAGTCTTCCGATTTCAAAATCATAGAAGAAGCCACACCCGATATAGGCGACGGACAAATACTATTAAAAACAATGTACGTCTCGGTCGACCCCTATTTACGAGGTCGTATGAATGATGTCGAATCGTACACCCCTCCTTTTGAGCTTCATAAACCAATCGTTTCTGCTGTAATTGCCGAAGTGCTGGCATCGAAAAATAGCCATTTTAAAAAAGGGGCGTTTGTTTCGGGCATGTTGGCTTGGAAGGAAGAACAAGTTTCCAACGGGGATGGCTTAGTCAAGGTTGATGAAACCAAGGCGCCATTATCGGCTTATTTAGGGGTTTTAGGGATGACCGGAATGACGGCTTACCTGGGATTGACCGAAATTGGCAAGCCTAAAAAAGGGGAAACGCTATTAATTTCAGGTGCCGCCGGTGCCGTGGGCAGCGTTGTAGGTCAAATCGGCAAAATTCTTGGGCTCCATGTCGTTGGCATAGCTGGGACCGATGAAAAGCTAGACCTCCTCGTAACCGAACTGGGTTTCGATGCCGCCATCAATTATAAAAAGACGCCTGATATGGTCGAAGCGATCAAGGGTGCTTGCCCCCATGGCGTAGATATATATTTTGACAATGTGGGCGGCCCAATTTCGGATGCGGTGCTATTTACGATCAATACCTTTGCGCGTACGATCCAATGCGGGGCCATTTCGGTATACAATGAAACTTCTTTACCGAAAAGTATTCCGGTTCATACCTTTTTGGTACGAAAAAGAGCACTCATGCAGGGTTTTATCATTTTTGATTATGCGGATAAATATCCAAAAGCCTTGACGCAATTAACCCAATGGTATCAAGAAGGACGCTTGACCTATACCGAAACGATCCGGGAAGGTTTTGAAGCGATACCCCAGGCCTTTATTGATCTTTTTAAAGGGGCCAACAAAGGTAAGATGGTTGTTAAAATATAAGTCAAAACCCTTTACCTTTCCCATTTGGTATGTTGTTTATTGGCTAAGTTTTGTTATTGGGGTCAGTACTACTTTTCTAAATTCAACCTCGGCGCCTTCTGCCTGTAGGGCAATTTGTCCACTGTGGGCGGTGGCATCGTATCCGTAATTTACCAAGTCCCCATTGAGCCAAACCTTGATTTGATTGTCTAGGCATTCAATGGTCATTGAGTTCCACTCCCCTAATGGTTTTTCGGAATCATCGGTTAGATTTTTGATCCTGCGTTCCTTGCCTTCGGTTATTCCCCAATTTTCTTTAGGACCTCTGCGTTCATACATCTTATCGGTAACTATATTTTCGACAATACACCAAAAATCGCCCCCGTTGCCATGCTCCATTTGGACTTCGATTGATTTCGGGAACATTTTATACAGCGCCCTTGGGGTCGAGGCAAATACCAAAACACCACAATTGCCCGGTTCACCGACAAAACGATATTCGATATTTAATCGAAAATCTTGATAGATTGCATCGGTTATGAGATGGCCCTG
>JALHST010000189.1 GCA_022865355.1 Maribacter sp. | reverse complement strand
TATAACTACAATATTGGCATAGGGTCTTATTTTGTTGAGAGACGAGGCAATATCTTCACTACTGGTCATACGGCACAGTTCCTTGACGTTGGGAAGAAATATATCAACGTAAGGCAAAAGACCAAGTAGATCGATATCCCATTTTTCACTGGGATCCCATTGTGGGTCCAAGGATGTACTAAGTCCTAATTTTTTTGCTTTTTGAAAAAGTTTGACAACATCTTTCATAAGCCCTGTCTGTAAAAAAATAGAACTCAAATGGAGATGCCGGGCCCGGTTTAGCATATTGGAAGTTATGTCTTTTTCAAATAAATATTCCATGGCACCAGGGAAAGTAACATTGGCCCGATCCATATGATAGTTCATTACGACAGTTAAACCGGTTTTGTGATGATCCGAATGAATAATCAAATCAGTATTGACCTTTTTGTTTTCCAAGGAACTCGTGATCAGGTCGGAAAAATTATCTCTCCCAATTTTCCCTATAAAGGCAACCTTGGTTTCCAAAACACTGAGGTTGCTAGCAAATATGGCCGAGCTACTGCCCAAGGTTATATTCAGGTCATTGGCTATTATTTCCTTTCCGATTTGAGGAAACCCTTGAATGTTATCCAAGATAATATCTACATTGAGTTCTCCTACCACTAAAACGTCAAATTCCTTCATATTAAATTTAAACCAATTGATGAACGTTTTTTGTTAAGTGATCATTTAGGTCGACCAAATTGAACTTATAAAAATATTTGTCCATTGCTTTTTCAATTTTTGAAAGTAGGATCCACATGGATCAGACCATATCCCGCTTCTATTGCGGCGCCAAAAGATTCTTTTATGCGACCCATGGTTTGTGCATAGTTTAGGTTTTCTTTTCTATGGACATCCTTGAGCCAAGGCCCGCCATGATCAATTGCTATTAATACCGGAGCCTGGAGATGTATGGCTTTGGCCATTTGTTTAATGGTATCCACAAATTGCTTTGGGGTTAGACCTATATAACCCCCATCCAAATCTACTTGGTTAAGGGTGGATGCAAACTTTATGGGGGCATTGTACTTTTTTGCTGAATTTAAGACCGCTTTCATTACAGTAGCAGAATTAGGACAAGCCGCAAATAGGGTTCTATTTATACCTGTGTCCTCGGCAATTTCCTTATTACGTTTTAGAAGATAATCCAAAAAGGAAAAGCCTTTTTTTTTAGCTACCAATCTTAAATTTTCGGTCATTGAATTTTATATTTAATCAGTAAAGCAGGAGTGGTGAAATATGTATCTCTCCATTGCCTTAAATCATAAATGTTGAATTTATCATAAACGATTATCACAAATCTAGATAATATTTTTAAACTTACAAAACCTTTCTTTTACGTTGTTTTTGCTTTCAAAAACTTTCTTATATTTAACGTTTGTTTACTGTAGACAAACGTAAAATGATAGGTAGCGAATAATGGAAATGTCATAAACTGCAATACATGAAAAGAAGATCTTTTGTTTTAACTGGTGGCTTGGCAGGGATTTTTTCAAATTCTTTGTTGGCCTTTACGTCAAAAAAAATCCCTCCGCATAATTGGGACGGATATAATTTTGGACCGCCGCCCCCGATAACCGACAGATTGTTCCAAGGGCCATTTTCAAACTACGGCCCGGAAGCGAACGCTCCAGGTGCCGAGGTGATAATGGCAACTACACCATCCTTGAAACCGGTGTCAAATTTTGGAATGGGATTAGTGACCTATGTCTGTGATGAGGTTGGCCCTCCAAGAGTACCCGGAGAAACATTGCGCGAATCGATCGAGAAACTAGCCAAATGGCCATTAGGGGATATTTTGTATCTAAGGGCCGATTGGAGGGATATTCAAAAAGAACCTGGAAGACTGGATTTTCCCGAATATTGGAATATTACTTTTGAAATGGCCAAAAAATACAACAAAAGAGTGGCTTTTAGAATCCAGATGATGAGTCCTGTTATTGAAGGGCATTCCCTACCTGGTTTTTTGGTCGATAAAGTCCCATTTGTGAAACTGGGAACCACAAAGGAAATTGGCATCCCAAATAAAGTGCATTATGCGCCACGATACGATCATCCTGAATTTATGAAAGCGTTCAAGGAAATGGATAGCCTATTAGCTGAAAAATATAATGGTCACGAGCTAGTAGAATACGTGGATACGTTTATGTACGGTTTTTGGGGAGAAGGACATACTTGGCCCTTTGAAGGGAATCCATTGGGGGATTATTTGCTGGCAGAGAATACTTTCCTAGATATATTTGAACATCAAGCGACCCATTGGAACAAGACCCCACTGGCCACCAATACCCAACCGGATTACAATAATGTGGGAAACTCCGAAGTGTTGGATCGAACGGTGCGTTCTTATAATTGGCTTAGAACCGATACGATTTTTATCGAAAATTCCCAAATCGATGCCTTGAGCAACCGCCCGGCATGGATCGGAGCGACCATTGAACAGGGGCTTACCCTTGGGGATGAAAAAAGCTTGAAAATTATCGACGGGATATCGCGAAATAAGAACATAATATCCCACGTAAAAGATGTAGGGGCCAATTATTTTTCCCTATGGAACTGGCACAAGATTTCTTTGGGCAACCTTGTTGGGTATTACGAAAAATTTCCTGAAGCACTGAATGAATTAGCTGCTACCATAGGATATAGGGTGCGGCCCTCTTGGATATGGTATTTTGAAAAAGAAGGGCATCCGGGCATTGTACTTGGTCTGGTAAATGACGGCATTTCCGGGGTACCAGGTGCTCTGAGGATTACGATTGCCAATATGGAGGGAACTTTTGAAAATTCAGGTAGCCTTGACCCTGGATATCCATTGCCCGGAAAAGTGAGACAGGCACTGTTTATGATTCCTAAAAATGTAAGTTGGGAAACCTTGACCATAAAGGCAGAAATTGAAGTAAAGGGCATAAGGCACCCAATTAAATGGGCCTGCGCGCAAGAGCTCGAAAGTAATGGTTCACTGGGATTAAAGCAGAATATATAACCAAATTTAACAAATTATGAAGACAAAATTATGGCTCGTATTTGCAATTATTACCACGGTTTTTTGGGGAGTTTGGGGTGCCTTTACTGGACTTCCTGCCGAAAATGGCTTTCCTGAGACACTGATTTACTGCGTTTGGGCAGTTACCATGATCCCACCTGCCCTTTTGGCTTTGAAAATGGCCGGATGGAAATTGCAATACAGTAAAAAGAACATTTTTTATGGTTCTATAATAGGTCTATTGGGTGCTGGAGGCCAGATGATCCTTTTTCACGCCGTAACCGTGGGACCTACATATCTCATTTTTCCGATTATTTCACTCTCCCCCGTGGTGACCATAAGTTTGTCTTATTTGTTTTTGAAGGAAAGAACAGGGATTTTGGGTACAATAGGAATTGTCGTTGCATTAATTGCCTTGCCGTTTTTTGATTATTCCAAGGGGGATGGTGAAACTGATTATGGGTATTTGTGGTTTGTGCTGTCGATTCTTGTTTTATTTTCATGGGGGCTTCAGGCCTATTTTATGAAACTGGCAAATAAGTCGATGAATGCCGAAAGCATTTTTTTTTATATGATGGCCCTAGGTTTATTGCTGGTGCCTGTAGCTTGGTGGATGACCGATTTTAGTTTGGATATTAATTATGGGTTTGATGGGCCCTGGTTGGCTGCCGGAATTCAGGTTCTAAATGCAATCGGCGCCTTGTGCTTGGTGTACGCGTTCCGGTATGGTAAGGCCATGGTAGTTTCTCCAATGACCAACGCAGGTGCTCCCTTGATTACAGCGATCATTGCTATGATTATTTTGGGCTTTGTGCCTGGCACATTTAAGATAGTGGGTATACTTTTGGCCATAATTGCCGCCGTATTATTGGCTTTTGACCCTGGCGACGAATAAGACGATGATAGGTTTTGTGAAATAGCACAGGAACGTTGGTTTCATGAACCTATTGCGGATAAATAAAAAAGAAAAATCTAGGCAATAATTACTTTGACGCCTATATCGGTTAGGCTTTTATGAACTTCGTCGCTTATTTTTTCATCGGTGACTACCGTGTTGATTTTATTGGCCGGACATATAAACGCAAGACTTCGGCGATTAAATTTACTGGAGTCAGCCACCAAAATCACTTCTTTTGTAATATCTATCATAATTTGGTTAAGAGAAGCTTCCTCTATATTTGGCGTAAATGCTCCTTGGATGATATCAAAACCATCCACGCCCAAAAACAACTTGTCTACATATAAATTATGCAAATTTTTTTCGGCCAAAGGGCCTACCAAGGAGTGCGAATTTCGGCGTAAAGTACCTCCGGGTACGATTAGGTTGAAATTTTGGCAATGCATTATCTGGTTGATAATATTGATGGCGTTTGTAATTACATTCAAGCTGCAATTTATATCTAAATGTTTTGCTACTTCCAAGGTGGTGGTACCCGAATCGATAATAATGGTATCGCCATCTTTGACCATCGCTGCGGCTTTTTTCCCGATTTTAATCTTTTCTACATAATTGATTTTATCCTTATCCGAAATCTGATGATCAATTCCGACGGAATTCTCATATTTCATGGCGCCACCTCTTGAGCGAATAAGTAGTTTTTTAGATTCGAACAGATCCAAATCATTTCTAATGGTTACCTCGCTCACCTTAAAAAGTGCACTTAGTTCATGCACGAAAACCTGTTCGTGCTCGTTAAGCAAATTGAGTATCCTCTTACGTCTTTCGACCGTAGAACGTCTAGTTCTTTCGTTTCCCATATTTCTTTTCGGTAATTTTAAGGATTATATGGCCTCTCAAGACAAAAATACACCTATCTCAACGAAAAATCAGGCAATATTTTGCTTAAAAACCTTGTGAAGATATTTAGAATTCATAAAGAAAGTTATTATAACTTTTGTTAATTTGCAAAGAAATGTTATGAAAGTATATTTAATTTAATTAATATGAAATATCTTAATATCAGTAAAAAGGAACTCTCAGATATGGGAGCTATCCATACTGCTGAGGAAATATCAGGACAACCTGAATTGTGGGAAAACATTTTTAAAAAAGTATTATCCGAAAAAAGTGATATAAGTTACTTCTTAAGTGATGCCCTAAGGAACGTTAAGAAGATTGTGCTCACAGGGGCGGGTTCAAGTGCATTTATAGGGTATTCCATCGAAGGGGCCGTGCAACGTAAAAGTAAGGTAACCACCCTAACTATTCCTACAACTCATTTGGTATCGCATCCTAAAGATTATTTTGAAAGTTCTGTGCCAACATTACTCATATCCTTTGCTCGATCTGGAAACAGCCCGGAGAGTGTCGCAGCGGTAAAGTTGGCAGACAAATATTGTCAAAAATGTTATCATCTGGTTATTACCTGTAATCCGAATGGCAACCTTGCTACATATGATTTCAAGAAAAGACACTATGTTTTTCAACTTCCGCCCGAGGCCGACGATAAAAGTCTGGCAATGACAGGGAGTTATTCAGGAATGCTATTGGCGGCTTTGTTGATTAATGATATTGCAAATATATCCTCATTAGAATCGACCGTCAGTACCCTTAAACGATACGGCAATGTATTACTTTCCAACTATTTGGAAGATATTCAAAGAGTTGCATCTATGCCATTCCATAGGTGTGTGTTTTTGGGCTCAGGTTCCCAATATGGCACGGCCATGGAGTCACATCTTAAAGTTCAGGAGTTAACGGATGGTCAAGTTTTATGCAAAAACGATTCTTATTTAGGTTTTAGGCATGGTCCAAAAGCCGTGGTTGATGAGAATACGTTACTTGTCTATTATTTTTCTAACAAGAACGAGGTACTTAAGTACGAAAAGGATTTGGTAAATAGTATGGAAGTGGGGAAAAAACCATTGTTTCAAATAGGTTTGGCCGAAAAAAGAGTACATGACATTTCGATTGACGTTCAATTTGTGCTTTCTACAATCGATGCATCCATCGGTGAGGAATATCTGTCGATCTCGAATATTTTATTGGGTCAGTTGTTGGGATTCTTCAAATCGTTACACCTTGGATTGTCTCCAGATTCTCCTTCAACTAGCGGGGCAATTTCTAGAATTGTTAAAGGGGTCACCATCTATTAGATTAATATAATCCTTAGAACTACGAGGATAAAAATATTTTATTTATATCTAATTAAGCGAAAACAGAAAAGAAATAATACAAAAGATGTTTTTTTAATAAAGAAAGATTGTATAAGAATAATTAATTTTTTAGATTTGGTTAACATTCGTTTAACAAAATTTTATTGAATAGTAACGTAACCATTTTTCTAAGGTATTAAATTGAGTTTGAGCACAAGTTAATTTTTCACTTAAGCTTAAATTATAGACCTTACGAATAGGTTGTTGATAATATCATTTCGAAAGTTTGTTTTAAAAGCTTGACTGAATATCCTTATAAACGATATTTCCCGCCAAGTCTTGGGGCGTTCGGATTTGAAAAACACTTTTTTTTTGTAAAATAGGATTTTTTTAAAATAACTAACTTTAAACCAATGGATTATGAATCAAAGTAGTACAAGACTTAGTAATAAGCTGATCAACGGCCTAGTCTTAATTATGGTGGTCCTGTTCGGGTTGCAAACAGTAAGCGCCCAGAATACAGTAACAGGAACGGTGACAGTCGAAGAAGGGCCACTACCAGGGGTAAATGTTCTTGTTAAGGGAACAACCATCGGTACTGTTGCGGATTTTGATGGAAACTATTCCATCGACGTCCCGTCAAGCGGCACGGCATTGGTCTTTTCCTACTTGGGATATGCCAAACAGGAAGTTGTAATTGATGGCAGATCAACGATCAATGTGACCATGCAGGAAGATGCACAAGCGTTGAGTGAAGTGGTTGTGGTAGGGTATGGTACCCAACGTAAAGCCGACTTAACGGGTTCGATTGCATCGATTAGTGCCTCGGATATAGAATCAAAACCAATAACAAGTCCTGACCAAGCACTTGCGGGAACAATGGCGGGTGTTAATATTACCAACCGCAGCGGTGATCCAGGTGCTCCCATCAGTGTTCTCATTCGGGGTGTAGGTACTCCGGGGATCAATGATCCTTTGTGGGTTATCGATGGTGTGCCAATTGTGCAGACCACAAATATTACCGTAAATACTTCTTCTACGACCGACTCAAATCCCCTTGCTGGACTAAACGCTAATGACATTGAATCAATCGATGTTCTAAAAGATGCAGCTTCTACGGCAATCTATGGGGCTAGGGCCGCCAATGGCGTTATTATCGTAACCACCAAAAGAGGGAAAGCCGGTGCCGCAAGGGTCACATATGATGGATATGGTTCTATGGCAACCACCCGTGATAGGATTGATGTACTTAATGTAGATCAATATATTGCCATTCAAGGTGAATTAGGAAGAGACTTGACCCAGTTTAGCGGGCAGCCTTTTGTAGATTGGCAAGACCTTATTTTTAGGACCGGATTCGTGCAAAATCATAATGTTACGGTAAGTGGTGGCAGTGAGAATGCAAATTATTTTATTTCGGGAGGATATCTTGACCAAGACGGTATCGAAAGGGCTCAGAGTTTTTCCCGATATTCCTTTAAGGCGAATTCTGACATAAAGGTTGGTAAACGATTAAAGTTTGGAGAGTCTATATTGATAAGCCAAACAGATCGCCAAGTACAAAGTGAGCAAGGTATTTTTGCCGGTTTTAACTCGGCTTTGAACGCTCCATATTATCAGCCTTATGGGAGTGGGGCATTTGGATACAACGATATAACTCCGGCGACCGTCGGTGATGGTTCCGCATCTAACTGGTTATTCAATACTGATGACAGAGCAACCAAAACTACCATACAGACTCGAAAAGTACTGGGTAATTTTTATGGGGAATTGCAATTAATCGAAGGTTTGAAACTAAGAACCTCCTTGGGGTATGATTACAACGTTGGGGTAGGCGATTATCTTACCACAAAAGCGGTTCTAAATAATTCTACGGGCACTTCCTTATTGGTCTCGGAAAGACCCATAGAATTAACATTGACCACCGCTGCAACCCTTCAGTATGATAAGACTTTTGGAAATGGCGAACACAATATTGGGGCACTCTTTGGGTTTGAACAGACAAAGTTCCGCTACGACAAACAAAGGTTGCAAGGCCGCGATTTGTTTAATATTAATTTTCCTGCAACGGGTACAACCGTGGCAGGTGCAAATGAGGCCGATATTTGGGTTCTGCAAGGTTGGTTGGGACGTTTGACCTACAATTATTTAGGCAAATATTTGGCTACCTTTAATGTTAGACGAGACGCCACTTCCCGATTTGCCAAAGGGAATAGAGATCAAATATTCCCATCGCTTTCTTTGGGTTGGAGAATTACGGATGAAGTTTTCTTTCCAAAAGTCGCTTTTATTGATGAAATAAAAATACGTGCAGGTTGGGGCCAGTCCGGTAACCAATTTACGGGCCTTAATTTCGCGTTTTTAAGCTCTATTGACAATAATATTCGATATGTGATCGGAGATTCCCAAGGTACAATTGTTGCACCGGCACCTACCACTTTTGCCAATGCAGACCTAAGATGGGAGACAAGTACGCAATTTGACATCGGTATTGATGGAAGTTTTTTAAAAAACAAATTAAGCGCAACATTTGACTATTACAATAAGACAACCGATGATGTACTGCTTGGTTTCCCCTTGCCATATGTATCGGGTTTCTTCTTGCCTGCAGATGCGAATATCGGCCAAATTAAAAACTCAGGTATAGAGCTTTCCTTCAACTACGCCGATAAAATTGGTGACTTTTCATATAGTTTTGGTGGAAATTTGACCACGGTAAAAAATGAGGTTACAGATTTGGGCCCTATAACGCAGATCGTTTCGGGTGTTGGTGGAGGCTCCACCCATCGTACGACCGTTGGGGAAAGTCTAGGCTATTTTTATGGGTATAAAACAGATGGTCTATATCAAAACGCAGCAGAGGTGGCAGCGGCTTTGCCCGATGCCAATGGCACACCCTCTCCAGGAGATATTCGCTTTGTGGATGTTAATGGGGACGGCCAAGTGAATGCAGAAGACAGAACATTCTTAGGAAGCCCTTTCCCAAAATTTTTCTATGGCTTTAATATTAATACTGGCTATAAAGGATTCGATTTTTCAATGAATTTTAGGGGTGTTGGGAATAAACAGGTATATAATGGAGCAAGACAAAGTCTGGAAGGCCTTACCGGTTCAAATAACTTTAGCACACAAGTACTAAATCGTTGGACCGGCGAAGGCACAACTAATTCAAGCTTGAGCCCCAGATTAGCCGTTGGTGATCCTAATGGAAACAATCGTTATTCAGACCGTTGGATCGAGGACGCCGGCTATTTGCGTATTCAAAACATACAGTTGGGATATAGTTTGTCACAAGAGAAACTAAAAAGTTGGACCAACGACTTTGTATCCAATATGCGCGTCTATGTAGGCGCCCAGAATCTGGCCACATTTACCAAATACACGGGGTATGATCCAGAAGTTGGCCGTACCCAAAGTTTTCAAAAAGGTGAATTTACCTTAGCAACAGGACAAGACGGCGGGGCCTCTCCTTTACCTAGGATTGTTCAATTGGGGTTATCAATGACATTTAATTAAAAAATAATACAAAACATAATTCAATACAATGAACATGAAAAAGACAAGTATAATTTTAATCAGCATGTTTGCCATTGGTCTTTCGTCGTGCAGCAATCAACTGGACTTGCAACCCCTTGATCGCCTAACCACTGATACGTTCTATAAAACGCGTGCGGATTTTGATGGTGCCGTATTCGCTTCGTATTCTTCGATCCAGGATTTTTATGGAACTAGTACCGAAACTCTTGGCGAGTTTGGAGAGTTTTGGAAAATTTCGCTCACTATTTCCGATGATGTGGCCGCCGATACGAACCAATCAGATCAAATCTCCCAAGATATTGATGCATTGCTACTCAGGTCGAGCGATGTACCTTTCGCTGCCGTCTATACCCAGATTTATGAGGGCATCTATCGCGCCAATTTGGTGTTGAAGAATTTAGATGGCGAGAATGATTTGACTGCCGCAGATAAAACTGAATTAAGTGCAGAAGCTAAATTTCTTCGTGCATGGTTCCATTTTCAGGCCATGAAAATGTTCGGAACCCCGCCTTTAGCCTTGGAAATTGTGGAAGGAATCAATAATCAGGCAAAACCAAATGCCACCCAGGATGAACTTTATGCTGCCATACTTGCCGATTTTACAGATGCCGCCGCAGGACTTCCGGCTTCATGGGATAGTAGCAATACCGGCAGGGTTACATCTTGGGCTGCCAAATCTTATTTGGGCAAAGTAAATGTTTGGAAAAAAGATTGGGCGGCGGCTATTGCAGCTTTCCAAGATGTGGTCGATAACGGTCCGTATTCACTGGTTCCCGATTACGAAGAGGTTTTTGCCTATAACAATGAGAACAACTCCGAATCTATTTTTGAAATACAATATGGCGGCCCTTTCTCCGATGATAATCTTTGGGTTTTTGATGATACACACTCAGAAGACTTTAAAGCCTCCCAAGGTACGGGTAGAGGTTGGTTCTGGGATGCATCCAATGGGGCCCCAGGTGGAAAATTAGGATTTTGGGTTCCCACACAGAACTTGGTAGACACCTTTGAACCCGGAGATGTGAGGCCTCAAACCATTTTCTACCAAGGGGGCGACACCTATTATTCATTTGACGGCACACGTTATGAACTGCCCTATGATGTTACCTGGTCTACAACAAGCTTCACACTTAAAAAATATAGGGGCTCCATAAATGCTGTAACAGGGAATAGTTCTCCCAATGGACAGGCAGATTATAACAACGAACGTTGGTTCCGATTTGCCGAACTAAAACTGCTATACGCAGAGGCCTTGATTGAAGGGGGCGGAGATTTAGCCATAGCCGAACAACAGATCAATGATATCCGTAATCGAGCTGGATTGCCCAATTTATTAACCGGAGCGGATTTGACACAAGCAATGAGGCAGGAAAAGAGGGTCGAGTTGGCTTTAGAGCCACACCGTTGGTTTGATATCGTGCGATGGGGAATTGGTTCTCAAGTTTTTGGCGCAGCCTGGAATGATAAAGATGTAGTCTTCCCATTCCCATTATCTGAAATTGATCGTTCTGGTGGGCTATTAAAACAAAACGAAGGTTACTAAAAGACTTTAACGTTTAAATAAACGTTAAATTAGTTTGAGTTAGTTTATTTGGGAATCCAATCTATTAAATTTAGGTTGGATTTCTAATTTTATGTTCCTATTTTCAATTTATGCCTTATAATTTCAAATTAAAACATATATCTTTTTTTGGTTTTATAGGTTTAGTAGTAAGTTTTGTATCCTGTGGCGAAAGCGAAACAACCCTATTTAAAGAACTTTCCCCTAAAGACACTGGTGTGGTGTTTAACAATTCCTTAGTTTTAGGTGGCAACCCGTCTGTTCTAGAATTTGAATATATGTACAATGGTGCCGGGGTGGCCATTGCGGATTTTGACTTGGATGGCCTTCAAGACCTCTATTTTACGGGCAACATGGTCAGTAATCGATTATATCGCAATTTAGGTGGTTTTAAATTTGAAGACCTTACGGACTCTGCAAACGTGGGATCTACAAAATGGTCAAACGGAGTTGCGATAGTGGACATTAACCAAGATGGCTATCCGGACATTTATGTATGTCGAGGCGGACCCAGGGGATCAATCGGTGCCGATCGTGCCAATTTGCTTTTTGTCAATAACGGGTTAAAAGGAGGTAAACTTAGCTTTACAGAGGAAGCATCTTCTTGGGGTCTGGCTGACGAAGGTTACTCGGTTCAGGCGGCCTTTTTTGATTATGATCGGGATGGTGATCTAGATATGTATTTACTCAGTAATGCGCTGGTAGATTTTAATCGCAATACGTCAAGACCTAAAGACCGGACCGGGAAAGCGCCTTCGGCGGACAAACTATTTCGAAATAATGGAGACCAAACTTTTACTGATGTATCTGCCTCCTCGGGTATTTTAATTGAAGGGTTTGGACTAGGAGTTGAAATATGCGATTTGAACGATGACGGATGGCCCGATGTATATGTCTCAAACGATTTCCTAACCGATGATCTCCTGTATATCAACCAAAGGGATGGCAATTTCTTAAATGAGAATGCCTCGTATTTTAGACATCTTACGTTTAATGGGATGGGCAACGATATAGCAGATATCAATAATGATGGCAATATGGATGTTGTGGTATTGGATATGTTACCTCCCGATAATAAAAGATGGAAACTGACCATGATGGGCAATAATTATGACGAATTCCAAACAGGACAATCCTATGGGTATCAGCCACAATATATTCGGAATACCCTGCAGTTGAACAACGGGAACGGTTCTTTTAGTGAAGTAGGCCAAATAGCGGGGATATCAGCCACCGAATGGAGTTGGAGTGCGCTTTTTGCCGATTTTGATCAGGATGGCGCCAATGACCTATGCATAACAAACGGATATCGGCAAGATATTACCAACCTCGATTTTATGGTGTATGGCAATCAGATATTAGCTATGGGCACTGAAGCGGCGAACAGGCAACAGCGCTTAGACGAACTCAACAAATTACCTGGTATAAAACTGCCTAATTTCTTTTACCATAATCAAGGAAACTTGACTTTTAAAGATGAATCCGAAGAAGTAGGATTTACAAAACCCACGTATTCAAACGGTATGGCCTACGCCGATTTTGATAATGATGGTGATCTTGATCTTGTCATAAATAACATAGATGATCCCGCACTTATCTATGAAAATCAAACGAAATTATCGAATGATAACCATTTTCTGAAAGTAAGGTTTCATGGAGAGGCTCCTAATCTTGAGGGGTTTGGTAGTGAAGTCGTACTCTATTATCAAAATCAAATTCAAAAGCAATATTTTTCACCTTATCGTGGCTATTTATCCACTGTCGAGCAAGCACTTCATTTTGGCTTGGGCAAGGTTACAAAACTTGACAGTCTAGTGATTACGTGGCCCGATCGATCCGAACAAGTATTAAAAAACGTGAAGGTAAATCAAGAGCTGATAGTTGATCAAAAAGAAGCCAAAGAATCCATTAAAAAAATAGTGCCAACTCCTCCTACCCTATTTCAAGAAGCCGATAGCCTGTTTACCTTTGTGCATCACGAAGACGATTTCGTTGATTTTAAAGTTCAAGCACTTCTTCCGCATATGCACTCTCGCAATGGTCCCGGCCTTGCTGTTGGAGATGTAAATAATGATACAAAAGAAGATCTTTACGTGGGTGGGGCAATGGGCCAATCGGGGGCCCTAATGGTGCAACAAGCCAATGGCACATTTAAAAACGAAACTTTCCCAGAAACCGAATGCGAAGATATGGGGGCCCTATTCTTTGATGCCGACAATGATGGTGACCAAGATCTTTATATTGTGAGTGGAGGTTCGTCACGCCCTACTGGTGATATTTCCTATCAAGATCGATTTTATCAAAATGATGGTATGGGTTCTTTTCAAAAATTGAATGCCTTGCCCGAATTTCCTGTTAGTGGTTCAGTAGTAGCGGCATCGGACTATGATAAAGACGGGGATTTAGACCTGTTTGTCGGGGGTAGGGTTCGCCCTGGGGAATACCCCCTGCCGCCAGCCAGTCTCCTGATGCTAAATAAAAGCACCCCAGGGAGTATCAAATTTGAGAAAGACCCTCAGCCCATAAGTGATACTTTTGCCCAATTAGGTATGGTAACAGGAGCTATTTGGACCGACTTTAACAATGATACGTGGCCAGATTTGATTGTCGTAGGTGAATTTATGCCTATTCGGTTTTTTCAGAATAGCAACGGAAAACTCAACGAAGTTACACGGGAAACCGGGTTGGACCATACCAACGGCTGGTGGAACAGCATCACCTCGGGAGATTTTGACAATGACGGGGACACCGACTATATTTTAGGAAACCTCGGATTGAATAGCCGATATAAAGCAAGCATTGCCGAGCCTTTGTGCATTTATGCCAAGGATTATGATAAAAATGGTCAAATAGATCCGATAATGTGCTATTACGTTGATGGCGTAAACTATGTCGCCCATTCTAGAAATGATCTTATCAAGCAGATCAATGTTATGCGAGGAAGGTTCCGGACCTATTCGGATTATGCCAATGCCACCTTTTCCGAATCCTTTTTAAAGGAAGAGCTCACTGATGCCTATGTAGTTAAAAGTGAGACTTTTGCAAGTAGTTATTTAGAAAATTTAGGTTCAGGTAAATTCAAGATTTCAGAGCTTCCTAGAGTTGCACAGATTGCTCCAATTTATGGGACTATGGTTGGCGATTATAACGGGGATACTAATTTGGACATTCTTGCCGTAGGCAATTTTTACAGTGGCGAAGTTTTCTCGGGGAGATACGATGCCTCCATCGGGTGGTTATTAGCTGGTGATGGAAAAGGGAATTTCTCGCCCATTGATGTTTCTAAAAGCGGCTTTTTTGTTAAGGGTGATGCCAAGAGCATGGTAACCGTTTTTGCGGATGCCAAAGAACTTACAATTGTAGGCATTAATAATGATAGTCTTAAAACCTTTTCGCGTCCGGTTCGACAAAATACCTACTTGCCCCGACAGAATGAGGTTTCGGCGATTATACAATTCAAGGATGGCAAACATCAGAAAATAGACTTCCATTATGGATCTGGGTATCTGTCCCAGCCAAGTAGAAGATTTTATATTCCCGCTGGGGCCATTTCGGTCAAAGTGATGGATGATACTGGTAAAGAAACCGAAATTCTCCCCCTTCCATGACCCTGTCAAAAACATGCATTGCAATTTTATGTGTAGTATTCTTTTCCTACTCATGTGGGCGAAATACGCCCACCCTATTCAAGTTGCTTGACGCGAATCGCACCGGAATAAATTTCGAGAACACCATCAAGGAAAACGACAGCGTAAACGTATTCAGGTTTATGAATATTTATACAGGTGCAGGGGTTGCCATAGGGGATATTGATAATGACGGCTTTGAGGATATTTATTTTAGTGGCAACATGGTCTCGGGGAAGCTTTATCGAAATCAAGGAAATTTAAAATTTGAGGACATTACCGAAAAATCAGGCCTCTTAAATACGAAATGGGGCACCGGAGTGACCATGGTAGATATTAATCAAGATGGTCTTTTGGATATATATGTCTGCGTTTCTGGCGGTGCAAAAGAATCGGAAAGGGCCAACTTACTCTATATAAATAATGGCGACTTGACCTTTACCGAAAAAGCCGCTGAATATGGGCTTGCGGATACCAGACAAAGCATGCAGGCGGCCTTTTTTGATTATGACAAAGATAATGACTTGGATATGTATTTATTAGTGAACCCCGCAGCTTATGAGTACAAAGTAAATGTAAGTACGCCCAGAGTGCTCAACGGAGAATCAGTGAGTAATGATCGTCTCTATAGAAATGATGGTAATGGTATGTTCACCGATGTTTCCAAAGAGGCCGGAATTTTGGTGGAAGGATATGGCCTTGGAGTTGCAATTTCCGATATAAACGATGACTCCTGGCCAGATATTTATGTTTCCAACGATTTTATTGGTAACGACATCATGTACATCAATCAAAAAGATGGCACTTTTAAGGATGAGATTACCCAACATATCAAGCATACTTCGTATGCCGGAATGGGCAACGATGTTGCCGATATAGATAATAACGGCAAACCGGATATTTTGGTTCTCGATATGCGCCCCGAGGATAATAAACGTCAAAAATTGATAATTTCCTCAACAGGGTACGATCGCTTTCAAGCAATGCTTCAAGCAGGGTATAATCCGCAATACAGTAGAAATACCTTACAGATTAATCAAGGCCTCAACAAGTTTAGTGAAGTGGGATTCTTATCCGGGATTAGCAGCACTGACTGGAGCTGGAGCCCGCTTTTGGCCGATTACGACAACGACGGACTTAAAGATTTATATGTAACCAATGGTTTTTTAAGGGATCTTGGAAATTTAGATTACATTCATTATCAAAATATATATGATACTCCATTGGGAGATAAGGAGACGAAAATAAATCAAAAATTGGCATCCATTCAAAACTTGCCAAAAGCGCAATTGATAAATTATGCCTATCGAAACAATGGCGACATGACCTTTGAAAAGGTATCCAAAGAATGGGGTATTCGAGAGGCAAGTTGTTCTAATGGTGCCTCATACGCCGATCTGGACAATGATGGTGATTTGGATCTTGTGGTAAATAATGTTGACCAGCCCGCTTTTCTGTATGAAAATTTGAGCAACCTATCTAAAAAAAATAACTTCTTGCGCATAAAATTACGCGGAAACGTGGGAAATTTGGAGGGTATTGGTGCGCAAATCAAAATTACATCCGGAGGTACCAGTCAATATGACCAGCACTTCTTAAGCCGAGGATATGAGTCAAGTGTAGACCCGACCATTCATTTTGGTCTTGGTACGAATACGACAATTGACAGTCTAGAAATATGGTGGCCCGATGATACCTATCAACTAATTCAACATCAAGCTTCCAATCAAACTTTGGAAGTGAAACAATTCGATGCAAAATTTCAAAAAAATAAAGGAATCCTAACCCACAAAAGTCAATGGCTATCAGATGTTACTGATAGTGTAGGCGCAAACTTTGAGCATACCGAAGACAATATGGTAGACTTTAAATTGCAGCCCATATTGCCCCATATGCATTCCCGAAATGGCCCTGGTATTGCGGTGGCTGATGTGAATTCAGACGGTCTGGAAGATTTCTTCATTGGTGGTGCAACCAACCAATCAGGAAGCTTGTTCTTCCAAAAACCAGATGGTACCTTCGAGCCTAGAGAACTTGGGATGGATAGCCAATTTGAAGATATGGGAAGTTTATTTTTCGATGCAAATGGAGATGGACATCCCGATTTATATGTGGTAAGTGGGGGAGTATTGCCAACATCAAATAGCAATAATTACCAAGACCGATTATATTTAAACGATGGGATAGGTAATTTTACAAAATCCAATCTTCTTCCGGAGATTACGGCGAGTGGTTCGTGTGTTTCAGCAATCGATTTCGATAAAGATGGTGACTTAGACCTTTTTATTGGGGGTCGTGTAGACCCCGGAAAATACCCTATGCCGGCCAAAAGTTATTTGTTGGAGAACGAATATGACGCAAATACTGGGAAAACCAGATTTATCGATATCAGTAATAAGATAAAAGATTGGGAGTTATTAACCATGGTCACCTCTGCGTTATGGACCGATTACGACAATGATGGCTGGACCGATCTTATCGCAGTCGGCGAATTCATGCCAATTACTTTTTTTCACAACGAACAAGGGCAACTAGTCCTAGCCAATGAAAAAACGGGCCTTACTAAAACAGAAGGTTGGTGGAATAGTATAAATGGGGGAGATTTTGATCTGGACGGGGATACGGATTATATTTTAGGAAATCTTGGCCTCAATTCTAAATATAAAGCCACAACGGATGAACCGCTATGTATTTACGCCAGTGATTTTAATAAAGACGGTCAAATCGATCCCGTAATGTGTTATTTTATTGATGGTGAAAACCAATTGGCCCATTCAAGGGATGAAATCATAGGTCAAATTAATGCTATGAGAAGCCGGTTTAAAACGTACAAGTCCTATGCGGAATCCACCTTTAAAACCTCTTTCCTACCCGAAGAATTGGAAACGGCCTATGTGGTAAAAAGTTATAATTTTGCGAGTAGTTACCTTGAAAACCTAGGAAATGGGAAGTTTAAACTGAGTTCCTTGCCATTAAATGTTCAGACGGCACCCGTGGAAGGAATTGTTGTTGATGATATTGATCAAGATGGCAATTTGGATGTGATGATTACAGGCAACTCCTACGCCACTGAAGCTTCCACCGGAAGGTACGATGCTTTAACGGGAATTTTGTTAAAAGGAAATGGTTCGGGTGGGTTTTTAAATGTCCCATTGGAAAGAAGTGGCTTTATAAGTGATTTAGACGGAAGCGGTTTATCGATTCTTCGAGGGGCACGCGGAAATTCCTATGTTTTATCTGCCAACAATGATGGCCCATTAAAAGTATTTGCAACGAGGCCTAAAGGCGATAAGAATAGCATATATAATGTACCCTCCGATGTTCAATTTGCGGAAATAAGACGTAGTGATGGCAAAAAATTCAAAATGGAATTTTACAATGGCGCTGGCTACCTTTCCCAAAGTACTAGAAGCATTGTAATAGATGACCAGATTAATGAAATAAGAACGACAAATGTTACAGGAGTTACAAAAACCGTATATTCACATGAAGCCCTCAATTAAATTATATTGTGTCTTTTGTTTGGTCATTTTAGGATGCGCGCCGCAGTATGATCAACAAAAGCTTGATGACTATTTTAAAGATGGCCTACCACAGTTCAATCGCCAACTGACCGATGTAATTGTAGCGGATATCTTTACACCTCCCGTTGCTAGTCGCATATATGCCTATTCAAATATAGCTGCCTATGAAGGTATTCGTTTTATGGATTCAACAAGCGTTTCGCTGGCAGGGCAATTGAATGGTTTAAAGGCGTTTAGTTTTCCTGAAAAAAATAAAAAGTATTACTACCCTTTAGTGTCGTTAGTTGCATTTTCCGATGTAGCCCAAGCGTTGGTCTTTAACTTGGAAAAAGTGGAGCAAATGAAAATGAAAATGCTCGAGGAAGTCCAAAAAATTGGTATGGATGAAAACACCTATGAGAATTCCGTTGCATTCGGCGATACCTTGGCTCAGGAAGTTTTGTCATGGGCCTCAAAGGACGGGTATCTTAGACGTACGGCATTGCCTAGATATAGCGTAACCGATGATCCAGGAAGGTGGCGACCTACTCCCCCTGATTATATGGAAGCCATCGAACCCCATTGGAACACTATTCGACCATTCGTTCTTGATTCGGCCGGACAGTTTGACCCAGGACTGCCAACGACCTTCGACCTATCGAAAGAATCCGAGTTCTATAGGGAGGCAATAGATGTTTATGAAACGGTAAAACAAATTGATTCAACCAAGTTTGAAATTGCAAAATTCTGGGATTGTAACCCTAATATCTCACATACCAACGGGCATGTAATGTTTTTCAAACAACAAATTTCGCCAGGGGGTCATTGGATTCACATTACGGCCCAGGTATTGAAAGAACAAAATGCTAATCCCGTCATGGCCGCTGAAACTATGTCATTGGTATCAATAGCAATTGCGGATGGATTTATTAGTTGCTGGGACCAAAAATACAAGAGCAACCTCACGCGACCGGAGACGTTTATAAATAAATATATTGATGCCGATTGGTCACCCGTTTTGCAAACACCTGCCTTCCCGGAACACACTTCAGGCCATAGTGTGGTTTCAACTGCCGCCGGTACCGTATTGACCCAACTTTTTGGCGCGAATTATTCATTTGTTGATTCAACGGAAGTGCCGTATGGCTTACCTCCTAGAAATTTCAAATCTTTTATGGACGCCTCACAAGAGGCTGCGATTAGTAGATTGTATGGTGGAATTCATTACAGACCGGCAATTGAAAAGGGGATTGAACAAGGTCATGCCATCGGTCAGCTGGTGGTGGAAAAATTGGAAATGCATAAATAAATTGTAATCCTGTCTGAGGTGGTAAGTCCGATCACTTTCGAAGGGGACTCGACTACGACCTTTCAACGTGTTTCAAATGGCACAAAAAGACGAAGCAAAGAGATGACCTGATGCTAAAACGCATACTCAACGATCAACACATTATGTAATTTTTTGGGTGGTGCAAAGGGTTGAATAGTTGACCAAAGCCCTCTGCTTCCAGAAATTTTTATAGCGTACATTTTAAGGTCTCGCCGTTTTCCGCACTTTCATCCAAGAATGTTTTTTGGCCATCGAATACCTTAACATTGATTTTAGCGCCTTCTTTTTTTACCTCAATGCTGAAGTTTCGGTTAAAGGCCCGAATATTTTTTAATATCATGGAGTGCCAACCTTCCGGAAGTTTTGGAGACAAGGAGAATTCATTAAAGCCTATAGGACGTATTCCCCAAAGGCCCTCAATGATGATTCTGCAGTACAGCGCACTCTCCGCAGACAGATGCCTTTGGTTCCCTTCCGGGTAGGCTTCCACAGGATAGGGTACATGTTCTCCCAAGAGTCTTCTGCCGGAGTAATTTTCAAGAAAATCCAATGCCCGTTTTGTTTCTCCGGCTGCAAAGACGCCTCGGAGGGCGTAAAGGGTAGCCCTGTCCCAGAAAGTTGTACTCCCCGATTCTGAAGCCAGACCGTCTTTAGTCCATAGATTGTCAGAAAACAGGGCGTCGGTCGTTCCCTTACTTCTATCATAAATTCCCATTGCAAGAGGGGTACAGATCCAAGCGCGTAGCACGTTGTTCCCTTTGTAGTACCTATAGGTTTTAAAACCTTGGACCGTTGCCCCAAAATAGGTTTCGATCGCTTGCCGTATATCAATTGCCTGTTTCTTATATGAATCGAGTTCTGCTTGCTCGATTCCCAATTCTTTTCCAAGATAGCCCGCGGAAATCAGGGCATCATAATAGAGACATGAGGTATTGAGATTAGCACCCCCTGCAGGAAACCGTCCCTCCAATTCGTCACTATCCGATGCAACTACGCCTTGGTCATTTACCTTACGGCGGCAATATTCTAAGCACCATTCGATTAACGGCCAAAGTTCTTTTACTGTATTTTTCTTACCATAGGCCAGTGCAAATCGGCCCGCACCGTATGCAATCATGGCCATATCACCCCGGTCTCCGGCACCATTCCAAAAATCGGTTCCTTCAGCAATTATAGAACTTGGTATTGGATTAAAGTCACTGTTCATAAAACGGGCAAAATGTCTAAATGAATTTATGGCAGATTCGTTTCCTGCAAGATTTCCCAAAAAGGGGAAAAAAGGATCGGCATACTCGGCCTGATCGTTTGCCCAAATGGCCGCATAGTACCTTCCGCCCCCAGGGCCGTGCATCAACCCTCCCTTGGTCTGGAATATGCTTTCCACGGCCCTTAATTTCGCAAAAGCAAACTCCGTATTAAGAATCGCGTTGGGAGACTCGAATACAAGATTAGCAAAAGTGCGATCTATAAGATCCTTTCGCTTGCTAAACTCATAATCGGAGGAGACATAGGATTGTTCTTCATTTATTTTACGCCCGGAATAAACCATTGCATTCTCCAAGGATTCCCCGGGGTTTAAGGTAAAGCTGCCTTGTTTATCGGAAACTACATCTATGATATACACTCCTGTTACGCCCTGGTCTTCGTTGGTTGCATGGGAGATATGTATATTTGGAATATCAACCCTTATCGGGGTCCCGGTAGCGTTGGTTATCTGCACCCTATCTATAAAGACCGGCCTATCTATCGAAGGGAAGAGCTGGTGGTTTATCGTCACTCCTTCAGCAGTTCGTGAACTGAATGACAGTATTCCCCGTAACGAGAATTCCTGTGGATATTCTATCACCGGAGTCCCGTCTATGGTTATTGGGGGTACTTCCTTGAGGTCTATTGTATGGGAAAGGCTGGCGTGGGTATCATTAGGGATGGTGCGTAACATCGGGAAAACAAGTTGGACTTTCTGGTTCAACACCCCATTTTCCACTCCGTAATGAACGATGGACGAAATATAAAAACCACTCATTTCCACATGATCGACATGCGAGTCTTTTTCTTTTACTTCCCATCGAATATCACTATCGTTAGTTAATGACCACCTCGGGACATCCTGGGCCGTAGACCGGGAAAGGATACCAAGGGTAAATATCACCAAAACCCAATTTTTAATTGTGCTACTCATACTTTTTCTTTTGAACCCGGATTTAAGTTTCGCACGTATTTGAGAAATTCCTATACTTTTAATTTGATAAAAACCAACTAGATAGTGTCAGTGCCGTACTTCATACGAATGTGTATTCTATTATGATCAAAGACCTAAGCACTATCTATTTCTTTGGCTACCCTATTTGCCGACCGGGTAGCGGCTTCGGTTCCCCAATTTAGATTATCGGCGTAGGCCCCTGCAAAATGGATACGTCCATGAGGCTTCATTATATTTGGCCAGAATTTTTTAAGTTCTCCTATAGGAAAGGGAAGTCTTTCGCAAGTAGAAGAAAAAGGTTGCTTTGTCCAGTCCCTACCGAGTGCTTGTTCTATGGTATCTCCTTTACCGGGATATAGCTCACGGAATGTCGCAAGTGCCCTTTGGGGCGATATTCCTCCTGCCCCCGTACCTAAAACGATAACCCTATGCGTATCGACCTCGTCTGCAGAATGCCAGATATCCCAAATATCAGGATGGTCTAAGAACATATTAATGGAGAGCCCGTCTTCGAGCCAAAATTTTGAACTTGCCTGAAAGACGAACCGTTGGTAAGAATCATAGGTCACATTCTCAATTATATATTGTTTTTCCAAGGGCAATGCAGGTAGTACGGGAATGTTCTTAAAGGCAGGCAAGGGAATGCAATTCACAAAATAATCGGCCTCTATTTCTTGGGTTTCCTTTGCATCCTTGTACATAATTTTAACGCCATTATCTCCGTTTTGTATCGATGTGATGGGTTTATTCAACCACACTCTTGGTCCCAAACGTTTTGCAAAAGCATTCGGGAGCATTTGATTGCCACCTTTTAACCGAAAAATTTCAGTAGGAAATTCGGGCACTCCACGAAATTTAAGGATATAGGTATACCAGAGACCGAACAAAGCGGATGAATTGGAACCTCCTAAAAGGCTCATGGCCATTTTTGATGCACCATGTTTGGCATAAATATCCGACATGGGGATCGTATCCAGCTCGTCATATCCTACACCAAAAGGCTGGTATTCATCCTTAAAATTATCAAGATAGTCTTCAACATAAAGCAATTTAAGTTCTCCCCAAGGGTTCGTGGATAAAAAATCGACCTCTCTTTTATTAAACCCTAATTTTCTCAGAACAACGGGATCATGTAGCATTTCCTCATTATAGAAATTTCCATCGATCCTTCGCAATACATTTTTTCTTCTGGGATATGGCAGGGCAGTAAGGCCAAACTCCTTTATATATCCCCAATACAGGTCATATCCCGGCTTTGTGATATGTTCTTGGCCATAATCGCCATACAATTCATCTGACAATTCATCATGGGCGGTATATACATGGCCCCCATGTCTGCCGGATGCCTCAAGTACGGTTACGTCATGACCCATTTTCATCAATTCATAGGCGCAGCACATTCCCGCTATTCCGGCACCCCCGACCACGATTTTCTTTGGGTTACCCTTGCTTTTTGTTGTCGTGGTTTTTAGTTCTTTGGGACTATCGGCCATTGATGTATTAACTGTTAGTAAGGATGCCCCAACACTGGCCTTTATCGAATTTTTTATAAAATCCCTTCTTTTATTAGTGCTCATTTCTAAAATTTATTTTTATTTAAAATGCAGTTTAACCTTCTTTATTTTGATTGGCAAGTCACCCCAGGTAACAGCGGATAAACCCTAAAGAACGCCTAATCAAGCACGTTATCACACAATATTTCCACGCGTTTTTGTGCTCAACTTCAATATGCCAAAACCTGAATTATGATCGTATTGATAGCAACCAAAAACAAGGAGGCTACCTCAACACTTCCTAAACTTTTTTACATTCCGGGCAACCATTTTTTGGCATTTTCGAAATAAATCTTCTCAATTACTTTTCGGGGTAAATTCAAGCCTTTAAATTTTCCTTCGAAGTCCGAAACGGTCATCTCTTCATTGGAAACAAAAAATTTCCAGTCGCTTATCCAGGTTTCGTGCATTCGTTTCTTCATCACACTGGGGTCGCTAGTCGGTTCTGCCATGAGATCGGTACCATAAAGCAACCTGTCCTGATAAGTAATCATAAAATCACGTACCTTTTGCCAATCCGTTATCGATTGATACTGCAGGTGGGGGATGCGGGCAGCCATGTCCACGGCCATATTCGGGAACTTATCCAAGGTTTCCGACAGCGCATCGACACTCCACTCCTGGCTACCCAAATGCGCGCCTACGAACCTAAGGTTCGGGTGCTTTTCGAGCATATGGTCCCGTGCCCGTAACTGATCTGCATAGGAAGGAGCTTCAGGGTGCAGGTACATATAGTATTCGGGGTTCTCTCCAAAATAGCTTTTATCTCCTTTAATGGTCATTTTATCCAAAGGGAGCCAACAGTCTTTAGGTTCCCCTAGATGCCCTATTATGGGAATATTGCTGCGCTGGATAAAATCGATAATGGAATCAAATCTAGGATCGTCTATCATAACCCATTGGCCATTTTTGTCCTTTAGGTCCATCCCTATGACCTTATAAATTTTAACGGCAATGGCACCTTCGGCAAATGAGTTTTTTAAATAGGCGAGCATGCTTTCCTTCCAATCGGCTTTATTAAAATCCCTTACCGAAAAGGTCGTGGCATAGGCCACTTGACCGGGAAAGGCCTTAATTTGCTCCAAGGCAAACCTTTGTTGCGCTATCATATCACCTGACTCGTTCGGATCATCCCAATTGATGGTCAGCAACTGAAAATTATCTGCGATTGCTTGTTGGATAAAATCTGGCGTATCGGTTTCAATATGCACGTGCGCATCTATTTTATCCACCTTCTTAAAATCCTGATCCGTATAAAATTGGGGTTTTGAAGGTTCATTTTCCGGAGCGTTTTTTTTGGGTTGCCCACAATTTTGTAAAAGAACACAGACCAGGCAAAAAAAGAAATGCTTGAATTTCATTTGGTTATTTTCTTGTGTTGAAATGTCTTTTCCCTATATACTTACCTTGAGGTCATTGCTGGCCATACGTTTCTTAAATCGTATTAAACCTTAAAAAAGATTTTCTTTCGATACAGCCAAAAACACAAGTACCACTCGATGGCAAAAATTGCAAGTGCTGAAATGAATAAGGTTACAAAGTGTGCCAGCCCTATCGGTGATAAAACACCGTTAACAATTACCTCAACGTATTCACGTAGCCATCGGCTCACCAGAATCTCAAAGAATAGGTATATGAAAATAGAGTTCATCCCTACAATGGTAAAAAAGCGAAGGTATTTCTTGTGTTGTAGTACGTCGATCCAATAATAAAGAAACGCCAGGGCCAACAAGCACCAACCCCCGGTAACCAAGGTAAAGGAAGTGGTGGCGATTCGTTTGATAATTGGAGTGACACCCGTTATATCGAGGGTATAACCGGCGATTAGAGCAACGATGCCTAAAGTAACAATATTGCGGAGCTTCCCCTTAACGGTCGCTTGATCGATGAGCCATTTCCCCGCTACGGCTCCCCATATGGTATGTGCAGCGGTCGGGATACAATTGATGGCTACCCATCCCCCTGAATTTATTTTGTTCATTAATACCATATCCATATAATTCCCAAAATTTTGCTGATCGACAAAAGGCTGGTCGAATCCCGGAATATGTATGAACCGATACAGGCATTCGGTGAGAACCAACAGGCCGATACTGAGGAGCAGTTGATGACTTATTTTCCACTGAAAGATCAGAAACGCTACCAATAAGGTAAAAGAAAGCTGAGTCAGGACGTCCCAAAGTTCAAACGACAAATGGTCGCCTCTGACAGCATAGTCGAACACCCCCCAAAAAAATAGCCACCAGCTGCGCTTTATCGCATGGATGGCCTGTTCTTTCCACGGACGTCCCATAGCGGTCTGTTTTGTAAGGGAAAATGCCATGGCGGCCCCGGCAATGAACATGAAGGCAGGCTGAATGAAATCCCAGAAATTCAATCCATGCCAAGGTTTATGGGTGAATTGCTCCGCCAGGGAATTTAGAAAGGATCCTTGCCCTGACATTTCCAACCAATGCTCGTACATCCCGGTAGATTCTAACATAAGGAGCACCATAACGAGCCCCCTGTAAAAGTCAAGAGACATAAGTCTCGCTCCTTTTTTTATGACTTCACTGGTCGGGATCGCGTCTGGAAAGTTTATGGTTCCTGATAGAACCCGGTCCTTTTTTGTGGACGTGCCTAATTTGGAGGCATCAGATTTTTCCATAATCAAAATCGTATTGGTTAAAAATTATTTAATGGGTTGGCCTATAATAAATGGTCATTAATTCAATTTTTCTTTACGTGCAACTCCCTTGTTCACTGCATAATCAAGGCGCGTCAGGCGTTTTGTGGTATTTTAGGTACGCTATTCTGGTTTACTAATTTTTAAGGCATTGCTTCTATAGATCTTCTGTAAGACCGAATCATTTAACGCCAGTCCATAAAGGGGCCATTTATACCCTAACAAATCGGTTAGGTAAAAATGTTCATCCTGAGTTTCAAGCACCCTGAAAGTCATTCGAAACATAGCATCCAACGTTGTATGGTTGCCATAATCGCTATGGGTATCCCAAACCTCCCAGCCATAGTCCGTGCCATATACAAGGCGGTCTTGGTATTTTTCAAAAAACGCAGCAGTATTTCTGGGGATGGTCGAAAATTCTGAAAAACGAGCAGAAATATCGGCATTCAGATTGGGAAATTCATCGAACATGCTGCCAAGAATGGACAAATCAAAAGTACAATTGGCCAAATGGGAGGCTATAAAGGTAGTATTTGGGTGTCGTTTAAGGGTGTTTGCAAATCGTGTCATCAGTTCATTATGATTATACGTTTTATCCTTAACCCTCCAGGTCCATGCCCGTATAAGCCCATCGTTGGTGGAATCCATGGCTTCATACATCCATTTTGGGTCGGACATGTGCAGGTTGATAGGGATTTTCAATTCGGCACAGGCTTCAAACAGAGGGTCCATTCTCGGGTCATCGGGATGCAGTCCTTCAACCAGTCCCCCGCCTTTATCATGTAATTCTCCAACGCCTACGGCGCCTTCATTTACACACCTACGAAGTTCCTTTACCGCTTTTTCAGACCAATTCTTTTCCTGATATCCGGAAAGATCAAAACCGCAATAGACATCAAACCTATCGGGGTATTTTGCATACAAAGCATATAGGGAGTCAAATTTTGCTCCTGTTGCATTGGTAAGAACAACTGATTTCTGAACACCCACCATATCCATTATTTGCACACGTTTTGCAATATCATTTTCAGTGGTGGTATAATCATGGGCATGCATATCGATTACCGGAAATTTTGCTTTTTCAATTTTAGTGACCGGAACCTCATACACCGATTTTGGTATCCAATCTTTCAGGAGCAGGTTTTCTGGGCTCGTATGAGCGACTTTCTCCGGAGCGGTTTTAACCTCCTCATTCTTCTGACAACTAAGAATTGCAAAGAACAATAGGCAAATTGTGGTGGGGGAAATACATCTTTTCATTTTACGAGTATAATAGCTATTAATGTCTTTGATATTGGAACTTTTTTTTAATACTGTCAAATCAGTTGATAACCACGACGATGCCTTTCATACGTTATGGGAACACCTCTATTGGGTACGCCATTATTCGGTCTAAAAGAGGCCATCAACCCTAGTGCTTTCACAATTCTTCAACACGTTTTTTCAATCCACGCCGGCAATTTTAAGGAAGTCCCCATATATGTAATTTAAATAATGGATAGGGGCGCCCTGTCCTTCCATTTTCCTCTGGTAAAATCGGGAATATCAACGGTTTTGCTATTATTGGCTACCGACAGGCCTGATAATGGAAAAATAACGCTACTGGTAATCGAGTCATACACATCAAAATAGGGCGTTTTGTTCTCCCGCAAAGCCTGAATGAGCAGATGCCATGTCAAAGGCGTTGTAGTGCCACTTCCCCCGTGTCCCCTTAGTGCGACTTTTCGCGGTGCAGGATTATAATTTTTTAGGATGGGATGTTTGTATTCCTCTAGATATTTCTCTGCCGACTCCCAGGCATGTTCTTTCGGACTTAGGCCTTCGAGATAAATTTTGGGGCCTTCCAAGGCGCTTCCTCCCAAATACACACCTTTAGTACCTTGCAATCGGAATAATTCCCTTGGATGCGGGGTATTGGTATCATAATTTAATGTAATTAATTTTCCGTTTACCGTTCGTATAAGGGTCACATTGACATCTCCCTGTTTAAATTTAATTTTGGCCTGTTCTGATTCCCTACCGTAATTCAAGGCGGCATATTCGTGCAACATTTCGGCTTTTGAACTCATGGAGACAAGATGATCCAGCCTGTCACCGTGGTTTATATTTTCATAGGCCATTATCTTGTTCATGGGATGGTCCGGGTATAGGTTTCCATTGTGTGTCACATCATATGCCAAACGCCAAGGTTCTTCGGCCGGATTGTTCTTTACAAATCTCAGGTCATGCACATAGCCGCTCTCTGAGTGAACGATATCCCCAAAGAGTCCTTTTTGAACCATGTTCAGCAACGTCAGGCCATCCGGACTTTCCAGCATTGCCTGTTCCAGAGCAAGGGTCGCCCACTTACCTGTTTTTTCAGAAGTTTCAACCAACTCCCAAGCCTCATCAACTGTAAGAATAATAGGCACCTCGGATACCGCGTGCTTATCGTTGTTCATGGCGGCAAGACAAACAGGGGCGTGCCACTCCCACGAGGTGGAACAAATTACGGCATCTAAGGTTTCTTCCTCACAAAGACGTTTGAAATCGGTTAGACCCCTATCGTACAATCGAGGCGTTGGCTGTCCTGCTTCTTCAATCCATCTTTTTGCGTTGTACAGGCGTTCAGTCTTAATTTCACAAATGGCCGGAACCGTCACTCCTTCAATTCCCAAAGCCACATCAAGATGATAGGAACCACGACCGCCGATGCCAATAAAACCCAACCGTAATGGTTTTTCAGGGACTGATTTCTGGCCTAAAACACGTAAGGGAGAACTTATATCGGTTAGCGCCAAACCTCCCATAGCCACACTGGACTGTTTAATAAACTTTCTCCGGTCATAATTACTACTGCCCATTAGGTGACTGTTTTTAATATTAATCAGGTATTTCGTAAGATGGTAATAAACACTTTGGTAGGCGAATTAGATACAGCATTAAAAATTTTAAAAAGAAAAAATAATATTTTCGTAAGTTTACGTGAATTTAATAAATTTTCTTTATTAAAGAAATTGTCTTCATAAAATACTCAATTCAAAAGGAAAAATTTTCGTATTCTAACGAATTTTATTAATATGCGAGAATTTTCACATAATGCTATGATTTTGCCTTTCTGTTATTTTAACAATACTGTCAAAATAGGCTCCGATATATCGAAATCCTGTACCTTCCTCATACCGGAAGATGCGTCTGGAGATTTTTTGGGTTATACCAATTTGATGGACTGGAAAACCGATATACCTTATCTCTCTAAACCTAAATTTCTGTATATATGAGCTCACGAAGAGATTTTATCAAAAAAACGGCCATTGCCGGTACAGGCGCCGCCTTGGCCCCTAACCTTTCATTTGGTCTGAAAACCTTTGCAGGGGAAAAGCTAAAACTGGGGTTTATCGGAGTAGGACTCCGTGGGACCTCGCATTTGGAAAATGCCATAGCGAGAAACGATGTGGAAGTGACTGCGATTTGCGACGTTGACCCTGTCCGGATCGATATAGTCCTTAAGCTGCTCGCCGATAAGGGAAGGAGAAAACCGAATACCTATGGAAAGAATGAGAAGGACTATCTCAACTTGTTGGAGGACAAGGAAGTAGACGCAGTAATCATCGCCACCCCATGGCTATGGCATACCAAAATGGCCGTAGACGGGATGAAGGCCGGGAAGTACACCGCTGTGGAGGTGTCGGCCTCCCAGACGATCGAGGAGTGCTGGGACCTGGTAAATACACACGAACAAACGGGAACCCACTTAATGTTCCTTGAGAATGTATGTTTTAGAAGAGACATCATGGCCGTACTCAATATGGTAAAACAAGATGTCTTTGGAGAGCTACTGCACTTCAGATGCGGCTATCAGCATGACCTCCGTGGGGTGAAACTCAACGATGGGAAGACCGCGTACGGCAAGGGGGCCGAATTTGGGGAAAAAGGAATCTCTGAGGCCAAGTGGCGTACCGAGCACTCTGTTTACAGGAACGGGGATACGTATCCTACACATGGAATGGGTCCAATTGCAGTGATGTGCGATATCAATCGGGGCAACAGGTTCATGAGTATGACCTCGCATGCTACGAAGGCATTAGGGCTTCACAGGTATATCGTGAACGTTGGGGGCGAGAGCCACCCTAATGCAAAAGTTAAATTCAGGCAGGGCGACATCATCACCTCGACAATAGAAACCGCAAGTCATGAAACCATTATCGTAACCCACGACACCAATTCCCCAAGGCCCTATTCGTTAGGGTTTCGCGTGCAGGGGGCCAATGGCCTTTGGGAGGTAGATGGCAACCGGATCTATATCGAAGGGAAATCGGAAAAAGATGACGAGTGGGACGATGCTGCAGCATGGATTAAAAAATATGATCATCCCCTCTGGCAAAAATACGGCGAGGACGCCACAGGTGCCGGGCAGGGAGGAATGGATTATTTTGTCATGAAAGCCTTTGTGGAATCGGCGATTCGGAATATCGCTCCGCCCATAGATGCCTACGATGCTGCAGCTTGGAGTGCTATAACGCCCTTATCGGAAGCCTCCATCGAGAACAATGGGGAACCCCAGGAGTTTCCCGATTTCACCAGGGGGCAATGGATCAGGCGAAAGCCCTATGACTGGATGAAATCGGAATATAAAATATAGCTCGCAAACGAAACAGGAAATGTATGGGCTTTTTATTGTTTAAATTGCTGTAATCCGACCTAATTAATAGGCTACATCCTGAGAAAATCGGCGCAATTTTATGCGGTCATTTTTGAAATGTAACGTATTAATGCAAATTTTTCTACAACGTAAAAAGGGAAAGAGACATCTTAATCAAAATTTACTTATTTCTATAAAAGCATGAAGAAAGCAGTGGCTCGTAGATCAAAAATACTTCAGATTCTTGATGATTTAGGTCAGGTAAACGTAAATGACCTGAGCAAGGAAATGGAGGTCAGTGAAGTTACCATCAGAAACGACCTGGATAAATTAGAAAAAAGCAAACTTCTTGTTAGAGCCCATGGAGGCGCTTTTAAAACCAGCAACATTGCGTTGGCCGTAAGCGAAAAAAAGAATATCAATTATGAGCTTAAACGTTTAATAGGTAAAAAAGCAATTACGCTCATAGAGGATAACGATTCAATTATCCTTGATTCGGGGACAACGACTTTCGAGATTTCCAACAATCTCCAAGGCTTCGAAAAATTAACGGTTATAAGCAACGCCCTTGATATTGTAAATAATCTTTCCAAATATAAAAATTTACAAGTTTATATGCCTGGGGGTTTTCTTAGGGAGTTTTCAATGTCTTTAGTAGGGCCCATGGCGGAACGCAATTTAAAACAGCTTTATTGTAAAAAAGTTTTTCTTGGCATCGATGGAATAAAGCCTGACGTTGGGGTTTTTACCCACCATATGGAAGAAGCCTATTTAAACCAAATTATGATAGATATTGCCGAAGAAGTAATTGTGGTTGCCGATTCTTCTAAATTTAAAAAAAGTGGACTTGCTTTCATTGCGGACTTTCATAAAATTGACAAAATAGTAACTGACGCAAATATTGAAGAAGAAAGTATCGCCATGTTGGAAAGGAACCATGTAAAAGTTATTATTGCGGACTAAGTATGTGTATTAAATCAAAAAAAGGACTATCCCGTAGAATGAAAAATGCGCACAAATATACTGTTTGTGGGTATTTACTGAAATTTTGTTAATTTCTAGCCGTCCGGACGGGATTGTTTTATCGTCTGCAACTCGAAAGCGGCCCAAGGGGCTGTCCCTACAGGTCGCGAGCCCTTTGTCAACTTCGTTGGCCCAGGCTTTTTTAGTCCTTTGGACATTAAAGCAAGCTTTAAGCCCAAACCTAAAAAAGCCCTTCACATTTTCTGTGAAGGGCTTTTACTCTGCGGTCCGGACGGGACTCGAACTTTTCCTGCTAACGCCCCGTTCCTAGGACCTGCCAAAGGGTGCTTTTTTAGGCGCACTGCGAGGCGCGCCATTTAACACAAGTTTAACTTTTGAGAAAAATGAAAACTTTCGTTTGAGGTTATTCATTGTCAAAACCATTGTTAAAATGTCCTTATGGTGTCCCATAAAAGGTCAATTTACGAAACTATTAAAAGAGACCATGTTTGGGACAGTCTTTCAAAATGAACAAGGGGTAGATTGACAAACAATTCTGGGATGAAAATATATGCTATGTACTGATATATATCATTGCGAAATGATGTCTATTCCATCAGCTTTGATTACCGAACCCATATAATGTCATGTTCGAGTTGGTCTACAATTAAATTGTGTCAACAACTCTTGATGCAAAGAACCTTTAGGCCGTTCAAAAAGTATCAGGGGATGCCAATTCGAAAATCGATATTACAGGTTGCCTTTTTAACCTTGGAAATCAGTTTGTGGGGATTTTGGAAGGTAGCGAGGAAAATGTGAAAGGGCTTTTCTCAAAATCATACACCTTCAAAATGAAAATAATTAAAAAACATAAACAATGAAAACAATTTTTTTTTGGTAATATCTCTGTTAGCAGTGCAGGTTAATGCCCAATCATCAATTCAACCATTTGACACAACAATTGATTATGACAAGGCTCAACGTCCTTGCATTCAAATAAACCTCGACCTAGAACCAAAAACACTTAAGAACGCTTGGAGAGATTATCTTAAAGATAATTATGACTTCAAATTAAAGGGTATAGGTTTTTTAAGTAACAAAGACCTTCTTTCAGCAGAAGCAATTACTGTAAACCAAATTTCTTCAAAAGCAATGGATTTTTACACCCATATTGTAGAAGATGAAAATGGCTCTGAAATGATAGTATTTGTACGTCACGGTTATGATATCTATGTAGCTAAAGAAAATCACCCTAATGAATATGAGGCTCTTCGTGAAATATTAGAAAGTTTTATAGAATATTATTTACCAAAATATTATGAGGGCAAAATAAATGACACTGAAAAACGTGTCAATAACCTAACAGAAGAAAGAAATGATTTAAAAAAGAAAATTGATAAAAATTCTTATAAAATTGAAAAGTTAAAGAACGATATTGAACAGAAAGAAGAAGAATTAAAATCTAATAAAACACAATTGGAAATAACAGAAAGAAAATTGATAAAAAGAAAAGAAAAATGGGAAAGAATAAGAATTCGATTCAGAAAATTATAAAAAAATGAAACAAAAAACGTATTTAATATTAACAATTATCATACTCATTTTTATTGTAACATTCACGCTTCAAAACACTGGTGAAGTAAATATTCATCTTTTATTTTGGAATATTCAAACATCATTAACTTTATTGATTTTTGCTTTATTTTCCTTAGGTGTGGTAATCACAATTTTTGTTCTAACACCAACAATTATTGCTCTTAAATCCACATTAAAAAAAGATGTAAAAATCATTTCTAAATTACAAGAAACTGATAACGTATATTCTGAAAAGGAAGTAGAAAATGAATAATAACCGGCTACATCACGCAATATAAAAACAGCGCGGAAATTAATAAATATGAGCAAATTAACATCAAATAAACAGTGTGGTAAATTGAAAGATCTGTGTTTCAAAATGCCCGACTTTTCATATTGCCACCGTTAGGTGCAGTGTAAACGATAAGCTTGAAAGATTAAGATTAGATTGTAAAATATAAAACGTATAAAAATGAAAAAAGAACACGTAGCAGCTGGCAGTGATGTTTCTGCAGGAACTTTTGAATGCAACAAATGTGGTAAACGAATTACAACTCCTTCAGTATGTTCATTGCCCCCTTGTCCAAAATGCAATAATGGAGATTGGAAAGTATTAAGTGGTGTTGGAGACGCTAAGGAAGACCCTTATCCCAATCAAAAAAAATAATGAAAGCACCAATCACCAACCCAAAAGAGCCTATTACAAAACCATCAAGAGAGAAACCAACCTTGCCTCAAAAAAACATACCTGCCGAACTACCGAAATAAAAGCCAATCACAAGACCTAAAGAACCATTAACTATACCCTAATGAGAAAAGCCAAAAAAAATTTCTTAAATCTTTTTGATTAAACTTAAATTGAGGGTAACCGTCCCACTTTTTAAACAGTTTAGATTTATTTATAAAAACAATTTATACAAAACAAGAAAACTCATGGAATCAATAATTCAATTTGTACAAACCGAAACAGATGATACGGCTAAACAACTCGTTTTAGAAAAGATTGAGCAGCTATCTAAAAAATATGACTGGCTCATTAGAACAGATGTTTTTTTTAAAGAAGAAAAAGATAGTTACGGCAAGGGGAAAATATGCGAAATCAGACTTAGTTGTCCGGGTCCAAGAATATTCGCTTCTTCTAATGAAGAAAGTTTTGCGGCATCTGTGGCTGAAACTGTTCGAGATTTAGAAATACAATTGGAAAAACGAAAAAGCGAAATGAACACATATTAACTTCTAATTTACGTCATTTCAATCATGGATAAATTTCAAGAAATTTACCAAAACAGTATTAACTATTTCATCCAAAATTATATCAATTTAGGGTTAACATTATTGTTTTTTGTTATTGGTTTTATATCGGTCAATTTTTTAAAAACCAAATTAAACGAAAGACTTCTTTAAAAATCTGATGATCCAATTGCTGTTGCTTTTATTTCTCGACTTATAAGTTATACCTTAAAGTTAATTATCATTTTAATTTCTATTTAAATTTTGGGATTAAATGATATCACGTCTGGTATTTTAGCAAGTGCTGGTGTAATAACATTTGTTATAGGTTTTGCTTTTAAAGAGATTGGAGAAAATTTTTTAGCAGGAATCATCCTTGCATTCAAATGTCCTTTTTAGGTAAATGATTTAATTGAAGCTGGCAATATTTATGGCTATGTTAGAGATTTAAATATCAGAGAAACCATAATAAAGACAACTGATGGCAAAGATGTATTTTTACCCAATTTCATTATTCTTAAAACCCTTTATTTAATTACACCATTGATGGCTTTTTGAGATATGGGTTTATTGTTGGATTAGATTACGGAGACTATATTTCGCTTGGTATTAAAACAATTTTAGAAACCACAAATAATAGAAGGTGTGTTGAAAGAAGACAAAAAAACAGCGGTTGTAATTAATGAATTAGCAACAAATACCATCAACGTACAAGTGCTTTTTTGGATCGGTACATTTCAATCAACATCAAGAACATTTCACCATACCATTCGTTCACAAGTAATGAATGATGTTGTTGTTGAACTCACTAAGAAAGGATTTTATTTACCTGCAAATATTGTAGAAATTAAAAATTATAAACAGTAATTATATCAAAAAGAATATGACAATGATAACAAAGAAAAAAGTATTAGAATTATCTGAAATACATAGTGAATTATGTGTTTCCATTTTTATACCCACACATCGTGCCGGAAAAGAAACCATTAGCGGAAAAGATGCTTTAAATCTTAAAAATCAACTGAAAGATATTAAGTTGAAACTTGGTCAGCAAGGTATGAGTGTACAAGATATTGAAAAGTTTGTAAAACCTGTCAACGACTTGGTAAATGACAGCGAATTTTGGAGACATCAATCGGATGGATTAGTAATTTTTCTGTCGAATAATTTATATGAAAAATATACTGTCCCGGTTTATTTTGAAGAGTTTATCTACCTATCCAATGAATTTTATTTAAAACCATTAATGCCTTTATTTAATGGTGATGGGTTATTTTACTTGCTTACTCTTAAAATGGATGACGTTAAATTTTATGAGGGTACAAGCCATAGCATAACAGAAATTGTAGTTAATGATTTAATACCTTCCCAATTAGAAGATAGTGTTGGTTACGATTATGAACAAAAAAGTTTACAATTTAGATCACAGCAAGGAAACAAAGGACAAGGCATGTTTCACGGCCATGGAGATAGCGAATCCGAATTGAAAAACGAATTAGTGAGGTATTTCAGAGAAATAGACAAGGGATTAATGACCATTTTGCATGATGACCAAAAACCTCCATTAGTAGTTTGTTGTTTAGATTATCATTTCCCGATTTATCAGGAAGTAAATTCGTATCAAAATCTTTTTCTGCAGTATATTTCTGGTAATCCGGCCGACAAGGATGTTTTCTTATTGCATGAAGAAGCTTGGGAATTATTGCAACCTTACTTTAGAAAAACCCGACAAGAAAAACTTGATCAATTTTCACAATTTATTGGAATGGGAAAAGCTTCGTCAGACCTTAATAAAATTTTACCTGCTGCTCTTGAAGGAAAAGTAGACACACTTTTTTTAGAAAACAGAGCAGATATTTTTGGCACCTATAATCCTTCAACCCAAGAAATAAACATACAAGAAACACATCAAATCCCAAATATTTCTTTATTAAATCTTGTTGCAATGAAGGTTTTAATAAAAGGCGGAACAGTATATTTATTAGAAAAGGAAGATATGCGTGATAGTTCATCTAGAATAAATGCACTTTTTAGATATTAAGAAAACTTAAACCGCCAGCACCTAACAAAGGCTATACACAATTATGATTGTAGTGGTAAATCGAAAGTAAAAACAAGTAATGAAATTAGTAATTAACTGAAACGGAAGTGCTACCAAACCCCTTACTGGGCATAGCCAAACCGTCGTGCGTCATACTATAATAAAATATGAATAATACTTTAAGAACAATGGGATTAAGGATTCAGGTAAAGAAAATGCACTTGTTTAAAACCATTAATTAATTA
>JALHST010000188.1 GCA_022865355.1 Maribacter sp. | reverse complement strand
CTTCCCACCGTGCGCACCACTTCTTCCCCAACACCGGTTGCGGTCGCCCCGCCTATCTCATTGTCTACAAAAAGACCGGCCCCGATAATCGGGGAATCACCGACCCGACCTGCCATTTTATAGGCCATGCCACTGGTCGTGCAGGCTCCTGCCAAATCGCCATTTTTATCAATGGCCAGCATACCGATCGTGTCGTGGTTCTCGATGTTGATGACCGGTTTATATTCCGAGGTTTTCTTCCATTCGAGCCATTCCTGTTTTGATTGTTCGGTTAGTAAATTCGTTTTTTCAAATCCTTGCTCATAGGCAAACTGCTCGGCACCTTTTCCGGCAAGCATCACATGGGGGGTGTCTTCCATGACTTTCCGGGCCACCGAGATGGGGTGCAGCACGTTTTGAATACAGAGTACGGCCCCACAGTTCCCTTCCTTATCCATAATACAAGCGTCTAGGGTGACCGTACCATCCCGGTCAGGCCGACCTCCAAGGCCCACCGTCTGGTTGTTCGCATCGGCTTCCTCTACCATGACCCCTTGCTCCACGGCATCGAGTGAACTTCCACCCGCACTGATGACTTCCCAGGCTTTTGCCGTTGCATTGTGGAAATTCCAGGTACAGATAACAATGGGTCTGACTGCTTCCGATACAAATGCTCCTGTCACCTTTCGCGGCTCATTATCCTTGCACGAGGTCATCAGGGGAGCGGTAATCAGACTTGCCGTAATAGCACTTGAATTTTTCAGAAATTTTCTTCGCTGCATGAATGGGGATGTTTACTTTTAGGGCACTAAATATAGCAAAAATGCTGGTAGAAGTCTGTGCTAATTCGGTGGAATCTGCCCTAAATGCACAAAAAGCCGGGGCAGACCGGATCGAACTTTGCACAGAGCTCGGCGTAGGCGGCGTTACCCCTTCCTTCGGTCTCCTGAACCAAATAAAAAAAAAGATTACCTTACCGGTCCACGTGCTGATTCGACCGCGAAGTGGGGACTTTACCTATTCCGAAGCGGAGTTCGAAACGATGTTACAAGACATCGCCCTATGTGTCGAATTGGGATTTCAAGGAATCGTTTCAGGGGTCTTACACAACGATTTCACCCTAGATGTGGCGCGTACACGACAATTGATAGATTGCTCGAACGGCCTCGAATTTACTTTTCACAGGGCGTTCGATTGGATAAAAAATCCGTTGGAGGCCTTGCAGCTGCTCGAAGGCCTGGGAGTTCAGACCATCTTGACTTCGGGACAACGCAATTCGGCCTTACAAGGCATCGGATTACTTTCCCAACTTCATAATAGGTCTACCCAATGTACCCTTATGCCCGGAGGTGGTATTCGTCCCGACAACGTGAAAATATTCAAGGAAAAAGGGTTTAAGGCGATTCATCTTTCGGGGATTAAGTATAAGAAGTCGTTGCCAATTGCGCCCATGGTCTCCATGTTTTCTCATTCCTTTCTTAAAGATGACGAAATCGGGATATCGGATGTCGAATTGCTTCGAAAAATTGTGGAAAACGTTAAATAAACGAAAAATGGGATAGGCATGACCCATTTAAGAAATACTTTTGTAAAAAAGCAATATGCTACGTTGGATCTTATTTGTCCTTATTTATTTAGCGATGGGGCTTTATTCGCTTCAAGCCCTAAAAACCGCCACTAGATATCCCTGGGTGTATTATTTATTCATGGTCGTTTCGCTGGTAGTCTTGGGTAATTTTATCTACCAATTTGCGCTTGGTGGCGACGATGGTCGCGTGCTGAGCAGACCAAAAAGCTATGCATTCGGATTTTTACTCACCATAGTGACCTTTCAATTGATTACCATCATCTTTCTTTTTTCCGAAGATCTATTTCGGTTTTTTTCTGGAAGCTACTACAGAATCTTTGGGGGGGCAAAAGAATTCAATCTCGCCGAACGGCGTAAGTTCATCAGCGTCCTAGGAATGGGTATCGCGGCAGTTCCCTTTAGTGCTTTATTATATGGCATGTATAATGGCAAGTATAATTTTAAGGTCCTGAAATATACCTTGGAATTTGATGACCTGCCCGACGCTTTTGATGGATATCAGATCACACAGATCTCAGACATTCACAGTGGTAGTTTCGATAATCGAAAAAAGATCCAATATGCCGTCGATCTGGTGAATCGACAAAAGAGCGATGTACTTTTTTTTACGGGGGATTTGGTAAATAACAAGGTAGCAGAAATGTACCCGTGGCAGGAACTTTTTACGACCTTAGAGGCCAAAGACGGCAAGTTTTCTATTTTGGGGAATCACGATTATGGCGATTATGTCGAATGGGACAGCGAAGAGAAGAAGGCCGAAAATCTTCAGGAACTCAAATCTTTACAGAAAGATATGGGATTTGACCTATTGTTGAATGAGAGCCGATACCTACAACGTGGAAATGATCGGATTGCCTTGATAGGCGTCGAAAACTGGGGCAGGGGCGGATTCAAAAAAGCAGGTGATCTAACCAAAGCGGCTTCGAATATAACTAAAGACGATTTTAAGATTTTATTGAGTCATGACCCCACGCACTGGGAAGACGTCGTCATTCATGACGAATATCACTATCATTTGACCTTGAGCGGCCATACCCATGGAATGCAGTTTGGCATCGAAATACCAGGTTGGGTGAAATGGAGCCCCGTAAAATGGCGCTATAAATATTGGGCAGGTATTTATGAAGTGTTGGGACAAAAAATCAACGTGAACCGTGGATTTGGGTTTTTGGGCTATCCGGGAAGGGTAGGCATCTGGCCTGAAATCTCGGTTATAACGCTTAAAAAGAAGACCATGGTTTAATTTTTACTTAAAGTTAGTTGACAAAAACTGTGGTAACATCGATTTTTTAACAATTTTTATTACATTTGGCCAATAACCCAATGCTATTTATATGTCGAAATTTGGCGATCTTATAGATTTAAAAGTTCCTGTTTTGCTGGACTTTTATGCGGAATGGAACGAACAGTCAACGGCTATGCATCCGGTACTTAGGGATGTCGCGGCTGCCCTGGGCGATAAAGGCAAAGTCATTAAGATCGATGTCGACAAGAATAAGGAACTCTCACAGGCATTGCGCGTAAAAGGTTTACCAACCCTGATGATCTACAAGAAGGGGGAAATGGTTTGGCGTCAAAGTGGGGAGCAAGATGCCAACACCTTGATAGGCATCCTGAACGAATATGTGTAAGGAAAACAAGCGCTATGCTCCTTATTTGACTGACGCCTTTACTACAAGTGATTCTTCGAGCGGCCCACTATGGGCGAAGCCGTTTGGCAGTTCAAAACTATTTATTGGAAAATAGGCAGGGCACATCGAATACTTTGTCTATCGGCATATAATTGCCAAGTAAAAAAGCAATTGATTAATTCCTAGGGCCCAAAACGGTGTCCTTCAATTCCTCCGATTCCCCTTTTTCCTCCACTTTGGTAGCGTCGATGGCTATGGTATCGATCATGGGTACGGTATCCTGTACACCCGGATCGGTATCCAATGCGGGATTGGTCGTTTCGTCCTCCTTATAGAAATGACTGAACTTGTCAATATATTCATTAAAGATCAAGGTTTCCTTTTCAGCCATTTCGCGGTCATTATTATCGATGAGGATATCAATGATCCGCCGATACGCCTCCATGTCAGAAATAATATCGTCG
>JALHST010000024.1 GCA_022865355.1 Maribacter sp. | reverse complement strand
TGGAAATCATATTGAATGCCCCGAAATTATGGTCCCCTGAATCGCCATTCCTGTACGATCTTCAAGTAAAGCTGATCAGCAAAGGGGAGGCCATCGATCAGGTAGCCAGTTACTTTGCCATGCGTAAAATAGGGATGCTACGCGACGATTTCGGCGTAGTTCGGATGCAACTCAATAACAAGGACTATTTTCAATACGGCCCTTTGGATCAAGGCTGGTGGCCCGACGGCCTGTATACGGCCCCAAGTGATGAGGCACTCGCCTATGACATTAAAAAGACCAAGGAATTTGGCTTTAACATGATACGAAAACATGTAAAAGTCGAACCGGCACGGTGGTATACCCACTGCGACCGTTTGGGTATTTTGGTATGGCAAGACATGCCCAGCGGGGATCGCTCGAATGGATGGCAGAACAAGAAATACTTTGATGGTACCGAGCTCAAACGATCTGGGGAATCTGAACAAATTTATAGGGAGGAATGGAAAGCCATAATGGATTATCTGTATTCAAACCCAAGCATTGTAGTCTGGGTACCTTTTAATGAGGCTTGGGGCCAGTTCAAGACCGTTGAGATTACCGAATGGACAAAAAACCACGACCCCACTCGGTTGGTAAATTCTGCCAGTGGGGGTAATTTTTTTCAAACCGGCGATATACTGGATCTACACAATTACCCCGAACCCAAGATGTACCTGTACGATGCCAATCGTGTTAACGTACTAGGCGAATACGGCGGTATCGGACTTCCCTTGGAAGGGCATCTGTGGAAACCCGATAACAACTGGGGGTATGTAAAATTCAAGAACTCCAAAGAAACTACCGACGAATATGTCAAATACGCCGAAATGCTCAAGAATTTTGTAAAAGCAGGTTTTTCAGCCGCTATTTACACCCAGACTACCGATGTGGAAGGGGAGGTCAACGGACTCATGACCTATGACCGAAAAGTTGACAAATTGGACATTACTCGAGTGAAAACTATCAACCAGGCAGTAATTGGAACCTTAAAAAACTAAAGGCTGGGATTCTGAATTGAAAAATTTATAGCGTAATCTTGCGATGGTATAACATATGTCCCGTTGCGCTTTTTCTGTATTAGGGTAGGAGGGGAAGGTATTGACATGATACCTAGTCGATCAACCGGGTTTAATAGCTCAACTGTTTTGGACGAACCCCAATGTACGGGATGCTTCCGCCGTTTTTCACTATATTTTCATAAAGTCCTCCCCAAGAATTTTTCGCAGATAGAAAATAAGCTCCTTGGCGTTATCTTCGGTAAAAACTAAAGGTGGTTTAATTTTAAGGACATTGTGATCCGGACCATCGGTACTCATTAATATCCCTTGGTCTTTCATACGATTCGCGAGATAATCGGTTTGCTCGCCTAGGGGCTCTAGGTCAGCATTCACAAGTTCAATGCCTAAAAAAAGTCCTTGGCCCCGAACATCTCCGATAATCGGAAATTCCTCGGCTAATTGCCAGAGTGACGACTTTAAAAAATCACCGACTTTTAAGGCGTTCTCCTGCAATTTTTCCCGTTTCACGGTTTGTAGCACCGCCCTGCCGATGGCACAGGAAACCGGATTTCCCCCAAAGGTGTTGAAGTATTCCATGCCATTGGCAAAGGCATCGGCGACTTCCCGGGTGCAGGCAACCGCGGCCAATGGATGACCATTCCCTAAAGGCTTGCCCATGGTAACGATATCCGGGACGACTCCGTGGAGCTGAAACCCCCAAAACGTCTTCCCCATTCGACCACAACCGGTCTGTACTTCATCTGAAATACAAAGTCCGCCGGCATTCCGTATATATTCATAGGCCTGGGACAAAAAGCCTTCCGGTAATTCAATTTGCCCACCACAGCTGATGATCGGTTCGATAATCAAAGCACCGACACCGCGCTTTTTTTTATGGATTTTATCGATTTGTAGTTGTACTTCCTTGGCATATTCTTTTCCGACATGATTCCCACGGTATGTACCCCTGAAAGCATCCGGCAAGGGAAATATGTGGGTATGTTCGGGAGCGCCTTGTCCCCCTTTCCCATCAAACTTGTAGGAGCTGATGTCGATGCACATATTGGTATTCCCGTGATAGCCTACCTCCGAGGCGATGATATCACGCTGGCCCGTGGCCGCTTTCACCATGCGAATGGCCAATTCGTTGGCTTCGCTGCCCGAGTTTACAAAATGCAAGACACTAAGTTCTTTGGGCAAGGTTGCCAAGATTTCCTTCGCGAGGCTGTTTATATTTTCATGCAGATAGCGTGAATTGGTATTTAGCAATGCCATTTGATCTTGGCCGGCTTTGACCACAGTATAATTTTCATGACCAACGTGTGCTACATTGTTGACGGTATCTAAATATTTTTTCCCAAACTGATCCAGAAGATATTGCCCTGCACCTCGTACCATTTTAATGGGGACATTGTACTGAAGGCTCAAACTCTTGCCCAAATGTTCTTTTCGATAGACAATCAACCCATCATTGTTGTTTTCCCTGGATTGGGCAAGTGTTTCCGATTTAAAGAGCAGATTGGGGTCTGGGCAAATATCCTTCCAAAGTGCTATCTGCCTGAAATAGGCCACCCCGGGAAAATCTTTGGTATACCCGAGTAAGGATAACATGACCTGAAAATGTAAATGGGGCGCCCAGTTTCCATTTTCCGGATAATTGCCTAAATGGCCGATACATTCCCCGTTCTTTATAACATCACCTACCTTTTTATCAAGAACGCTTGCCACCGAGAGGTGGCCATAGAGCGTATAAAAAATAAAATCCGGACCCTGGTGTTTGAGGACCACCAATCCGCCATACTCCTTATCCCCGGCATCGTTGACGGCAATCAGTACTTCACCTTCGAATAGGGCATGTACGGGTGTTTCAGCAGGTAACCAAAAGTCAATTCCCAGGTGGATCGTGCGACTTTCCCGACCGCTATTGCCGATCTTATCATATTCAGAGGATGTATACAAAGGCCGAGGCTCCAGGTACCCTCCTGCGAGAATATGATCCGGATATAGTCGTTGAAGACGTTCGATCTTGAATTGAAACAAGTCCAGATCATTAAATTCCTTTTCATGGCCGATCCACGTACTTCCTACACTAAGATCCAAATGATGCACTGTTTTTCTTCCGATGGAAGGAAACAATGCCTCAAAATGAAAAGTTTGTTGCTTGGCCCAAAGTTCAAAAGCCCCTAAGTTCGGATGTGCTTTCAAGCCGCACGCCCTTCGAAAACTGTAATGGGCAAATGCGGCATTGATGCTTCGCCATTTCACGAGTACTTCCCACGCGGGCTTTTCGCTCACGAGCAAATAGTGGTTATCAGGTTCCTTACTGCGATTTATGGCCGATTTGGTTACCGATATAACCAGCCGCATGGCGATGGCAATATATAAG
>JALHST010000187.1 GCA_022865355.1 Maribacter sp. | reverse complement strand
TTTGGTCATTTACTTTTCTTTCTAATTTTTTTACTTCACCATCTCATAACTTCGCTTGATAAAGTTCGTCAGTTCCTCGCCTTTGAGCAAACCTTTTGACAACCTGGCCAGATCGATGCTTTGGTTGATCAAACGTTCCCGTTTTTTCTCGGTCTTGGTATTGAGGATCTCCCCTACCAATTCGTGATTGGTATTGACGATGAGATTATACATATCGGGCATATTGCCCATTCCGAACATACCGCCGCCGCCAGTGCGTTGCATGTCTTTCATACGTCGCATAAATTCGGGCTCGGTAATGATAAAAGGAGACGCCGAACTGTCCATGGGTTCGAGTTGTATGGTATAGCCCTTGTCCTTGACAACGGCCTCTAAATCGGCTTTGAGGCGATCTTTTTCCTCATCTGATAATTTTGAAATCTGTGTGTCGTCTTTTTGGATAAGTTTATCCAAATGATCGGCATCAACACGGGCAAAGGAGATTTTATCTTTGGAGGTTTCCAATTTTTGCATCAAGTGCGCGATAATCGGTGAATCCATTAACAACACCTCATACCCTTTGGCCTGGGCCGCTTCAATGTAACTATGTTGTGCTTCTTTGTCAGAGGCATACAAAATCACCAGTTTATCATTTTTGTCGGTTTGTAATGCCTTTATCTTTTCCTGAAGTTCCTCGAAGGTGAAATATTGGCCATCAACCGTCGGATAAAGTGCAAATTTGTCAGCCTTTTCAAAGAATTTATCTTCGGAAAGCATGCCGTATTCAATAACAATCTTAATATCGTTCCATTTCTTTTCAAAATCTTCCCGATTATTTTTGAAAAGTGAGGTTAATTTATCGGCTACCTTCCGCGTGATATACGATGCTATCTTCTTCACGGCACCATCGGCTTGAAGATAAGATCGCGAAACGTTCAATGGAATGTCGGGTGAATCAATGACCCCTCGCAACATGGTCAAGAACTCGGGAACGATGCCTTCGACATTATCGGTCACAAATACCTGGTTCTGATACAACTGTATCCTATCTTTTTGAATGTTCAGGTCATTGGTCAATTTCGGAAAGTAGAGTATGCCGGTAAGATTGAAAGGATAATCAACGTTCAAGTGAATATGGAACAAGGGTTCCTCGAATTGCATCGGATAAAGCTCCCGATAGAATTCCTTATAATCTTCATCTTTTAGGTCTGCCGGTTGCTTGGTCCAAGCCGGATTCGGATTATTGATGATGTTATCTACTTCTTTGGTGGGTGCGGGATCACTTTCTTTGGCACCTTCCGGTTTTGGCAGTGTTTCTGTTTTCGTTCCAAACTTGATCGGGATGGGCATGAACTTGTTATACTTGCGTAAAAGCTCCCGGATACGGTTTTCTTCTAAAAATTCTTTTGAATCATCTGCGATATGCAGGATGATCTCGGTACCGCGATTTTCTTTTTTGCCTTTTTTGAGACTAAAATTGGGGGAACCATCACAGGTCCAGTGTACCGCAGGAGCATCTTGATAACTTTTCGTTAAGATCTCTACCTTCTGCGCTACCATAAAGGCCGAATAGAAGCCGAGTCCAAAATGACCGATAATTCCTGAGTCTTTTGCAGAATCCTCATATTTATTAAGAAATTCCTCGGCACCGGAAAAGGCAATTTCATTGATATATTTCTTTACTTCCTCCTCGGTCATACCGATGCCCTGGTCAATTATATGAAGCTTTTTACCTTTTTTATCGACCTTGACTTCGATCATTGGGTTGTCAAATTCAATTTGGGCCTCCCCAATCGATGTAATGTGTTTTAGTTTGAGAGTTGCATCCGTCGCGTTCGATATTAATTCACGAAGAAATATTTCGTGATCGCTGTACAAGAATTTTTTTATAAGTGGAAAAATATTATCCACGGAAACATTGATCTTACCTGTAGCCATAATCTAAATTCATTTTTAATGTTGTTCCCCATTGACAGTCAAAAAAAATACCATACTATGATTCAATGACAAACTGACACACATTTTATCGCTTATTGCGATCATTGCCGATTTTGGCCGTATCAAAGGGCTATAAAAGAACATTCATGCAAGTTTTAAAAGTTTAACATTTTATTTTGTTTAATAATTATTATAAATAGTTAAACATTATTTATATTTGTATAGTTATGGGAATTAAACTGCTATGAAAAAGTTTTTAATCCATAATCACACTTGATTATTTATTGGTTAGGTTGTTTGAAAACGTGTTTCCGCTTCCGGAGGCACGTTTTTGTTAAAAAATCGATGGTTTACAATGAGACAACCATAGGCATATAGCAACGCGAATTTCTTCAACAATAATCTTAAGATAAAATATCATGGCTAAAAAGACAAAAACAAAAGAAGTTACCGAAGACCAAATCATCACAGCATATATTGATTATGTTTTGGAACATGAAGTGGTGCCCAAATCAATATTCAAATTTTGCAAGGCGGCAGGAATAACTGAAGCCGACTTCTATCAATACTATGGATCGATCGAAACGCTGCGCAAGGGTATTTGGAAAAAGTTCTATACTAATACTGAAAGTTTACTCCTTAAAAACAAAGACTACGTCAGTTTTACGAACAAAGACAAAATGCTTACGTTTTTTTACTCCTTTTTTGAGTTGTTGACCTTAAATCGGAGCTATGTACTTTTTACCGTTCAGAACGAGCGTAAACTATTGGGAACGATGGAGCAACTAAAGGGCTTGCGTAAACAGATCCGGCATTTTGCGATGGCTTTGATCGATGAAGGTAACGCTCAAAAGACCCTTAAGATTACCCAGCATAATCCCATGCTCTTCGCCGAAGGGGCGTGGTTCGAATTTTTATTCATTCTGAAGTTTTGGTTGGATGATGATTCTGCAGGTTTTGAAAAGACCGATATGGCCATCGAGAAATCGATCAATACCATCTTTGATATTTTTGACAATACACCGATCGACAACATCGTCGATTTCGGTAAGTTCCTTTTTAAGGAGAAAATGCAATAATGCAAAGCCAATTAGCAGAAACAAAGCTTTATGAAGACCCTGGACAGCATTCCAACTGGAAAAATAGAACGCGCCGGCAAGCTACTCTCTACCGGGGTAAGGATCGGGGGTAACTATATGAAATATTACGGAAAGAAATTGGTAAATCCGGCTATCAACCGCGATGAATTGGACGAGGACAACGCGGGCGATATTTATGACGGACTCAAAACGCTTAAAGGGAGCGCCCTCAAAGTAGCACAGATGCTGAGCATGGAAAAAAACCTGCTTCCAAACGCCTATGTCGAAAAATTTTCATTGTCCCAATTTTCCGTACCCCCTTTGTCTGCCCCATTGGTGCGAAAGACCTTCAAGACCTATTTGAACAAATATCCCGAGGAACTCTTCGATACCTTTGAGCGCAATTCGATCAATGCGGCTAGTATCGGCCAGGTGCACCAAGCGTCTAAAAATGGGAAATTGCTGGCGGTCAAAATTCAATATCCCGGGGTAGCGCAAAGCATTGTTAGTGACTTGGCCTTGGTAAAACCCATCGCCCTACGCCTCTTTAATATAAAGGGAAAGGATTCAGAGAAATTTTTTAAGGAAGTCGAACACAAATTGATCGAAGAGACCGATTATCATCTAGAAATTGCCCAGAGCAAAGAGATATCGCTTGCTTGTAACCATATCGAGAATTTGGAATTTCCCGTATATTATGAAGAGCTCTCAAGTAAAAAGATAATTACGATGGATTGGATGGAGGGATTGCACCTCAGTGAGTTTGCCAAAACCAATTTTTCGACCGCTTTAGGAAATCGCTTAGGACAAACGCTCTGGGATTTTTATATGTTTCAGATCCATGGGCTTCGCAAGGTACATGCCGATCCACATCCCGGAAATTTTTTGGTGAGCGAAAAAGGCAACTTGATCGCAATCGATTTTGGATGCGTTAAAGTCGTGCCCGATGCGTTTTATACGCCTTATTTTGAACTGGCAAAAAAGGAAATCTTTGATAATGAAACCCTTTTCACCCAGAAATTGTACGAATTGGAAATTTTAAACCGAAACGACTCGGCCCAAGAACTTCAATTTTTTAAACAATTGTTCCGGGAAATGTTGACTCTTTTCACAGCTCCTTTCAACCAAGTGCGTTTTGATTTTGGTTCGAACGATTTCTGGTCGCAAATCGCGGATCTTAGCGAGCGATATGCCAAAGACGACCAAATAAGAAAGATGAATGCAAATAGGGGTTCGAAGCATTTCTTATACATGAATCGTACCTTTTTTGGACTTTTTAACCTATTGCACGACCTGAAGGCCGAGGTTGTTGTCAACAACTACCGGAAATATCTAAACGACCGAGCCTAACTTCAGAAAGAACCTACTTTTTTTGTCTATCTTAGTGATTCTATAGGAACACGAACCAACTTTTCACTATAAGTAACGCTTAGTGCTATGTACAATTCAAAAATAACTGGACTCGGTTTTTTTGTGCCTGAAAATGTCGTCACCAATGACGATTTGTCAAAATTAATGGATACCAACGATGAATGGATTCAGGAGCGAACCGGTATCAAGGAGCGAAGACATGTTGTCTATGGCGAGGATACGACCACTACCATGGGCGTAAAGGCCGCAAAAATAGCTATTGATCGCGCCGGAATCAAAAAAGACGATATCGACTTTATTATTTTTGCCACCCTGAGTCCGGATTATTATTTTCCCGGTCCAGGGGTGCTGGTACAAAGGGACCTGGATATAAAAACCGTCGGCGCCCTTGATGTAAGAAACCAATGTTCGGGCTTTGTATATGCCATTTCCGTTGGGGACCAATATATTAAAAGCGGTATGTACAAGAATATATTGGTCATCGGTTCCGAACTTCATTCCCACGGACTGGATATGACGACCCGAGGTCGTGGTGTATCGGTTATTTTTGGCGATGGCGCGGGTGCCGCCGTTTTGAGTAGGGAAAAAGATACTTCACGAGGTATTCTCTCCACCCATTTACATTCGGAAGGGCAACATGCCGAAGAACTTTCCTTGATAGCGCCCGGCATGGGCAAACGTTGGGTCAATGATATAATTAAGGACAATGACCCGAATGACGAATCGTATTTTCCATACATGAACGGGCAATTCGTCTTTAAAAATGCCGTAGTGCGCTTTAGCGAGGTAATCATGGAGGGTCTTTCGGCAAATAACTTAAAACCCACCGATATCGACTTGTTGATACCACACCAGGCCAATTTAAGGATATCGCAGTTTATTCAGAAGCAATTCGGTTTACGGGATGATCAAGTGTATAACAACATTATGAAATATGGGAATACTACGGCCGCTTCAATACCTATTGCCTTGACCGAAGCTTGGGAGCAAGGCATGATCAAATCCGGTGATTTGGTCGTATTGGCAGCCTTTGGGAGTGGTTTTACCTGGGGAAGCGTAATCATTCGGTGGTAATCACCCATAGAACTTGCAGCTAAAAACACAGGACCCCGACATTGCTGTCGGGGTCCTTTTCGCTGATAGGCCATATTAAACACTAACCATTAACTATAAACATATGGCTTTATCAACGACATAGGTTTTGAAATACTTAAAATTTCTGTACTAAATAGACGAATATTTTTTGTGAAAGTTACCGGCGCTCACATAACTTTAACATATGAAAAAAACCTTAGTTTTTGGGGCTTCCACCAATCTAGGCAGGTATAGTTCCTTGGCAATATATCGTTTGGTAGCCAATAAAATTCCGACACAAGCCTTTGGAATAAATTCCGGCACGGTTCACGGGGTGCAAATTAAGACCAATTTAGACGATTTTAAAAATATTCATACCATAACTTTGTACTTGAACCCTAAAAAGCAGAAGGCGTACTACAACGATATCGTAAAACTACGGCCTAAACGGGTAATTTTCAACCCAGGCACCGAAAATCCCGAATTTTATACCCTTTTATCAGAATATAATATCGAAATCGAAGTGGCGTGCACCTTGGTTTTATTATCCCTAGGCCAGTATTAACTGCCAATCAAAAAATTGGCGGGCATTCCCAAAAAAGTAATTTAAAAGGGTGCCTTACAACCCTAAAATGATAACCCGATAAAAACGATATTTCAATCGGTTTAATTATTTGACCCAATCTTATTTTTTTCTTATAGACCATAATCCGAAAAAAGTCAAAGCGCCATTAATTGGCAATAGTTCATAGCCGAAGGCATATCCGCCTAAGGTTTCTACCGGAATGTTGGCCAAACCTACAATCATCAATACCGAAGCGATCGCCACTATCCAAACATACCGGTCGTACACTTGATGTTTTGTAAAGATACCGAACGCAAAGAGACCCAATAAGGGGCCATACGTATACGAGGCTACCTGTAAGAGTCCATCGATTACGTTGGTATCCAGAATGTGTTTGAACGATATGACTACCAGGATCAATAAGATACTCATGCCAACGTGGGTGGTTTTTCGAATCTTTTTTTGACGGGATTCGGGTTGTTTTTCTATACCCAAAAAGTCGACACAAAAAGAGGTGGTCAAGGAAGTTAGGGCGCTATCGGCACTGCTATAGGCCGCCGCTATCAAACCGAGGATGAAAGTTATGGCTACGACCGGTCCTAAGCCACTATTCAAGGCTATCTCGGGAAATAACAGATCTGATTTTGGCTTGCCATCCATCAGGGGCAGGGCAATCTGGTGCTGATCGGCATAGATAAACAAGAGGGCGCCCAAAAGCATGAATACGAAGGTTACCGCAACTAGGACGATACTAAAAGTGACCATGTTCTTTTGAGCATCCTTCAACGTTCTGCACGTCAGGTTTTTTTGCATCATATCTTGATCAAGGCCTGTCATACAAATGGTAATGAACATACCACCTAAAAACGATTTGATCAGACTATTTTTTGCAAAAAAGTCTTCGGTAAAGAATGTTTTGTTGTATTCCTTAAATTCTTCCGATGCAAGAAATTGGCCAAAACTCCAGTCCATTTTTGCCAAAATAAAATGTATGGAAAGACCGACGGCCATTAACATGAACAAAGTCTGCAAGGTATCGGTCCAGACGATCGTTTTTATTCCGCCTTTAAAAGTATAGATCCAAATAAGTAATATCGACAAGGTAACCGTTACCTCAAAAGGAACGTTCCATGCATCAAAAACAAACTGCTGTAAGACAATTGCCACTAGAAACAGTCGAAAAGAAGCCCCGAGTACCCTAGAAACGAAAAATGAAATCGCCCCCACTTTATAACTTACAAAGCCAAACCGATCATCGAGATACTGATAGATCGAGGTAACATTCTGTTTGTAATAAATGGGAAGCAGCACAAATGCGGTGATGAGATACCCCAAAAAATAACCGAATACCACCTGCAAATAACTGAATTGTGAATCGGCTACCCAGCCTGGCACCGAAATGAACGTGACCCCCGATAAGGAGGCTCCTACCATCCCAAAGGCCACCACAAACCATGGGGAGTGTTTTCCTGCCTTAAAAAAATCCTCGTTCGAATCGTTTTTACCCGTGAAATACGAAATAAGCATCAGCAACAAAAAATAGCCACTTATGAGTAGAAGGATGTTGGTCGGCGTCATGCAAATAATTTTCAGGTAAAGTACAAAAAGTAAAAATAGTGCGTAATTTTGTTGGGTAAACCAGAACCATGGATTTTTCTTCGAAACTATTGGAAAATGCGGTATACGAGATGTCGCAACTACCCGGAATAGGCAAACGTACCGCCTTGCGACTCGTACTGCATTTATTGAAGCAGCCCAAGGAGCAATCGGTCCGGTTGACGCAGGCTCTGGAAAATCTTCGCAGCTCGGTCAAGTTTTGCGCCAATTGTCACAACATATCCGATGTTGAACTTTGCGAAATCTGTGCCAGTCCCAAACGGGATAAAACCTTGGTATGTGTAGTAGAAGATATTAGGGACGTAATGGCCATTGAGAACACCGGGCAATATAGAGGCCTCTACCATGTGCTGGGCGGAAAAATTTCCCCTATGGAAGGTGTGGGCCCGCAAAACCTAACCATAACCTCTTTGGTAAACAAGGCGCGGGAAGGCATTATACAGGAACTTATTTTTGCGTTGAGTTCTACGATGGAAGGCGACACGACCAATTTCTATATCTTTAAACAATTGCACGGATTGGATATCAAGACTTCTACGATTGCCAGGGGTATCGCCGTAGGTGATGAGTTGGAGTATGCCGATGAGGTGACTTTGGGGAGAAGCATTTTGAACCGTATTCCTTTCGAAGGCTCTTTAAAATTAAATTAATCTTGCAGTACGTTTATTTGTAAGGGGGCTTTTTTATTATTTTTGCAAAAAAATCACCCCAAAAGTCTCATAAAATAAGAATATGTCAAAGTTTGAATTAAAATTGCCGAGAATGGGGGAGAGTGTAGCGGAAGCTACCTTGACTTCTTGGTTAAAGGAGGTTGGCGATGTCATTGAGTTGGATGAGGCCGTTTTTGAAATTGCCACCGATAAGGTCGATTCGGAGGTGCCAAGTGAGGTAGAAGGTATTTTGGTCGAAAAACTTTTCAATGTAGATGATATTATTAAGGTTGGGCAGACCGTTGCCATTATAGAATTAAATGGAGAAGAGGGTTCGGCTCCAGTGGCAACTATAGAAAATGATGCCGACCCGAAAGCGCCAAAAGAAGCAATAACTGCATATAAGGCGAACCAACCTATGGTCAAGGAAACTACCGAAAATATTCCCGTACAGGATTTTAGTGCTTCGGATCGCTTTTATTCACCCTTGGTTCGAAATATTGCGAAAGAGGAAGGTATTACCATCGCCGAACTCGATACCATAAAAGGAACCGGCAAGGAAGGCAGGGTAAGTAAGAATGATATACTGCAATACATAGAAAACCGCAGGCCGGCTGCGGTTTTGCAAGCTGAACCCGCTACCCAGGAAGCGGTCGCTACTTCATTAAAAATCGAGGAGTCTTCCGATCTCGATAGTCCGACGAGGGAGACCACCCCGACAAGTGGCTCCGAGGAGGTCATTGAAATGAGCCGAATGGGCAAATTGATTGCAAAGCATATGGTCGAAAGTGTTTCGACCTCGGCGCATGTTCAGAGTTTTATCGAAGTCGATGTGACCAATATGGTCGTTTGGCGGAATAAAATGAAGGATTCCTTCGAAAAAAGGGAAGGCGAGAAATTGACCTTTACACCCATTTTCATGGAAGCCGTTGCCAAAGCCTTAAAGACCTATCCCATGATCAACATTTCGGTGATGGGCGATAAAATCATTAAGAAAAAGAATATCAATATCGGAATGGCCACAGCGTTGCCCGACGGTAATTTAATAGTACCGGTCATTAAGAATGCCGACCGATTGAACTTGGTGGGCATGGCACAGGTAGTGAACGATTTAGCCGCAAGGGCCCGTACAAATCAACTGAAACCTGATGAGGTTCAAGAGGGTACCTATACGGTCACCAATGTAGGTACCTTTGGCAGTGTTTTTGGAACCCCGATAATAAACCAACCCCAAGTAGGCATCTTGGCCTTAGGGGCCATTCGAAAAGTACCCGCGGTCATCGAGACGCCCGAAGGAGATTTTATCGGGATACGAAGCAAAATGTATTTGTCCCATAGTTATGACCATCGGGTGGTCAACGGCGCCTTGGGCAGTATGTTCGCCAAGGCCGTGGCCGATTATTTGGAGGCTTGGGACGTGAATCGGGAGATTTAAGATCTGCTTCCCTCTTTACCGATTACGATGTCGAAATGGTTAGAATAAGGTTTTCGATCAGCAGGAGAAATGCCAAGGGGGTTTGAAGATTTACCGATTGATTTTGGGTAGGGGTGGTATTTAAAATTTGACTGCGAGTTTAAAAGCATTCTTTGTTTGTTTCTATCCTTTGAGTCACAAATTGAGCCTGCGAATTTTTGCATAATGCCGTCTTTTAACTTTTTATTCGAAACCGATAAATAAGTTTCATAAAAAAAATTATCGCACTCCTTTTACAACGTACCTTCGCAAAAAAATTTATGTCGATACAGCGCAGGGTGCGATCGGTGGAACTATTATTCCATCAATTGGAAAAGGAGATAGCACAATTCCAATCCCATACGAAATTGCATTGTATTGCCGGATGTGGAAAGTGTTGTACCAAACCAGATGTGGATGCCACACCGCTGGAATTTCTACCCTGGGCCTATCATATTTTTTTAGAGGGTATGGCCATGCAAGTCTTGGAGGAAATTAAAAAACAGCCCACTGCCATCTGCCATTTGTATCGATCTTTGACTTTGATGGATAATACAAAAGGAAGTTGTAGCGACTACCCCCACCGCGGACTCATTTGTCGCCTCTTTGGCTTTGCGGCGGGCAGGGACAAATTGGGGCTTTTGCGCTTGGCAACTTGCAAGATCATCAAAGAAAATCAATCGGAAGACTATGAACGAACTGTCGTTGCCATCAATAACGGACTTTCAATACCTATATTTTCGGACTACTACCAAAAATTGGCCCAAATAGATTTTAGATTGGGCAACCAAATAGTTCCGATCAATAGGGCGTTACAACTGGCCTTGGAAGAGGTACTACATTATTATGCGTATCGGCCCTTGCCATTAAAATTCAAAAAAGTAGGTTAATAGAGTTCATTTCAATGATTACTTTTAAGGATAGTGCAAAGATTTGAAATAAAGCTGCCTATCATTTCCCTTTCCTTTTTGAAGGGTTATATTTGTACAAAGAACCGTACAATATGGAGTTAAAGCTCACACGACCCATTTGTTTTTTTGATTTAGAGACTACAGGTATCAATGTTGCCCGAGATCGAATCGTTGAAATATCCATTTTAAAGATCTTCCCCAATGGCAATAAGGAAAGTAAGACCTGGTTGGTGAATCCCGAAATGGAAATTCCTGAAGAAGCCATCGCTATTCATGGAATTTCGAATGAAAAAGTGGCCAACGAACCCACCTTCAAGAATTTGGCAAAGGAAATTTACAAAATGATAAAGGACAGTGATTTGGGCGGCTTTAATTCAGACCGTTTTGATATTCCCTTACTAGCAGAAGAAATGCTTCGCTCCGATATTGATTTTGATATGAAACATTCGGTTTCGGTCGATGTGCAAACCATATTCCATAAAATGGAAAAACGCACCTTGGAAGCCGCCTATAAGTTTTACTGTGATAAGGATCTTAGCGATGCCCATAGTGCAGAGGCCGACACACAAGCTACCTATGAAGTGCTGCTTTCCCAATTGGATCGGTATCCCGAACTTGAAAATAACATTAAAAAATTAGCCGAATTTTCAACACACAGGCAATTTGCCGATTTTGCGGGTTTTATAGGCCTTGATGAAGAGGGGGAGGAAATTTTTTCGTTTGGCAAACACAAAGGTAAAAAGGTCAGGGAGGTGCTTGACAATGAACCCGGCTATTTCGGATGGATCCTCAACGCCGACTTTCCGTTGTACACGAAAAAAGTGCTTACCCAGATAAAATTGAGTCGCTTGAACAATAAATTGGGTTAACAAGATGTTGGAAGTAAGCCAATTTACAACGATTCCCTTTCGGTTGGGAGCCAAAAGAAGGAAGCTTTTAATGCTTTTTGAACCTCAAAAATTAGTACCACTTATAAATTCTGACGAACCTTGAACTCCGAATAACATGAAAATTATCTGTATCGGTCGAAATTACGCCGACCATATAAAAGAACTTGCCAATGAACGCCCCGTGGACCCCGTTGTATTTATAAAGCCTGACTCTGCGATTCTTCCTAAAGATCAGGATTTCTATATTCCCGATTTTACGAAAGAGGTACATCACGAAGTCGAAGTATTGATCAAAATAAAGAAGGTCGGTAAACATATCGACGCCAAATTTGCCCATAACTATTATGATGAAATAGGATTGGGTATTGATTTCACGGCCCGTGACCTGCAGTCTCAACTTAAGGAAAAAGGGCTGCCTTGGGAGAAGGCAAAAGGCTTTGATGGTGCGGCCGTGATAGGCAGGTGGCTACCAAAGAACGATTTTTCCGATTTGAACAATTTGAATTTTAGTTTACTCAAAAATGGCCAAATTGTTCAAAAAGGCAATACCAGTCTCATGCTTTGGAAGATCGATGACCTCATTGCCTATGTATCCCAATTTTTTATGTTGAAAAAAGGTGATATTATTTTTACCGGTACACCGGCCGGTGTTGGAAGAATAGCAACAAATGACTATCTTTCGGGCATATTGGAAGGGCATGAACTCTTCACTGTAAAAGTAAAATAATGATTTACAATCTTGATAAAATCAATGAGATGGCAGATGGGGATGAGGATTTCGTCAACTCTGTAATATCTGTCTTTTTGGAGGAAGTGCCCCACGACTTGCAGGCCCTAGAAAGTGCCTTGGCACATAGTGACTATGAAAAGGTGTACCAATTGGCACATAAAATTAAGCCCAATGTCGATTTATTGGGGATGGAACAAACCCGTGCCGCTGCCCTGAAAATTGAGACTTTGGGCAAGAATGCTGCCAATATGGCCGAAATAGAAAAGGTCTTCCCAGTGCTAAAAAAAGATATCAACCAGGTAGTTTCCGAACTTAAAAAAGATTTCCACCTATAATGTTCGCAGAGATCATCACCATCGGCGATGAGATTCTTATCGGACAAATTGTTGACACCAATTCAGCCTTTATTGCCAAAGAGCTCAATAAAATTGGGGTTTCGGTGTATCAAATCACTTCAGTACAAGACGATAAGGAACACATTTTGGCAGCCCTTAAGGAAGCCAAAGCAAGAAGTTCGATCGTTATCGTAACCGGCGGATTGGGACCGACGAAAGATGATATCACCAAACACACCTTCTGTGAATTTTTCGGAGATACCTTGGTAGAGGATAAAGAAGTGCTATGCCATGTTGAAGCCCTATTCAAAAAATATATTACCACGGCACCTATTTCCGAAATCAATCGCAAACAGGCTCAGGTGCCTTCGAAGGCCACGGTATTGCACAATGCCTATGGCACAGCCCCTGGCATGTGGTTCGAGGAGGAGGGAACCGTCTTTATATCGCTTCCCGGTGTCCCATTCGAAATGAAGAATTTGATGACCACTGAGGTCCTGCCAAAAATTGCAGCACACTTTGACCGTCCACACATTATCCACAAAACCTTGGTGACCTACGGGTTGGGAGAAAGTGCCATTGCCAATAGAATAGAGGCCTGGGAAGATAATTTACCGCCTTTCATCAAATTGGCCTACTTGCCCAATTTGGGCAAGGTGAGGTTACGCTTGACCGCCAAAGGCCCTGATAAGGTCCAGCTTGAAAAGGCCATTGACGAGGTCTCCCAAAAATTATATCCGCTGATCGCCGATATTTTATTTGGGATCGAGGATAACGAGAATTTGGAGGAAATCATTGGAAAGCTTTTCACTGAAAAAAAAATGACCTTGGCCACAGCCGAGAGTTGCACCGGAGGCAAAATCGCCGAAGAGATTACATCGGTGCCGGGTGCATCGAATTACTTTAAAGGGGGCATCGTGAGTTATGCTACCGAGACCAAAATAGAGGTGCTCCAGGTCCCCAAAAAAATCATTGACCGCTATTCGGTCGTTAGTGCCGAGGTGGCCTCCTTGATGGCCCAAAATGTGAAAAAGTTATTGAATACCGACTTTTCAATTGCCACCACGGGCAATGCAGGGCCTACCAAGGGAGATTCCGAAGCCGACATCGGTACCGTGTATATCGCCATAGCCACACCGAAGGGGGTAATTACTGAAAAATTCAATATGGGAAGCCATCGGGAGCGTATTGTACAAAAGGCCGTCAATAAGGGGTTCGAAATGCTCCAGAAAGAAATTTTAAAATTCTAGATGAGAATGTTGTCCGTCCCGCAAAAATGATATAAATTTGCACCCTGTTTATAAGAAAAACTCAGCGCCATGTCAAAAGTTTGTCAAATTACTGGAAAGAGTTCAATGTTCGGAAACAATGTATCGTTTTCGATCAATAAGACGCGAAGAAGATTTAATGTAAATCTTTCCAAGAAACGTTTTTATATTCCAGAGGAGGATCGTTGGGTAACCTTAAAGGTTTCTGCCAAGGCATTGAAATCAATCAACAAAAAGGGCATATCCGTGGTATTAAAAGAAGCGAAGGCGCAAGGATTACTTACAAAGTAATTTTGTAAATTTAGATAACAATGGCAAAGAAAGGTAATAGAATTCAGGTTATATTAGAATGTACCGAGCATAAGGAATCTGGCCAGCCAGGTACTTCCCGATACATTACTACGAAGAACAAAAAGAATACTCCCGAACGGATGGAAATTAAAAAATTCAATCCCATCCTCAAGAGGATGACAGTTCACAAAGAAATTAAATAATGAAGGATTTTCACTACAGTGAAAATTTCTAATACGATACAAGACCATGGCAAAGAAAACGGTAGCAAGTTTACAGACCAGCTCAAAAAGATTAACAAAGGCCATTAAGATGGTAAAATCCCCAAAAACTGGGGCATACACTTTTGTGGAATCGGTAATGCCACCAGAATTGGTGAATGAGTGGATAGCAAAAAAATAAGGAACAATCCCTTAGAATTGAAAAGGCCCCATCTGAATGGGGCCTTTTCTTTTGCCTATTTTCCAAATTTCCCAACATGCCCCATCTTTTTCCTCGAACCCCAATTCGCTGTGCTTTTCTAGGTGTTGTTTTAGGTCTCATTTCCTATCTTTGGGCAAAGAACGATTTAGATTATGAGCCTCTTCAAGAATATTTTTTCATCAAATAAAAAGGAAACTTTAGACAAGGGTCTGGAAAAGACCAAGACGACTTTCTTTAATAAATTAAGTAAGGCCGTTGCCGGCAAATCAAAAGTCGATGATGATGTGTTGGACAACCTTGAAGAGGTCTTGGTCTCATCGGATGTCGGGGTCAATACGACCTTGAAAATCATTGAACGCATAGAAGCCCGGGTCGCTCGGGATAAATATATGGGCACGGAAGAATTAAACGGCATTCTGCGGGAGGAAATCGCGGCGCTCTTATCGGAAACCAATTCGGGCGAAGCGGTTGATTTCAGTATTCCAAAGGGTAAAAAACCTTTCGTGGTCATGGTGGTCGGTGTGAATGGCGTCGGGAAAACGACTACGATCGGAAAATTGGCCTACCATTTTAAAAAACAAGGCTATAAGGTAGTCCTGGGTGCTGCCGACACGTTTCGTGCCGCGGCCATCGATCAATTGCAGGTTTGGGCCGATCGGGTCGATGTACCCATCATAAAACAACAAATGGGCAGTGACCCGGCCTCGGTCGCCTTTGATACCTTGAGCTCGGCCATCACCCAGGAAGCAGATGTCGTCATTATAGATACTGCAGGCCGGTTACACAATAAGGTGAATCTGATGAATGAGCTCACCAAGGTAAAACGCGTTATGCAAAAAGTCGTTGCCGACGCTCCGCATGAGGTTTTATTGGTATTAGACGGTTCCACGGGGCAGAATGCCTTTGAACAGGCCAAAGAATTCACCAAGGCTACCGAGGTTACCTCCTTGGCCGTAACAAAACTTGATGGAACCGCCAAAGGCGGGGTAGTCATCGGTATTTCCGATCAATTCCAGATTCCGGTAAAATATATAGGGGTAGGTGAAGGCCTTGAAGATTTGCAGGTGTTTAATAAATACGAGTTCGTAGATTCCTTTTTTAGTTAGGCATGTTGAAAAAAATATTTTTCGTAATCGTCTTGTTCGGACCCCTCTGGGCCTGCAAAGAAAAAGCACCTGCTACGCCCGAAGTTGTTCTGTGGGAACCCTATAATGATTCTTCCGAAGTAGCCGATAATGGCGACCATAAGATCCCACGCATGCGGTTTAAGCTGATTCAATCGAAGGTTTTGGATAAGAACGAGGTTTTCAGACCCTTGTACGATGAGGTTTCAAAAATGAGTGAAACCGAGTACGAGGCCTTGAAACCGATGATTTTGGAACAGGATATTCCCACTATACAAAAGCATATCACGGCTGGAAAACTGACGTATGAAAAGCTGGTCTTGTTCTACCTCTACCGCATTTACAAGTATGAGCTAAACAATGCAACGACACTCAATACGGTAATTGCTTTCAACGAACATGTCGTTGATGAAGCACGTAAGCTAGACAAACTAATGAATTCCGATAACGACCGCGTTTACCACCCTATTTGTGGAATGCCCATTCTATTGAAAGACAACATCGATACCGAGGGCATGCCCACAACGGCAGGTGCCATAGCCCTTAAAAATAATCGTGTAGACGATGCGTTCATTGTCAGAAAATTAAAGGAAAATGGGGCCCTTATCTTAGGGAAGGTCAACCTAAGTGAATGGGCCTATTTCTTGTGCCAAGGGTGCCCCGTCGGTTATAGTGCCGTGGGGGGACAGACCTTAAATCCGTATGGGCGTAAAATTTTCGAGACTGGTGGATCTAGTTCTGGCAGCGCCACCTCGGTAGCGGCCAACTATGCCATAGCCGCCGTGGGTAGCGAAACTTCTGGATCGATTCTTTCCCCGAGCAGCCAAAATTCGGTGGTGGGTTTGAAACCAACGGTCGGACTTTTAAGCAGGACCGGAATCGTACCCATATCAAGTACTTTAGATACCCCGGGTCCCATAACCAAAAACGTTCGCGACAACGCCATCTTGCTCTCGGCCATGATCGGGAAGGATGAAACTGATCCTAAATCGGTTGCAGTCAAAGCGAAGTATCTCGACCTCATTTGGGAGGAGGCATCTTTAAAAGGGAAACGACTCGGGGCTATGCGGTATTTGATGGCGAGTGATTCCATCTACAAAAAGGCTATTGAGGAACTAAAAAGTCTGGGTGCCGAAGTCGTCGAATTTGATCCTCCGGAGGTTTCCATGGAAGGCTTTCTAAGTATCTTAAATATCGATATGCGCAATGATCTTCCGGCTTATCTCGCCGCCGAGGTAAAAAATAAGGAAGCGGTAAAAATAAGATCTATAGCCGATGCCGTCACCTTCAACAGGGCCGATTCATTGATCAGGATTCCCTATGGTCAAGCGCTTTTTGAGGGTATCTTGTCAGATACTACTTCCGCAGGGCATTTAGAGTTCATTAAAGCAACTTTGGAAAAGAACGGTCGGCAGTTTTTTGATGCCGCATTAGACCGATATGACCTAAACGCCGTACTCTCGATCAATAACTATCATGCAGGCTTCGCTGCGGTGGCGAAGTATCCTGCCCTGACAGTTCCCATGGGATATAAAACCAACGGTGAACCCGTGGGTCTTACTTTTATCGCCAAACAATTTCAAGAAGCCGAACTTTTACAATTAGGACGTGCTTTTGAAGATGCTACCAAAATCAGAAAAATGCCCCTGGAGTACCGTTAATTGATCAGCATATTCAGTTTTTCCCACAAATTGTTATCAAAAGTGGTCGGGCCTAGTTCATCGGCATCGGCAGAATCACCCAAGCGCACGATAACCAAGCCTTGACTGGGCACAACGTACAATTTTTGGTCAAAAGCCCCCAAACCGGCATATAGGTCATCCGGGGCGTTGGGTATCAACTTTCCTTGGAAGAGTTCCTCAGAACCGGGAATTTTATAATTGCTTTTTCCGTTTAGCCAATACAAATAGCCATACGATGCATTCAGATCTTGTGAAGTGGTGGTCGCCTCAGTAAAAAAGGTTTGGTCTTCCAATATCGGGGTGGTGTCCCACGTACCTTTATTTAGATTCAACAGTCCAAAACGAGCCATGCTCCTTGCCGTACTAAAATAGAGATTAAGATACCCGGTCTTGATCCAAGCGCCCTGCATACCGATCTTGTCACGCACCTTCGCATTAAAATATGCCTTGAAATCCTGACCGACAGCCCCTGTAATTATATTGTCTAAAAGTGTATACGCCGCATTGTGATAATACCAATAGGTACCCGGATTGTTTTTAAATAGAAGACATTCCTTGTCGGTACAAAAATTATCGGGTACGGTATAATCAAGCCCAGTGGTCATGGTGAGATGATGCCTGACCGTGATCTGCTGTTCTTGTTCAGGGGTAAGCGATGACCATCCCACCCCCATATAATCGGAAGAAGGATTTTGTATTGACAAAAGGCCTTCTTCTTGGGCTATCCCAGCAGTGAAACTGGTCAATGTTTTTGCCGCTGAGTTCCAGCTATGATTTGTATTGGCATCAAAATCGCCGAAATATTGCTCTATGACAATCCGACCATTTTTTAGGACTAAAAAGGCGTCGGTTTTACTTTCTTCAAGAAATGTATAAAGGGGTTGTTCGGCTTCTGTATTCCAGCCCAAATCATTAATGGAAACGGTTTCCCAAATGGTCGAATTGATTGGGGGAAAGTACAATTGCTCTGGATTTGGATTTGGGGTGGGATCTTCGGGTTGGTCTTTCGAACATCCTAAGACGCAAAAAAATAAGATCATCAAACGAAAGGTGATTTGGGATTTCATAGCATGGTAATTTGATTTATTTGACTCAAATCGTTTGCAAAGGTTTAAAGTGATTACAAGAAAACTGTTGATTAACAACGTTCTTAGCGGCTCAAATCGTATTTTTGCAGCCATTTTTAAACGTATGCGCACAAAATCACTTAAAAGAAATAGGATCAATGTGGTCACCTTGGGTTGTTCAAAGAATGTCTACGATTCCGAAGTACTCATGGGGCAATTACGCGCCAACAAGAAAGATGTAGTGCATGAAGGGGAAGGCAATGTAGTCGTCATTAATACCTGCGGTTTTATTGCTAATGCAAAGGAAGAGAGTATCAACACGATACTGGAGTACGTGCAGAAAAAGGAAGCGGGCGTCATTGATAAAGTATATGTTACCGGGTGTCTCAGCGAGCGCTATAAGCCCGATCTGCAAAAAGAAATCCCAAACGTCGACGCGTATTTCGGGACGAGCGACCTACCGAATCTTCTTAAAACCTTAGGTGCCGATTATAAACATGAATTGATCGGAGAGCGCTTGACCACCACTCCAAAAAACTATGCCTATTTAAAAATAGCCGAAGGTTGTGATAGGCCCTGTTCATTTTGCGCCATTCCGATAATGAGGGGAAAGCACCGAAGCAAACCGATGGAAGAATTGGTCATCGAATCGCAAAAGTTGGCAGCCAAAGGCGTTAAGGAACTCATTTTGATTGCACAAGACCTGACCTATTATGGTCTGGACCTCTATAAAAAAAGAAATCTGGCAGAACTTCTTCAGGCCTTGGTACAGGTTGAAGGTATCGAATGGATTCGGTTACATTATGCCTTTCCGACCGGTTTTCCGATGGATGTACTCACCGTAATGCGGCAAGAACCAAAAATCTGTCACTATTTGGATATCCCGTTGCAACATATATCCGATTCGGTACTTAAAAGCATGCGACGGGGGACGACACAGGCTAAAACTACCCAATTATTGAAAGATTTTAGGGCTGCCGTTCCCAATATGGCCATACGTACGACCTTGATCGTGGGCTACCCAGGGGAAACCGAGGAAGATTTCATGAATCTCAAATCATGGGTGGAAGAAATGCGGTTCGAACGGCTGGGCTGCTTTACATATAGCCATGAGGAAAATACACATGCCTATTCCCTTGAAGACGATGTACCGGAAACGGTAAAACAAGCACGGGCGAATGAAATCATGGAATTGCAATCACAAATTTCCTGGGAACTGAATCAAGAAAAAATCGGTCAGACGTTTCGCTGTATCATCGATCGCAAGGAAGGGAATTATTTTATCGGAAGAACTGAATTCGATTCCCCGGATGTTGATAATGAGGTTCTTATCGATGCTACTCAGTTCTATTTAAAACATGGTGAATTTGTAGATATCAAAATTCATGATGCGGCCGATTTTGATCTCTATGGGGCGCCTGTCTAAGTCTTCTAAGCTTTTATACATGATTCATCTGAACGTTCTGGCCTAATTTAGTAGGGTCATCGCTTCGTGGAAAATTAATTGCCGGCCAGGATGTTCAATCGTCGGGGGTAGCATCAGGTAAATTCCGCCAGCTGAAATTTATTCCTTACTTTAGAGGTGAGGGAAGCTCCTAGATCGTTACGGGCTCAAACAAATCTTTGCTTTATGGGTTTTTCCAGTTTTGGTGAAATTATGCTCCGTTTGGTGCCCGCTGGCCCGTCTGATCGCATTCAAAATTCCCATCTTTTTGCGGTTGCCTATGCCGGTTCGGAATCTAATGTGGCGACCTCATTGGCATGTCTCGGGAACAAAGTACGATTTATAAGCAAAGTACCGGCGAATGCACTGGGTGAGGCCGCGCTCCAATCTCTAAATCAATTCGAGGTTGACACCCGCTCTATAGTTAATGGTGGCTCCAGATTGGGTACGTATTTTATAGAATTAGGAGCCTCGATCCGTCCGTCAAAGGTTATTTACGATCGAGCCGGTTCTGCCATTTCCGAAATTGGGCCAGACGAGTTTGATTGGAAGACCTTATTAAAAGATCAAAAATGGTTTCATGTGTCGGGTATTACGCCAGCGCTATCCAAGCAATGTGCCTTAGAAACCGTGATAGCGGTTAAAACTGCTCGACAACTCGGCGTATCCGTGAGTTTTGATCTAAACTTTAGAAGAAGTTTGTGGAAGGATACAAAAATGGCACGAACCATTTTCGATAGTATTTTAGAGCATACCGATTTGGTTTTTGGAAATATCGGGGTTCTGAAAGATGTTTACGACATGGAATTCACTGGAAGCACCGCCTTGGACAAAACCTTAAAGGCCCTTGAAAAGGTCAAAAAAGATTTCGGTCTTGAAAAAGTGGCCTTCACGGTTCGGGATCATCGGTCGGCCTCCTTGAACCAGGTTTCTGGAGCCTGTATGACTACCGGTATCCCCTATTTTTCGCCTTCCTATGAGGTCGAGGTCGCAGATCGTTTCGGCACGGGAGATGCCTTTGCGGCCGCATTCCTGCATGCCATGGGCAAAAATTGGAAGGACCAAAACGCCATTAATTTCGCTACAGCGGCATTCGCCCTAAAACATACGATTATGGGCGACATCCATACGAGTAGTGAACAAGAAATAAATTCAATAGCCGAAGGGAATACCTCGGGCCATGTCATACGATGAAAGGAAAGGAAGAAATACTTGATGTCCTAGTAACCGAGAAATTGGTTGCCGTCGTTCGCTTGAACCAACAGGCTTTCGTGCAACCGGTTCTTGATAGATTGGTTGCGGGAGGTATCAAAATATTGGAAATTACTACCAATACCCCCGGTTTTAGAACGGAAATCAAAAATGCCCGATTGCGATATCCAGATATACTTATTGGGGCGGGAACGGTAACCAATACCCATCTTGCCGAACATGCCATCGCCTCCGGGGCGCAGTTTTTAGTGACACCAAATACAAACAAGGAAATAGTAGAAATTGCGGTGAATGCCAATATACCAATATTGATGGGCGCTTTGACCCCTTCTGAAATAAGCGATGCTTTGTCCTATGGGGCCGATATTATCAAATTATTCCCTGCAGGTCAGTTTGGGACTTCCTATTTAAATGCGCTGAGAGGGCCATTTAAAAATGTAAAAATCTTCGCAGTCGGCGGTATTGGCCTTGATACCCTTGCCGAATGGGTACAGGCGGGTATCGATGGGCTGGGCATTGGTAGTTCTTTGGTCAAGGCTACCGCCAGTACTGCAGAGGATATGAAGGAAATTGAGGATTTGGCTAAACAGTTTATCAAAGGCCTCCGTCGGGGGGAAGATATTATTTAGAAACAAAAGTCGTCCGATAGGGCAGGGCTATCTTTAAAGTATGGGGAAAGCACTTTTTACCTAATTAAATATGAAATAGGGTACATGCTTCAATGCATTGTTCCAATGAGAATCATAAATTACGAACATTATGGGAAAGCTATATCTTTTTTTACTCTTGTCACAACTTCAATACCCCTTGATGGGCCAGGATGCGCCGTCGTTTTCAATCGAAATTCTTGACAATGAAGCCCGCCAATTTGTGGATGATAGCACAGAAATTGCCGTGGTTGGTAGCGGATTCACTTGGACCGAAGGCCCTTTGTGGATCGGGGATGGAAAATTTCTTTTGTTTTCTGATATTCCCAATAACAAGGTATTTAAGATGGATACCGATGGCAAAATCTCGGAGTATTTATATCCCTCCGGTTTTATGGGAGATGATTTTAAGGGAGAGGAACCGGGGTCGAACGGCTTGGTCCTAAGCCCCCAAGGAAAGCTGATTTTGATGCAACATGGGGAGCGAAGGGTCGCTAGCATGAAAACTACGCTTGATAACCCGAAACCGGAGTATGAAGTACTGGCAGACCGTTACGAAGGCAAACGCCTGAACAGTCCGAATGATGGCACCTACGATGACAGGGGCAATCTGTATTTTACCGATCCGCCCTATGGGCTTCCATTGCAAATGGAAGATCCGCATAAAGAGTTAGACTTTCAAGGAGTGTATTGCCTCAAGCCCTCAGGAGAATTGGTTTTATTGGATAAACTATCGAGACCCAATGGTATTGCTTTTTCTCCCGACTATTCAAAACTTTATATAGCGGTATCAAATCCACAACATGCTGTGTGGTATGAATACGATGTCATTTCGGAGGAAAAGATTGCGAATAAAAGGATATTTCATAATGCCACCGCCTTGATAGGGAAAGAAGGGGAACAAGGTTTGCCGGACGGAATGAAAATGCATAGCACGGGCTATCTGTTCGCCACCGGGCCAGGCGGTTTATGGATATTCAATCAGGCTGGAAAACCGATCGCAAGAATCCATACGGGTGAAAAGACATCGAACTGCGCCTTTACGCCCGATGAAAAAACCCTTTTTCTGACAGCAGATGACTATATTCTAAAGGTTAGCCTGAAATAGTGGCTCCCCGTATGCGATTGATAGGATTATTCAGGAACCAGCAGTGTTCGCCCTTGCGCTAGGGAATCAAGTTTTGATTTTGTAAAGTATACCGGGAAATAGGCATCATCTGCCCAGGAATCGAACAGGTTTTTGTAAAAATGACTGTCGGGATCGCCTGATTGTCCGGGAGGATTCGCCCCAACCGTGTTATCCCAATCGTTGATGTCAACTATGATGCGAAAAGTGGCCCCGGATAGTTGACTATTGGAACTGCCGGTAGAATTGGGGGTATGTTGATTTCCACCTCGAGGCCTAAGTTCGGTGTTGAGTCTATCCCGCAAATCAGCATTGACCACATCACCCAAAGGATGTTTGATTTGAACGTGTTTATAGTTTGCTTGTCCGTACTGCCATGAATTCAAATCATTCCCAAATTTTTTGACAAGACCTTGTATTGCCGAAGCAAACGTCCCCTTCAGATATGTATCTCTATTTTCTTCGGCATTTTTTCCAAATCTGGTTTCTGGATTTTGAATCCATTCCAAAAGCCGGGCCATTTGAAGGTTAGCGACAAGATCTTCGGCTCCTGGATCGGGGAAATACTCCAGTAATTTAAGGGGCAATTCCTTTTCCCAAGCCACGTAGATCCCGGCTGCCACAGAATTTTTATCCAATCGAAAATCCCAGGTCAACAATTTATTTTTAACGGCTTCGACCAGGGTGTCCTTGAAGTTTGCCGTTTTTAAAAAGGGTACCAATATCCTGGCCGGTATCGAAAAATAGTCGGTCTGTAATTCTTGCATATCAGTTAGGGTCAACTTTTTGCCGGAACCCAAGACCTCATTGATTCGCATTCCGCGATAGGGATCGGCCCAGGAAAACCCTATCGCATCCCAATGGCTATAATCATCCGGGGTAACATTTTGGTTCGCGGTACCGATAAAATGACTCGGGGGGTTCAATATATGAGGTTTTTCGATGATGGGAAGATAGCCGTCCCATTCATAACGACCATCCCCGGGTACCGGTACCAGACCACTAAAATTTCTTCGAATCGGTGCAATGCCCACTGCTTGCCAACCAATCTTGCCTTCGGTATCGGCCCAGATCATATTTTCACCGGGAATATTGCTATAGTTACAGGCTTCCCGAAATTCTTTCCAATTTTTAGCCTGGTCCATACGCAAGGAGGCGAGATAAGGGGAACCTCCAGGTTCCATCCAGGCACATCGTACGGCATAGGCCTTATGGTTTGCCGAATCGATTAGGGTCACCGGCCCGTGTTGAGTATAATATAGGGTTACTTCCCGGTCGCTAGCATTTTTTACTTTGATGGTCTCCTGGATCATTTTCATATCTACCCATTGATCCTTGTATTTGTATTGGTGGGGATCCTCTGGGTTGATATCGTAGACATATAAATCTTCCCCATCGGTTTCAAAGACGGTAAGGCCCCAAGCACCATATTCATTATGCCCGATGGACACTCCTGGAATTTCAGGTTCCCCACCGCCTATTACATTCCAGCCGGGGGCCGATAAATGTACCCAATACCGCAGGGAAGGTATGGCCAATTGCCGGTGGGGATCGTTCGCCATATAGGCATGGCCGTTTTCCGAAAGACTTGGGGCCGTTACCCAATTGTTGCTGCCTAAATAGCGTTTGTCTTTCTCTCTTTGAAGGAGTAAAGTGGTTTCATCGTTTGATGTTCTTGAAGCTTCCTCGTTGCGATAGGAAGCCACAACATCCTCGGGTTTAAATTCTAAGGAACTCCGGTAGGCATTATATAATTCAAGGATATCCATCGACAATAGTTCCCCATTAATCGCGGGATCCAAGTCAATTTTCGGTTGTTTGGGATGAAACCATAGATATTCATTCACTTTTTCTGGGCCCACTTTCGCCACCGCCCTTCCAATATCAAGTTCCTCGGTAATGTTCCCCAATAGTCCCTGATGTCTTGATATAATTACCTCGGGTGTCCATTTTTGTGGTAAAATATCCAATGCCTTGAAGGTTACTGGCAGCTGATCGGGATATTGCAATACTTCTTCAATGTAGGCATTGACCCCATCGGTATACGCATTTAAGATTTCAATACCATCCGGGTGATATTGCCGCATCTCGGTATCCATATCGCCCCTAAATTTAAAAAGGCGGGTGCCGATGTCCCGCTTCACTTCCCGTTCCCCAAGAATTTCGGCCACGGTGCCCGTTGCCTGCCTACGCCAGATTTCGAATTGAAAGAGACGGTCCTTGGCGGCACAATATCCTTGGGCGAAAAACAGGTCATGTTGGTTTTTGGCATATATATGATTGATGCCTGCTTGGTCCCGAATCACTTCCACCGATTCGTCGAGCCCTGGAATATCGATTGTAACGGCTACGTCAGTCGTATCTTTGCAGCCGATTGTCAGGAACAGGATCAGTACGAAATTAAGGGATAGTTTTCGGTGGATGCTATTTTTATGGCTCATAATTTTTTGGTATCACGATTGAAAGATACCAAATTTGAGGCTATGCAGGCGCATAAGTAATACATCAGCGTCTTGGAATTTTTTCGTTCCATGTTTTTTTTCGCACCAATCTTCCGTCCTTCTCCAAAATACGAGTATACTCATAAAAGTAATCATCTGTATCACTATAAAAATGAAGTTGGCCCGTCAATTTCAATTGTTGGTCTTTTTCCGCAATAGTAGTGGTGTACGTGCTATGGACTTGGCCTTCCGACGGATGCTTGTCGCTTACTTCATGGGTTATTTCCTCGGTGTATTCCTCGATTCCCCAAGGATATTGGTCACGACCCGAATTGGTTGCTATCACCGTCGTCGTCTGTGTTGATTCATCCCGTTGCACGCCATTCATTTCCGCAAATCCGGATACCGTTTCAGCGGCTAAAGATCGGTATCCCGGTAGTATAGGGTCGACCACGGGTTTAAGAAAAGGTTTGCGCATCGGGCTTGCATTTTTTGGTCCTAGCGGCAAAAGCAAAGAAGAACTCGCCAAGTTGGTAGCGTGGATTGTCGTGGTCATCTGATAAGGCGTCGGCCAGATCATGGGCCATTGGGCATTGTTAATGGCCAGGCGGATCTTATGACCCTTTTGAAAGGTCCAGGAGGTGACGTGCAATTGAATATGTAAGGTATATAGACTGTCACTAACCAAGGGAACGGGATTTTCAGCGCTCTTGTAGTGGGTCGCATTAAAACCAGCTCCTGTAATTTGGGTAACCCTCCCATCGGGGGCTATATCTGAGAGTCGCACCAACCAATTCGCGGCTGGGGCATTCGTGGAAGTCTGTAAGGTAACTTCTGGGTAGCCAATAATTTCAACCTCTTTTTGCATCGGGGCCGAATCATATACCAAACTGTTTTTATCGGCACCTTTTTGATCCGGCGCCCAATCGCCCCACCACATGACCGAACCACTGGCCTCAATGCCCGCAGTAGGTTTATATTCAAGGGAGTGTTGAAATGGGCCGTGCTGCATACCCAATTGGTGATCGGCCTGCAAAAGGAGCAAGGTATCGCGTGTCTGGGGCCAACCTTCGGACTCCCGCCAGGAACCGGGAATAGTGTCGAGATCAGTTCCTGGGGCATGCCAATTTCGTTGATAATAATAGAGCTGTGGTTCTTCCATTATCCCTGTATTGACATCCTTTAGCCAATAATCAAGCCAACTCACGGCCCTTTCACGCCATTCAATGGCCGGTTCGGGACTTGCCCAATTTGGCCAGGTATGGTTCCATGGACCCAAGATGGCTTTTACAGGTACATCGGCATGTTGCAACATACGTGGAATAAAATCGCGATAACCATCATACCATCCTCCGATAATAAAAGTTGGGATATCGATTCGGGAATAATCCTCGTTCAAGGAGGCCCTGTTCCAAAAGGGGCCATCGGTTTGTTGCCGTTTATACTTCAATAACCAAGGTTCGGTATCAAAGCGATTTTTGAAATAGTCTTCATCAATTTTAAAATCGGGAGCCCCGGGCAGGGCATTGGCCAGGTCTTGACCAATTTCGTAGGCATCGATATGCATCATACCATCTATAAAATGTACATCATCCTGATAAATATCATCGGTCGACATAAGTGAAATAATAGTCTTTAATGCTGGTGGGTGCCGCATCGCCATGTGCAAGGCGTTAAAACCTCCCCAAGAGATACCGAACATGCCCACTTTTCCGGTCGAAAATTCCTGTTTTGATAACCAATCGATTACCTGCTCCCCATCAAGTTGTTCCTGTTCGGAATACTCCCCATCTACCAGCCGGCCTTCGCTTCGCCCCGTACCACGTATATCAACCCGGGCCACGATATACCCGTTGTTAATGAAATAAGAAAATAAGGGAAATCGATTGCCGCGCCCCTCATCCTTTCGATAGGGTAAATATTCCAAAAGTATGGGGAATCGGCCATCTCCCTTGGCAAATAGAGGTATATACAGGTCTGCTGCCAATTGGATCCCATCACGCATGGGTATCCTTACTTCGCGTATTTCGATGTTCGCACTGGCGGTTACTTTTTGCCCGAACAGTGCATTGGTAAAAAATATAATTTGCCATAAAAAGAAAACCTTAAAATAATGGCTTATTTTATTATTTGGGTTAGACATATAAAAAAATTAGGATTATCCTGGTCGAAAACTTGAAGGGTTGTCCCTTTTTTCCGGGCAGTATTACCAAAAATCTGATTTTGCAAACTAAATTAAGAAAACCGAACCATATTTTGGGTTTATGGCAATTGGCAGAAGTCGTAGATCAATTTGTATTCTGCACCTCCTCGATTTCCTGACGGATGCGCTTGTTCACATCGACCTTGGCCCCCTCGAACACAAAAATAGTGGTTCCCTTTTCCCGGGCATAGGGGTTGGTGATGGAGTCGGCGATGATCGATGCCTCGAAATATGGACTCGTTTCTGCAAATTCAGTGTGCTTAGCCTCTTGTTCCTTGACCCGGATTAGATTGACATATTTTGGTTCCAGACTGAACCAGTTCACATAGTCGGCATTAAAGGAGACAGCATGTATGCCCTTCTTGCTATAATAGTTGATGGCACCCGCCTGTCCGTAATTGTCGCAGAGTACTAAGGTTAGGTTAGGTTCAGCAAGACCTTCGAAAGCCGTGTCTACTTTGGTGGCTAATTCGCGCCAGCCTAGCATGTCGGCAAAGTCTTGCGGTAAGGAGTGGTCTTTGCCATCTTCCCACCGCAATAGTCCGTATTTTTGGTAAAGACGGGGATGCGAAAAAATATACTCCGGACTCTTATTGGGAAAAGCGATCATTGAGATGGGAAGGAACACAAGGATTGGCAGGGCAATGATGACCGGCCGTAGGTATCTTTTCTTACCTGTTTTCAACAAAGTGGCCAGATATACCGATCCGAAGGCGATATACACAGGATAAAGGCCTATGGCATAATACCCTTTGGCCCGCAGGTATACGAAGGCAGCCAACGTCAAAGGAAGTGCCCAGAACATAAATCGGTATTTTCTAAAAGGTAAGTAAAACCAGAGTGCGGCCCACCCTAGCAAGATTACGAAGAGGGCACCAGTGAAGAAGAGCAGTTGTTCGGCCAGGAAGCCCCATCGATTTACGTTCACTAATTGCGTTTCGGCCAGCTCCCTGAGGTGGCGTATTACCGGGAACCCCTCTTGGTACTGCCAAATAAGATTCGGCGAAATGAGCAATAGGGCCAATATCATGGCCCCGTACAACTTTTTATCGGCAATAATTGCGCGTTGTTTAGTTAATAGGAACGCAGGCAATAGCCCGATTACCGCAAAACCAATGTTATATTTGTTCAGAAATCCGAAAGCAAAAACCCCGGCGGCCCAATACAGCCATTTTGGTTTTTCTTCCTGAAAGTATTTGATAAGCACGAAGTAAAGGGTCGTCCAGCAGAGAATGTCAAAAGAATTGGGCTGGTACAATATGTTGAGCCTTGGTAAGGTAGAAAATACAATACACACGGCCCCTAAAACAAGTGCAAAGAGATCTCCTTTTAGGGCCTCGATAGCCTTCCAGACTACTAGCAAAGTCAGGGCGCCGAATAGGGCCGGAAAGAACTTAACCCAAAAAACTCCATTGCCGAGGGCATGGATGATCGCCGAGATCCAAGAGGTGAAAGGGGGTACCGAGACATAGCCCCAGGCAAGGTGTTGCCCTTGATCGAGATACAGATATTCATCGCGGTGCAGATCGTATTCCGGACTGATGAGTACAAATTGCAGTACCATCTTCAGCACCATAAAACCTAACAAAACGATCGTTCTTTTATTCATGGATTCAGAGCTGCTTTTTCAGTTTCGTCGATTCGGCCCACATCGACCGAAATGCCATCCTTGTCGCGTTGAATAAGGTAAATAAATTTTTCGCCCCACTTTAGCTCTGTTGCCATATAGGAAGAACGGGAATAAACCGTTTGTGAAAACGATTCATCAAAAGCCCGGATCATCACTATAAATTCGGCATCTTTTTCCAGCACCTCGTTCTCTGTCAAGCGATACAACGGACTCCCCTCGGTAATTGGGTGGACGATAGTCCAGGTGGACGGGAAGAATACGACCTTCGGCCGCTCAAGTTCTAACAAATAAAAATTACGCAACTCAGAATTTTCCCTTTTCATTGAAAGCGTTACGTTGATTTCCACTTCCAACAGTTGTGTGTTTTGTGGATTGACTACACGAAACATGAAACCATTTATTTCCTGATATGGGGCAATAACGGCATGCGCACTGTAAAGAATTCTTGCCGATGGCTTTGAAAATCTACCATACATCAGCCCTGTTGCCAGTGCAAAAGAGAGTAGCCCGAGCATCGATTCTACGGCCGCAACAATATTGGCCGGAATTCCTATGGGGGCCACACGACCATAACCCAGTGTTGTGATGGTCTGTGCACTGAAGAAAAATGCCTCTAAAAATTTATCGAAATCTGTAATACCGTCGATTCCCGTAAGGTGTTCAACACCGATTGCCATATAAAAGCTGGCGAATAATAGATTGACCAGGATATAACAGCCAGCGATGATTCCAAAAAAACGCCACCACGACATGGAAACCAGGGAATGAAAAAAATTGATGCGCTCGAAAAGTGGAACGTTGAGTTTCTTTACATTAAAGGTGCCATCCTTATTCAAAGATCGATACCCGTCGGAGGGTGTTTTGGTATCGAGTCCGAGATCGTTGAATTTTTGCTTCCTAAATACGGCCATAGCTCCTTTTGTAATTTGAATCAGTCTTTTAAATGGATTATCACAAAATAATCATGTAAAGCATTTGCCTAAAAAGTCTAATCGATCATCTTTTAAGAATGGTTCTAAGATAATCGATATTTTAACTATCAACTTTAAAATTTTAAGGTCTAAAATAAGGAAATTGCCACATAAGAATTATTGAAATGGGAGAAAGGCAGCTGTTACATGATAGAGAAACTTTGAAGCACCTATTTCATTAAATGTCTTCTGCCCCTGAAATATCTGGTAAGTCCATATAATGAAACCAAAGTCCAACAACCTTCAAGGATGATAAAGGGCAAATAATGTAAAAGTACGGAAGCCAAACACGCCAAGAAGGCCCCAACGATGTTAAGTAAAATATAAAGCAAGTTTTCCTTTTCGATGGTCCCTTTGAGATTTAGAAAAAAGGCGACGAGGAGCAAGGTAACTCCCATAAATCCTATCCAATCGGTTAAAGACATGCTTCGGTTATTTTAAATGAATATTTCTTTCGGTGTCCATGTAGATAAGTGTTCCGTTGACGGATAAATCTCAAATTCGTGTTCAATCATTGGGTTGGTTAAAGGTCAACTATTTAAATACCTATTAGGAATGTTTTTGGGAACATAGTTTATACCGTATCGGGCCTTCATAAGCAGTTTGACTACTTCATAAATTTGTGCCTCAGTTCGCTGGAACTGTCTGAGAAGTCCCATCATGGCATAACTTATGGGGTTTACTGACGGAATAAAGGTTTCCCAGTCATAGCCTTTTCCCCAAATAAGTCCGGCTACGGTCACTGTCAAATCGACCTCCAGCGATACTAAATATTTTAGCATATCGATACTCTTGTTGGCATCTTGATTTACAGTGTGGAAGATTGGGGTATGCCCTCCAAAACCATATTCATCAAAGCCAGCTTTCAGGTTGCTATTGGCACCATGTTTTATTAGGATTTTTGCACAAGAAAGGTGATTGTATTCAGCACAAATATGCAATAGGGAAACTTCGTACAGCGGGGTAAAAGTGCATTGAAACGTATATTTTTTGTTAAGGGCAGTAACGTCTTGGGATACTAGTTTATCAAGCAATGTGTCATTATCCAAAAGAACGGCCAATAAAAAGGGGTCATCAAAAACGACACCATAATCAACAAATACTTGTATACATCTTTTGAATCCGGGGCCCCGAGTGTACATGTTGATTAGGGTATGAATAAGCGGTCTTCCATCAAGCATAGCATTTGGGTCAACCCCATTCTCGAAACAGGCTTTTATATCTTCGACCGAATGAAGTTCAAAAGCGACGCTAATTTTTTTGAGATAGTCCATTTTGAATAAAGTAAGGCATTCGTTTTTAGAAAGGAATATTAGCGGTTCTTAATTTTGAAAACCAAGGTCGCGAAATATACAATTCCCAGTGCAGCGACAAGATTCGAAATAAAAATGGCCCAAGGCGATTCATATACTGATAAGCCCAAATGTAAATAATGCGAAATACCGGAAGCGATTGCTACAGGTGTTGCCAGCAAGGCCGTTACTGCCCGGATCGGTTTCGGAAAAGATTCATGAACATAATAAAACCCTGTTAAGGTGACGGTTACAAAGAAAACCGCCAATATCTTGAACAGCGTTATGCGGGATACTGTCATGCCATAGAATAGGTTGCCGGGTTTCTATCGGCATGGCGTTTGATTATCCCCCGTGCCTCCAAGTCAAGTTTGACCCATTCGGTGTGCCACCCGATGGTGCCTTCAAAAATAACATGGTCTTTTTTGAAAGCCCCTTCCACAGAATTTTGTAGTTCATTTTGGGTGGCTTCGCCCTTTGAATTTAAATATTGTAAAAGGTATTTCTTGATGATCTCGTATTTAGCATCCTCCATACGAACCGCTTTTTTACCGGCAGGATGTATGAGCTGTATTTTAGTCGCCATTGCACTTAAGTTTATTATTTTAATTTTTCCAACGTTCCAATTTTGGGATACCCTTTGTAAAAAAACCCGCCATAAATCCTGGAAAACCGAATTCCTTCAATTTGCCTTTTACCCGCTGCTGCATTTCACCCACCGTAATATCGGGCAAGCTGAATTGTCCGTCTACATAACATTTAGAGCAATATAGGGTGCTCTTGCTACCGTCTTTATTGGTGCCTCCGCCTTTATCGTCTTTCTTTAGCGGCATTCTGCAGCTCTGACAATTTTTGTAGATGGGTTGCATGTTTTTGGCATTCAATTTATTGGATTCATTTTCAAATATTGACGTTTCCTAAGATTTTCCACCGAGGGCGTATAGTGCATTTAAAGGCCCTGAATAGAGCCGAATAGTTTCAGAAGTAAGTTACAAAATAAAGAGATAGGGCCTTTAAATTGCCTTTAAAAATCATTGCGCAATGCATTGATGAAACGGTGCCCTGGGGCAGCTATTTTTCAAGTTGTGTTAAAAGGAATTGATTACCAGAACGCCTTTATGATCAAATTGCGCCATATTCGGCAAGGCCGTGATGGCCGCTTCGAGCGGGATGGTTTTTTCAATGAGTTTTTCAGGATGGAGCTTCCCATTTTTGATCATGGCCATCATTTCGGGATATTTATGGGCCTGCATGCCATGACTACCGATAATTTCAAGTTCATGGGCCAAGACTAGGTCCATGGGGACTTGGGGATGTCGATGATCCCCGGTCATCAATCCCACTTGAATGTGTTTCCCCCTTTTTCTTAGATTCGAAACGGAATTAAAGCAAGTAGTGGCACTTCCGAATGCATCCAAAGAGACATGGGCGCCCCCTTGGGTGATGTTTTTCACGAGATCTACGACATGGGTAGTTTGCGAGGCATTTATGGTCGCGATGGCGCCGAGCTGTTTGGCAAAGACCAATGCGGCTTCATTGATGTCGATAGCGATTACCTGAGCTCCTAGGGCATTCGCAATCATCACGGCAGACAATCCAACGCCGCCGCAACCATGTACGGCAACATACTGACCCCCGCTTACTTTACCTTGTTCGACAATGGCCCTAAAGGCAGTAATAAAACGGCATCCCAAGGTTGCTGCCGTAACATCATCAATTTCTTCGGGGATCGGCACGAGATTGGTGTCGGCATAATCCAAGGCAACATATTCGGCGAACGAACCCCAATGGGTAAATCCAGGTTGTGATTGATGGTCACAAACCTGATGATTCCCAGAACTACATTGACTACAACGACCGCAGGCGCAAACAAAAGGTACGGTGATCCGGTCCCCGACCTTAAAATTTTGAACGTTTTTACCAAGGGCCACGATGGTCCCAGCCAATTCGTGACCCGGAACATGGGGCAATACGATATCGGGGTCATGGCCCATGTAGCCATGCCAATCACTGCGGCACAAACCGGTGGCGCTCACTTTAACGACGACTCCATGATCTTTGGGAGTGGGATCCTGAACATTTTGTACCCGCAAGGATCCTTGAAAGGATTCAAAAACTAAGGCTCTCATACCAATTTCGCTATAATTTGCAACATACTTATCTTTTGATATTTAAGTTGTATTTATGTGATTCTGCTCTATAATTTCGGTTAGGGATATATGATTCGATTTCTGAGGTCGGCGAATTTTAAAAGGTTTCCTTTCCCTACACAAAAATTTCGAATACATTATTCGTTGTTATTCTTGACATACGCATCTATTTCGGCAATCACTTCACGCAGTTCCTGTATTTGGGCGGTCAATTCGGGCTGTAATTCCACGATAGACCAATGCCAATTGGCCGCATTGCTTTCCAATTCGGCTTTAAACCCCTTTAACAGATACAATTCATCTTCTGAATTGTATTGGGAAAAAAGTGAATTTTGCGCTTGATGATATTTGGCCAAGCCTCTTCCGGAAATTAGCGCTACATCGATCGAGCTGATAAAATCATATTGTGTTGAATAAAGGTTTTTAGTTTCCTCCAAGTGGTTATAAAGATTTACGATGCCATTTCTTAATACATTATCTCGAATAAGTCCCAGCTTGGCACTTGATTTCATTTCGTTAAAGGTGGCGTTATTACTCACGAATGATAAGGGTTTGAAAACATGATTGATATAGCTTCGAATCGCCTGGTTAAAACTTTCTTTATTATCGTTTTTATGGAGCTCGGCAAGAAAGTTTAATATAATCGGAAGATTATTTTGAAATTTTAATTTTTCTTGAAAGAGAATAAGGCTATCCGTCGCTAGGTCATTCCTCATTTGATTAAGATAATACAGCTCGGTCTTATTATTGATGCGATTTTGGTTCGACGTATTGATCTGTAAGGCGATTAAAATGCCAATGACCACCAATACGATCTCTCCGATGGCATAGAGCAAATATTTACTGAACCTGCCTACACTTCCTGGGGCAGTAGCACGGGAGGTAGGATTATTCTTGGTGAGCAATCGTTGTCGGATCTTTCTAAAAAACTTGATCATAGGGTTTAATTAGATTGGTTACCATGGTGCCATAATTTGGCGCAAAGGGAAATAAGATAAAAGGTTATATTATTTAAAGAAAGGAAAATACCATGCATTTACAACTAATGGCGTACTAGTTTTTAAGTTTAAGGCTCCTTCCCGCGCACCAATATATTTCAAAATGACCTAACGATGTTGATCGATAAGAATTATATTTCCGTCCGGGTCCGGAATCATCAGGCTGGCCGGGCCGGTAGTATTTTCATCAATTGCATGGTCTAATTTTATCCCTTGGCTTTTTAATAGCTGTTGGATTTTTCGAATATCATCAAAATCGGTTATGTTCTGGCCATTTTCATCCCATCCCGGGTTAAATGTCAAGATGTTTCCTTCAAACATCCCCTGGAATAAACCAACAAGGGCATTTTCATTTTTCATTATTAGGTAATTCTTCTCTAAGCCCCCACCTAGGACCGAAAAACCAAGATGCTCATAGAATTGTTTTGAAGCCTGAATGTCCTTGACACTAAGGCTTATTGAAAAAGCTCCTAATTTCATACTGTCCATATTAGTGTTATTCATATTTTCAAATAAGGTATTGTTCCTTGCGGATGCTTTTGGGGTCGCCGGATTAAAGCCGAAGCCCAGCACAAAGAATAGGGCCGATCCTAAAATTAATAAGCCATGTTTTTTCATATTTTTTTAGTTATTTGTGTTTGTTTATCTATAGTTTGCTAGCATTGCTATCAGGAACCGTCTTCCCGGCCAAGAAGCTTGTCACTACAGCGGATTGCATCTAACAAGGGAGCTTACTAAAGATAGGAAATTTCAGCGTGGGGTAGATTGACCCGCTAGAAATCGCTGCAAAAACTTAGAAAGAAGGTACCGATGCTTGTGAGCAGGCCGTTTGTAATATTCCCGAGTGAGTGGGCTATCTGATGCCCTTTAATTTGAAATACAGTCTAAATGTATTTATGGCCAAAGGGTCGACGACTTAGTAAATAATAAAAAAAAGGGTTCGTTAACGTTCACGAAAGAATAAAAAGTTTAACTTTCCTTGGCAATAGGTACCACAGGATTTTTTTACGGCTATATGAATTGCCGCTTTTTTTAAAGGCATCGTTCCCTTTTGATGGTGCAGTCAATTTAATATGAGCTGGAATATGCCTGGAATCATAATGGTGCCAAAAACAGCATGAATTCGCATATCAAAAAAGTAGTTTTCTGCCCTCTGTGGAATTTTAGTTAAACCAAATAGATGAGCACATGAAATCAACAAGAAGATCTTTTATCAAGAAAACGGCTGCGGCAGGAACCGCGGTAATAGCCGCACCGACCATTATTTCTTCGAGCGTCTTTGGCGCGAACGATCGCATCAACGCGGCAGTTTTAGGGGTTAATGGGCGTGGTACGAGCCATATTAAAAGTTTAATGGTACAGGACAATGTTCGCATTACCACGCTATGTGATCCCGACATGAACCTTTTGAAAGAGCGACAAAAATCGTTTAAGGAAACTTACAATCAAGACGTTGGGCTAGAGCAAGACCTGCGCAGGGTCATGGAGAACAAGGATATTGACGTGGTCACCATCGCGACTCCCAATCACTGGCATGCACTTGCAGCAATATGGGCCTGTCAGGCAGGAAAAGATGTATACGTTGAAAAACCAGGTTCGCACAACATCCGGGAAGGACGTAAAATGGTCGAAGCAGCCCAAAAATATGACCGTATCGTACAGCATGGGGTGCAATTGCGAAGTTCGCCGGCCATCAACGAGGCTATCAATTTAATGCGCGATGGCTATATCGGGCGGGTTTATATGGCCCGAGGGCTTGTTTTTCGATGGAGGGGCGATATTGGGGATCAGGGGTTCTCTCCCGTACCGGCCGGAATCGATTATGATTTATGGACAGGACCGGCACCTAAAAGGCCTTTTACGAGAAATCTTGTACATTACAACTGGCACTGGCACTGGGATTATGGCAATGGCGATGTAGGCAACCAAGGCATTCATGAAACCGATTTGTGTATGTGGGGATTGGATGTAGGCCTACCCACAAAAATAACCTCGATGGGCGGGAAGTTCCTGTGGGATGATTGCAAAGAAGTTCCCGAAGTCCTGACCTCTGTTTATAATTATCCGGAGGAACGAAAAATTATACAATTTGAGGTACGCCCATGGTGCACGAATACCGAAGAGGGGGCTACAGTCGGCAATATTTTCTATGGAGATAAAGGCATACTGGTCGTAGATGGCTATGATAAATATAAAACCTATTTGGGGGAGAACCGGGAACCGGGCAAGTCGGGCGATGATGGCGGAAAATCGGCGACAGGAATGGATCGGGGCGATGGCGGTACCGACGGGCATTTCGCCAATTTTATCGAAGCCGTCCGCAAACACGACAAAACCATTTTGAATGGCCCCGTCGAAACGGCCCACCTTGCCTCCGGGCTGGCGCATCTTGGCAACATTGCCTACCGATTGGATCGCGTCTTGACGTTCAATCCCCATGCGGAGACCTTTGTAAACGACCCCGAAGCGGATAGCATGCTTACGCGAAATTATCGCGACGGATTTGTGGTCCCTGAAAATGTGTGATTTGATAAAATCAGTCGACGTCGCATCATAGTGTAAGACGGTGCGAATTACTTCATAACATGGACTTTCGAATATAACGGAAGTCAATGTTTTGAATTTATATTGACTATTTATACTATGTCTGGGTCGTTTCTTATGCTCTAATTCAACTACTTGTCCGAAAGATAGGGTCTAACTGCAATAGAGAATGCTTTTGACGGATTGACTGATATCAAACCATTAATTTCTTCGTCTGAGAATCCATTTGCTTTTAGCAAAGGAAATAGTTTCTTGAAAATAGGGGTGTAGGGTGTGATCGTTTGAATTTCTTTTTGTGGGTCGTACCATCCGGCATCATGGGAAATTAGAATCCGATCTAAAATGCCATTCTTTTTTGCGAATAGCAGTTTTTCCGCATGTTTTTCCAACTCCCAGCCCAATCCGTCTAGACTTATCCAGCATCCTGCCTCGGCCGCCTTGAGATAATTATTATTATCAGGCTCCGCTTGGGCATGCACCCAAATAAAGGCTTCCGGAGAAACGCCCATTTCCTTTAGGATACGCAATTGCGGCCATAAACCTTTGGCTTCCCCCGTATGGGAGGCAATTGTCAATCCTGTTTTCAAATGGGTCATGGCCGCCGCTTTGACCAACTTTTGTTGCAGGACATCCAAGGGATCCGAGCTATCGATGCCAATCTTTATAAATCCGGGTCTGACCGAAGTACCATTGATTCCCTCGCGATATTCCCGTATCCACATTTCCGCCAAGTCTTCCGGTGGTATATCCCTGACGTAATCGGGCAAAAATTTATTTTGGCGCGCGCCATAAAGCCCGGTGTTCGTGATAATGCGAATACCGGTCTTAGCGGCTATTTTTTCAAGTAGTACAGGATCTCTTCCCAAGTAATTCGGGGTGGCATCCACAAAATAATCTACATTAAATTCCTTGAGCGCCTCGAAATAGGGAAGTACTTGTTTTAGTATTGCATCGTGGTCCCAATCAGCAGGACGAATACTGTCAGCGCCTATAAAATCAACCAAAACATGCTCGTGGGACAACCATATTTGATTTGATACCACTGGGCTACTACCTGCTACATGCCGTATTATGGGTGGTTGTTTGGGTCTTGAACAGCCATATCACAATATTAAAATACAAGTGAAAAGATTCAAATTCATCTGTCTCTTCATTGATGTAAATATTGGTTTTTTATTGAAGCTGCGTGTAAGATGGGTTTTATTTATAAGAGCACGAAAAATCCCGAGGTCTCGGGCATGCTGCTTTTCGCGGTCAAAATCTATTTTTAATCCACCAAACCATCTAGCAACTAAATTATAGAGTACGGCCTCAACAAGTCCCAATAAGAATCCAGCGACTGCGAATATGAGTGGCATACCGATCAATACCCCGAATGCCAGTACCGTACCAAAACTTAAACCGGGTGTTTCCATTTCAATTGCAGAAGTCAATCCGGCACTTACTAGTATATCTATTACTAGTCCGCCAAAAGAATACAACATCCCGCAGATAAGGCCAATGAGGCCAGCTAAATAGCCCTGAAATTTAGCGAAAGAGAACACACCGATCTTCTTTACCTTTTCCATTATTAACCGATTACTATTTTTTTAAGATTGATAATCGTATCATGCCATCGACGTTTGTTCAATGCCTGCTAATTGTCTTCATTGTTAGCGTTTTTCGTACTCGGTGCGAAATGAATTAAGCATGGAAGTGACAATTAGTTTGGGGTCTGCATCGGAAAGACTTTCAAACGAAACATAGCCTTGATAACCTTGATTCCGGATTATTGTCGCTACCTTTTCCATATTTACCGGGGTTTTGATGCCATTTGGGTATACATGTTCCTTAATAAACCAATAGTTTGCGTAAGGAGCCAGCTTTTCAATTTCATCATAAGGATCCTCAGTCTGGAGGCTACCTATGTCCAAAATCAATCCAAACCATTCAGAGTCTACTTTTTCTAAGACCTCAATAATTTCATCGCTGTTGATCAAGAACTCGTTGTGATTTTGCAGTCCTACGATCACGCCCTGACCTTCTCCATAACCGGCACAAGTTTTAAAATCGGCTACAAGCCATTCTTTAACATCGCTTTTGCTAAAACCGTCATAGGAATGCTTACCGGCGAAAACCCTCATGACCGATGCGCCCAATTTAGACGAAACGTTCAACCATTTTCGGACCAGGTCCCTATCCGTTTTGCGTGCATCCGCATCCGGGTTGACAAAATCATTTCTTATACCGGTCCAGGAGATATTCAGTCCCAGTTCCAGTGCTTTTCTTTTCAAAAGAAAAAGTTCGTTATTTGTGGGTATCTCGGGATATGAAGGAAAATAATATCCTGTCAAGTCTACGGCATCCAAACCAATTTGGGCTGCAAATTCCATCATATCAAAGAAAGTCATCTCACCACTTTTGAGCAAGGAATTAAAGGAATAGGCATTTACGCTATACTGCAACCGGGGTGGAACTGAGGTGTCCATTTTAGGGCAGGCCAATATTTGGCGTGTACCTAATAAAAATGGTGCGAGGGCCAGATATCCTATTACATTTCTTCTTTTCATAACGATAATTTACTGTCCATTTTTTAAGGATTGTCCAACTATAATTTT
>JALHST010000023.1 GCA_022865355.1 Maribacter sp. | reverse complement strand
GGTTTTGTTCCCAAGGCTACGCAAGGTGCCGAGCGCAATGATTTTACGGTCGAAGCCGGTGTACCTGCCGCGAACTATGATATCGCGCTGTATACGCTACCTTGGACCGATCAGGCAACCGCTAGAAAGGCTGTGCGCTTTGAGTCCCGTTTAGAATTTTCGATGGAAGGGCATCGGATCTATGATCTGCAACGCTGGGGAATCGCCGCGCAAGTGCTTAATGCCTATATTGCAAGTGAGGCACCATTTCGAATTTATTTAGCTGGCAGATCCTATATCGCACCTAAGAACAGGTATTTTCCTATTCCTAGCCAAGCAATCGATAGGTCTTATGTGGAAGGCGTACCAACCCTGACACAAGATCCGAATTATTAAGCATATCATGCTATGACCCGATTATTATAGATTCACTATAATAAAAAAGGTATAAAATCAAGGAGCTTAAAGCCATGAGCGGTATTTCTGATCATGGCTTTTTGCATTCTTTTTAAAGTTATGCCAATTGAAATGTTTTTGATACTTTAAAAGTGTTCAAATATGATTCGATTCTTTTCATTAGTGTTGTGTTGTATATCGTTCCTCTCATTTAAATTTAAAACGTAGCCGGAAGCAGATGAAAAAGACCTTGCCGATACTCTTAACAATATTTTTACTGTGTTCCTGCGGTCCTAAAAATAAGACCCTTTTTAAGCTCAGGGAGGGCAGTGCTACCGGCATACAATTCAATAACCGTATCGTAGAGACCGATAGTGCCAATATCCTGAACGAGGAATATATATTTAATGGGGGAGGTGTCGCCGTGGGCGATTTTAATAACGATGGTACCCAAGATCTCTTTTTTACGGGCAATCAGGTTCCCAACAAACTGTATCTGAACAAAGGCCAATTTCATTTCGAGGATGTTTCCAAAGTGGCGGGTATCGAGGCTACCGATAGGTGGAATACCGGGGTTACCATTGTAGACATTAACAATGATGGGCTTCTTGATATTTATGTATGTTCGGCCCGGGAAAAGGATCATAAAAAAAGGGCGAACCTATTATTTGTCAACCAAGGGATCGATAACAATGGGGTTCCCGAATTCAAGGAAGCGGCCAAAGAGTATGGCATTGCGGAAATGGGCAATAGCATGGGCGCCGCATTTTTTGATTATGACAAAGATGGTTATTTAGATCTTTATGTGCTTAATAATGGACAAATACATACCCTGCCAGGCAACTATCGGGAAAAAATTACCGACGGATCGGCTATCAGCAATGACCGTTTATTTCATAATAATGGGGATGGAACCTTTACCGACGTCACCATAGCTGCCGGTATTACCATTGAAGGGTTCGGCCTCGGTATCGCCATTTCAGATTTAAATTACGACGGCTGGCCCGATATATATATCAGCAATGATTATTTGACCAACGACCTATTGTACATCAATAATAAGAACGGCACCTTTTCGAACCATATCGCAGGGTTGGTAAAACACCAGAGTAAGTTCTCTATGGGCTCCGATATCGCCGATTACAATAATGATGGATTTTTAGATATTGTTACCCTAGACATGTTAGGGGAAACCAATCAACGGATGAAGACCACCATCATGGGAAATAATTATATCACCTATGTTTTGAATGAACGTTTTGACTATGAATACCAATATAGTAGAAACATGTTGCAACTGGGCAACGGACCCGATATACCTTTCAGTGAAATTGGACTGTTGGCCGGTATGTCGAAAACTGATTGGAGTTGGTCGCCCTTGTTCGTAGATATGGATAATGACGGTTATCGCGACTTGTTGATTACGAATGGATTTCCAAGGGATATAACCGATATGGATTTTGGTGATTTTAGATTGAGCGTCAGCCAATATCTAAGCCCTGAAAAAATTTTAGATTCCATACCCATCGTCAAAATCCCGAATTATGCCTATCGAAATGCTGGAAATTTAACCTTTGAGGATAAAGGAAAAGAGTGGGGATTAAACATTCCTTCCTTTTCAAATGGGGCGGCCTTTGTTGATCTGGACAATGATGGGGATATGGATTATGTGATCAATAATATTAATGACGAAGCGTTTGTATTTGAAAACACGGCCCGTGATGAGCCCCAAAACGCCAACTATCTCAAAATCGAATTAAAAGGTCCCTCAAATAACCCACTGGGCATTGGGACAAAATTGGTGATACATTATGGCGATAAGAAGTTTCAATTTTACGAGCATGAACTAACAAGAGGGTATATGTCTTCGGTAAGTCCGACCATTCACTTTGGTTTAGGAAGTCATGATTCGATACAATCCATCGAAGTGCTTTGGCCAGACGATAAGATCCAAAGAATCGAACAAATCCCGTCTAATCAAACGATCAGTGCAGCGTATAAAGATGCCAAGCCTGTGAATCGGGAACAACTTTCCTTTCCGTTGGTACCAAAAGGCGCAAAACCGGTATTCCAGGAAATCTCCAAATCGATCGGAGCAGAATTTAGACACAAGGAGAGCGATGTCGTCGATTATAATATGCAGCGCATTTTGCCCCACAAACTTACCCAAGATGGGCCGTGTATTACCACAGGGGATGTCAATGGCGATGGTCTCGAGGATTTTATTGTTGGAAGTTCATCAAAGTATTCGCCAATGATTTTTATTCAAAATGCTGCGGGGACCTTTTCAGAAAAGGCCCTATTTGAAAATGACAATGATAAGCTGTATGAAGAGGAAAGCATGGTTCTATTTGATTTGGAGAATGATGGTGATCTAGATTTATACATGGTTTCTGGAAGCAATGAGTTCCTAATCGATAGTGATCAATATACCGATAGACTTTTTATTAATGACGGGATGGGTAACTTTGCGTGGGCTAAAGACAAAATGCCAAGAATCAGGGCAAGTGGGTCCGTAGTCAAGGCAAAAGACTTTGATAATGATGGTTTTGTTGACTTATTTGTAGGTGGAAGAACGCCAATCGCCATGTATCCCATGGCCGAACATAGCTTTTTGCTTAAGAATAATAAGGGTGTCCTTGCAGATGTCACTGAGGCCTATGCACCCGAAATGTCAAACGTGGGAATGGTCACCAATGCTGTATGGTCGGATATTGACAATGATGGCAGGTCTGATTTGATTCTTGTTGGAGAGTTTATGCCGATAACTATTTTCAAAAATAAGGGCGACTCATTTTCAAAATTAGACGCTACAGGTCTCGATAACTTATTAGGATGGTGGGAAAGCATCGTGTCAGCAGATTTTGATAAGGATGGCGACGATGATCTGGTGGTCGGTAACTTGGGGCGCAATAATTTTTACCAACCTTCGAAGGAGCGCCCGGTTGATCTATATGCCAAGGACTTTGATTCAAATGGGAGTATTGACCCAATAATTTTTACCTACCTAAAAAACAAACAGGGAAAGTATGAATCCTATCCAATGAATTTTTGGGGTGATATTTCGAAGCAAAGCCCAATATTTAGGACAAAATTCAATTTGTATAAAGAATATGCCAAGGCCAACCAACAAACGCTTTTGAATAAGGATGAGCTAAAAGACGCCAAACATCTTGTCGGTAATTTTGATAGGACCATTTATGCTGAAAACCTGGGGAACGGCAAGTTTGCCTATAAGGAATTGCC
>JALHST010000186.1 GCA_022865355.1 Maribacter sp. | reverse complement strand
CTTGATCGTAGCTACTTTCTTGACTTTGGTTATCGTCCCCGTGCTTTTCAATATCACCTATCGTATAAAAATTGCTGTACAAGGGACTAAAAATAAACCTAAACAAGACCGTACATTGGAAAAAGCCGCATAAGGAATTCCGCAAGGCCTACATTAATAGATTTCAACAAAAAACCCTGGCAACTACGCCAGGGTTTTTTGTTGACTAACAATTGAATATCAATTATTTCTGACCACTGATTTCGTGTTGCTCTTTTCCACTACGTTGGCAATTTTGTTTTCGTCAAAATCTACTTCCTTGACGATTTTGCCTTCCCAAAAAAACCATTTTCCGGTTTTCTTCCCGCGCGTATATTTTCCCATGGCAATCTTTTGCCCATTCTCATCATACATTTTCCAGATTCCATCCAATTTACCATCGACAAAATACCCCGTTTGGGCTATCTGGCCATTCTCATGAAAATACGTTCCCTTTATGTTATTGCCTTCCTGTTCGAATTTGGGCTCTATGGATTGGGCTACAAGCGATATGGAAAAGAGAACCGCCAAAGTAAAAATTAATGCTTTCATAGGATACTGTTTTATTGTTTCTTACTGCTTTTCTGCAGGTTTAGAAATCAGATTACCGAAGTTTACTTCATAGAATCTAACGTATTAAAATTAACAATGTTTTACATAAAATCAACATTTCATTTACATTAAATTTACATTAATTCGTTAATGTATTGATTTATAACTTTTTACATATTTTAACTTTGTATTTCATATAGCGCTTTATTCCATAAAAATCCGATACATTAACCTGCACTTAATACCTGATACTTCTTAAATTTGCTCATTATAAATTGTAAAAAATGTTTAGAAGCCATACGTGCGGAGAGTTAAGGGAATCGGACATCAATAAAAAAGTAATATTATCGGGCTGGGTGCAAAAAACCAGGGACAAAGGTTTTGTCGCCTGGGTAGACCTCCGGGACCGATATGGAATTACACAGCTTGTTTTCGATGAAGACCGTTCGTCTGCAAAACTATTGGAACAGGCAAGAACCCTAGGGCGTGAATTTGTAATTCAGGTCAAAGGTACCGTTATTGAAAGGACTTCTAAAAATACCAATATGCCTACTGGGAACATTGAAGTTTTGGTGGCTGAATTGGTTGTACTAAATAAATCTAAAACCCCCCCATTTACCATTGAGAATGATACCGATGGCGGAGAGGACCTTCGTATGAAATACCGCTATCTTGACATTCGAAGAAATACGATAAAAAACAATCTCATATTTCGAAGTAAAGTGACCATGGAAGTCAGGAAATACCTTTCCGAAAAGGGCTTTATAGAGGTTGAAACCCCCTATTTGATAAAATCGACACCCGAAGGAGCCCGTGATTTCGTTGTGCCGAGTCGTATGAACGAAGGGCAATTTTATGCGCTCCCACAGTCGCCGCAGACCTTCAAACAATTATTAATGGTCGGTGGGTTGGATAAATATTTCCAAATTGTCAAATGTTTTCGGGATGAAGACCTTCGGGCCGATCGACAGCCCGAGTTTACCCAAATCGATTGCGAGATGGCCTTTGTTGAACAGGAGGATATCTTGAATGCTTTCGAAGGTTTGACCAAACACCTTTTAAAGGAAATCAAAGGGGTCGATATTGATAAGATCCCGAGAATGACCTTCGATGAAGCCATGAAAAAATACGGCAACGACAAACCGGACATACGCTTTGGTATGGAGTTCGGCGAATTAAATTCAGCTGCCCAGCACAAAGATTTTGGTGTGTTTAACTCGGCTGAATTGGTTGTCGGCATCGCAGTCCCTGGGGCCAATTCCCTTACCAGAAAAGAAATTGATGCCTTGGTCGATTGGGTTCGAAGACCCCAAGTAGGTGCCAAGGGCATGGTCTATGTGCGCTGTAATGACGACGGTACTTTCAAATCATCGGTCGATAAGTTTTATGATCCGGATGATTTGGCAACCTGGGCCAGCCTAACGAGGGCAAAGTCGGGAGATTTAATTTGTATACTTTCGGGAGATGTCCAAAAGACAAGAACACAATTGAGTATGCTTCGAATGGAAATGGCACAAAGATTAGGCCTTAGAAAACCCGATGTATTTGCACCCCTTTGGGTCGTAGACTTCCCTTTATTGGAACTCGATGAGGAAACAGGTAGGTATCATGCGATGCACCATCCGTTTACCTCTCCAAAACCAGGACAAATTCAACTTTTGGAAACCGATCCCGGGGCCGTTCGGGCGAATGCCTACGATTTGGTATTGAATGGCAATGAAATCGGCGGGGGCTCTATACGTATACATGATAAGGAAGTGCAAAGTACCATGTTCAAACATCTAGGATTTACCCCTGAGCAAGCGCAGGCACAATTCGGTTTTCT
>JALHST010000185.1 GCA_022865355.1 Maribacter sp. | reverse complement strand
TTTCCTCTTTATTTAATTTTCTTGGCCATTTTGCGTTTTTCCCGTTCTTGGGCATCGATTGCTGCAACGGCGCTCATGTTCACGATTTCATCAACACTCGCTCCCAAGGGAATAATATGTACCGATTTTCTAAGACCGACCATAATCGGACCGATGCTGTCGGCCTTATTGAGTTCCTTCAAGAGTTTATAGGTGATATTCGCCGATTCCAGATTGGGGAAAATAAGGGTATTTACCTTTTTTCCAGATATTTTTGAAAAGGGAAATTTACTTTGACTGAGCTCCTTGTTCAAGGCAAAATCGGTTTGGATCTCTCCATCTACCAATAAATCGGGATTGCTTTTGTGCAATAGCTTCACCGCATCGCGAACTTTTGTCGCCGATGGATGGGAAGAAGACCCGAAATTGCCATAGGACAATAAGGCTATTACCGGATTGAAGCCAAAGTTCGTTGCCACATTGGCCGTCATCTGGGTAATTTCTGCCAATTCCTCGGCAGTCGGATTGATATTGATCGACGTATCGGCCAAGAATATCGGCCCCCTATCCGTGGTCATGATATGCACGGTAGAAACCTTTCGCACTCCGGTCGCCCGCCCGATAACCTCAAAAATAGGTTTTACCAAGGTCGGATAGGCCCTTGAATAGCCCGAGATCATTCCATCGGCATCTCCTTGCATGACCATCATCGAACCGTAATAGGTACGCTCCCGCATTTTTTGAAGTGCTCCATATAAGGTCACGCCACTTCGTTGCCGATTCTCAAAATACTTCTGTGCATATTGTGTCCTTTTTTCATCGGCTTCTTCGGAATGGGAATCGATTACTAACAGATCGGCATCAAAATCAAGTTCCTTTTTAAGGGCTTTGATCAGATGCTTCTTGCCCAATAAAATGGGGATGGCGATGCCTTCTTCATAGGCGATTTGGGCAGCTTTCATTACATCTAATTGGTCGGCTTCCGCAAAGACGATGCGCCTTATGTCCATTCTGGCACGATCATGCAATTGTCTAACGATCTTGTTATCATTCCCCGAGCGGTGCAACAATTCCTCTTTGTATTTTTCCCAATCATCAATGGGCATTTTGGCTACCCCACTTTCCATGGCCGCCTTCGCGACCGCTGGGGGAATTGTAGCAATGAGGCGGGGATCGAAGGGTTTCGGAATGATATATTCCTTTCCAAAAGTCAGCCGAGTCTTGCCGTAAGCGATATTCACTTGTTCGGGTACCGACTCTTTTGTTAAATCGGCCAAGGCCCTCACGGCGGCCATTTTCATGGCTTCATTAATCTTCGTCGCACGCACATCAAGCGCGCCCCTGAAAATAAAGGGAAATCCTAAAACATTGTTTACCTGATTCGGGTGGTCTGACCTACCCGTGGCCATGATGATGTCTTTGCGTGTTTTGATGGCCAAGTTATAATCGATCTCAGGATTTGGATTGGCCATGGCAAAAACAATGGGGTTTTTGGCCATTGATAAGAGCATCTGTGGGGTAACAACATCCGCTATCGAGAGGCCGACGAAAACATCGGCATCTTTCATGGCTTCGTCCAACGTATCGATTTTTCTGCTCGTAGCAAATTCAAGTTTAGATTCGGCAAGGTTGGGCGCGTCTTTTCGGATGACCCCTTTGCTATCGAGCATCACAATATTCTCGGCCTTTGCACCAAACGCCTTGTATAGTTTTGTACAGGACACCGCGGCCGCCCCGGCGCCGCTGATGACGATTTTTACCTTGTCGATCTTCTTTTTCGTGATTTCAAGGGCATTTAATAAGGCCGCCGAGGAGATAATGGCCGTTCCGTGTTGGTCATCATGCATCACTGGGATATCGAGCTCTTCCTTTAGTCTTCTTTCAATTTCAAAAGCTTCCGGGGCTTTTATATCCTCTAGATTGATCCCCCCAAAAGTGGGAGCAATGATTTTGACCGTTTCCACAAATTTATCCACATCCTTGGTATCCAACTCAATGTCGATACCATCGATGTCGGCGAATATTTTAAAAAGGAGACTTTTTCCTTCCATTACTGGTTTTGACGCGAGAGGACCTATATCACCGAGTCCCAAAACAGCAGTACCATTTGAAATTATGGCCACCAAATTGCCTTTGGCGGTGTATTTATAGACATTATCCTTATTCTTTTTAATTTCAAGGCAAGGTTCGGCTACCCCCGGGGAGTAGGCAAGGGCCAGATCGCGTTGTGTGGCATAAGGTTTGGTAGGGACCACCTTTATTTTACCAGGTTGCGGCTTAGCATGGTATATCAATGCTTCCCTTCTTTGCTTCTGTTTACTCATTGGATTTTAGGTTTACTATACGGCAAAGGTACTTTTATTCTTGCAGCATTCGAATTAAAATAGCGCATCGGGATCCCGAAGATTATCCAGATTTTTGACCATCTTCTTTGGCAAAAGACGAAGTCCGTATTGGTAAGAGGCATTCATCCAACCGAAGCCAGAGGTAGTGATATAATCAAATTCGGTTCCTACGTTCCCATATTCGGCATACACTTTATGGGTGCACGCCACTACATCATACTTTTCGGGTATGGTGCCGTTATAATCCACCGCATTGCGGGTAATCATCCAAAGCCATCGGTATATTAGTTCATGGGCCTCTTTTTCATAACCAAAGTTGAGCAGACCGCGCCATAGCAACATCTGATGCGGTGCCCAGCCATTGGGATAATCCCATTGTCGCTGTACTTGATCCGCAGCAACATGTGCCACTGAATTTTTGGAAGTGGCGACGATACCTCCTTTGGCCTTATAGTCTTTAATTAAATTGCGCACCATGCCCGATGCTTGTTCTTGTGAGCAAAGCCCTGCCCAGAGCGGATAAAAATTGGTAGCCGATTCAAATCCCGTTTGGGACTGTGTCTTAAAATTATAATCAAAATAACTTTTTTTATCCGCATTCCACAAAAACTTGTTCATCAGGTCTTTTCTGTTGGCCGCTTTTTCCGACCAATACCGATTTGAAAAGGTCTTTCCGGAAGTTGTTTTGAAATTTCCTTCGAAATACGTAGCTATGAGATATGCAAAATCAGTCTCATATTTGTACAGGAGCGAATTCAGATCGACCGTATTTAGGTCGGCACAAATACCATCCAATCGCCAAGAGGTATCATGGCCGCTTTCACGGAGACTTCGATCATGAACAAAATAGTTATCCAAATCCTTGTCGACAAGTTCGCGTTCCGAATATTTGGGTTCAAAGGCAGCCAGGGTTAGCTGGTATTTATCGGCATACACCTTTAATATTTCGGAAAAATGTCCTGCTTCGGTTTCCGGAGGTATGCCGATACCCTCGGCCAAATAGCGATTCAGGCCATTGGCCGTCATTCGTTTGCCCGGCACCATCCATACGGTTTCGTATTCTTTAATGGCCGTTTCCAAAGACTCGGACAGCCATTGTATTCCAATCTTGGAATCGGCTTCATAGACTTCCCGAATATAGGAGGAAAGAAAAGGGGGTTGGGTGCGCGTAAGATAATACGAGCGATTGGCATTCAATATTTTACCATAGTAGTTGATTTGGTAGCAAAAATTATCGACCATGGCCTTGGCCAAGTCGATTCTGTTATCCAAAAGCAGACCTATCCCCTCAAAATAACTGTCCCACCCATACATCTCGTTAAAACGCCCACCTGGGACCACAAAGGGGACCCCTTTTTCGTTCACCAATTTAAGTGCCAGAATTCCGGGGCTTTTATTAATAGATCGAACGTATTCGGAGGTGATGTCCTGGGGTAGGATCAGCACCTGTAGCCCCTTATGTTTTTTTTCCAAGCCTTTGTAGTACTTTATACCTGCTTGATCTGAAAAGGGGACATAAATACGTTGCATGCCATCGGACGCCTTTTCATCGCCAAGAATCTTTTCGAGGCCGGCTTCATCGATGGTACGGGTAAGGTCATCCCAAAAATACTCCTTGATCATTCGGGCGATACGGGCGGAGGGCGGTCCTTCTATTTTTTCAAGGGGAATAGCAGCGACGGTCTTCCCCAAGTTTTTTTCGAGTGCCAGTTCTTGTAATAGATTCGATAGATGATAGGTGCCCTGCACCATATAATGGCTCCCGTCGGGCAATTTAATTTCAAATGATTTCGGCCCTTTGTCCTCCTTGGTGATTTTCTTATCCCCATCAGTATCTTCCTGACGTAAGAGCTTACGAAGGGTTTCAGGGATATCAAGCTTGAACAGCATTTTTGTTGGTAAGTTTTTTTAATATAAAATAGGCAATCAATAAGAGTCCCATGGGGATCAACGTATAATAAAATGCATTTTCCGGACCTTGGTTTTTAAACAACCAACCAATAATCCTCGACCCTAGGGTTCCACCCAAGGCCGAAAAAACGACAATCAACCCGGTCATGGGGCTATGTAATTTTTTTGGCAAAGAACTCAACACCACCGAATTCAATAAGGGATAAATCGGCGCTATAAACAAGCCAACGATCGGAAACGCAAAACCAATAAGGGGTATTTCCGAAAAACTATCTATTTCTCCAACATTCAGCTCCACCGTTTTCGGTAATACAAAGAGGACCATCAACATGGCCAGCACTGTGCAGCCGATCAAAATATAGATCCAATCTACTTTTTTTGTAAGTACCCCAGCCAATAATCTTCCGATGGCTAATGAAATTGCCAAAATACTGGCCATCATGATACTGATATTTTCTGGAAGATGAAGTACCCTATCATTAAAGGATGGAAGCCAGGACATGATGCCCTGTTCGATCATCACGAATAAAAAGGCACTTATTACGAAAACCACGGTAAGCAATTTGGTCATCAGCTTGAACATTTGACCAAAATCATCGGCCAAATTCGCCCCCGGTATTTCCGGAGGATTCTCGAATTTTGTAAAAAACAGGAATAAAAAAGAAACAATCGACAAGGCTGCCAACAACCAATACACGTTTAGCCAGGAGTTGGGGTCGGCCTCATTGTTAAATGCCGGAAATAAGAAATAGGCCAGGGCGATCCCTATCATAAAAACCCCTTCGATACTACTCATTAAACTATTGTGTTCCTTTTGGTTTTGCGTGACCATCCCGATCATGGAATATACCGAAACCTTTATCAAGGCAAAGGATACCCCTACCGTTGCGAACAAAAGCTTTGCGGTATCAAAGGAATTCCCAAAATACATGGCGATACAGGCAAAGGTCACTAGGCCTAAGGCGATGAGCATCCCCCGTTTATACCCAATGCGCGGCAAAAAGGAGGCAATTAAAAACGATACAATAGCGATGGGCAGATCTTTGAAGGCTTCTAAAATACTAGCTTGCACCTCATCGACCCCATAATTCTTGACCGATTTTAAAATCACGATCCCTACGCTGTTCAATAAGATCGCGAACACAAAATAGTTGATATACAACGATAATTTTACCCCTATGTTTTTCATAAATTACGACTAACCATCGATTCATATTTGCAGTCGATTGCATGCAGCTACTCCTGGTTTTCCGGCATTTTTAAGCGCAATGCCAAAGCTGCGGCCGCAATAAAAAATACGCCTGCGAAAAGCATGGCATTGACTGCATTTCCGCCTAAAAAAAGTTTAAAAATAGTCCCAAAAGTGAGCGTTTCGATTCCCATAGGAATTACGATCATCATATTCAAAATACCCATATAAACGCCGCGTCGGTCCTGGGGCACAATTTTCGAGACCATGGTATATGGAATACCCATCATCGCGGCCCAGCCAATACCAAACAGCACCATAGGAAACAGGACATAAATTGGGTCGGAAATATAGGGTATCCACAATAAAGCCAACCCCGTACCCAGCAAACTTGCAGCGTAAATTTTCTTTCCTCCAAACTTTAAAGTTAGTGGTACCAGGGCCAAGGCAACCACAATGGTCACGATGTTATACGTTGTGCACATTTTCGCTGCCTGAGCGGCCGCGTTTGATGTATCGTAGCCCATGGTAACCTTAAATAGGGGTACAATGAACTGCCAGTATACAAATACGGCGTACCACTGGAACAGATATACTACCGAAAGCTTCCACATAAAAGGAGGCATTTCTTTAATCGCCTTAGAAATATCAATAAATGGTCTATTAAAACGTTCACGAAAAGACAAGGCCTTGTGCGCATTGATTTCTGCCAATTCTTCTTCAGATGGAGGAATTTCAGGTGTTTTAAGAACAGACCATAAAATAGTAGTTACCGATAAAACTGCCCCTATAAAAAAAGAATAGTAGAGCCATTTAGGAATGGACCCCACGGCATCTATGGTTCCTTCTCCGCCAAACCAATCTTGGAACAAGAAAATGGATGCATTCGCCAATACTATTCCCGCTCCTACAAATAAACTCTGCATTTGGTATCCTAAACTTAATTGCCGATTCGGTAATTTATCACCCACAAAAGCTCGGTAAGGCTCCATGGCCATATTGTTCCCCACATCTAAAATCCACAATAAACCAACCGCAAACCATAGTGCCGGACTTAATGGAAAAGCGAATAAACACATACTTCCAATAAGGGCACCGATCAGGAAAAATGGCTTTCGCCTACCCCAACGCGGGGACCAAGTTTTATCTGAAATAGCACCGATGATCGGTTGAATGATCAGACCCGTAATCGGACCGGCAATATTCAAGATGGGCAACATATCTTCCGGGGCGCCTAAGAAAAGAAAAATAGGATTGATCGCAGTTTGTTGCAATCCAAAACTGAATTGAATTCCAAGAAAGCCAACATTCATGTTGAATATTTGCCAAAAACTTAGACTTGGTTTAGGTATTTTCATGGGTTGGTGCTGGTCTTAAAGTTGATTTTTTGCTCGGTTTCGGGAATCAGACCCATAATATACTCTTTTCTCTCGTTTCACTAAATTATTTTTTAGGCTTTTTGGATAAAACGCCGTACGCAAACGATGGAGCTAAAGGAATTTCTACGGTAAAATTTAAAATTCTATAAAAAAATAAATATGGGGGAGCGTTGAATAATAAACAAGATTCCTAATACTATTTGTCTTCTTTATGCTCATTTCTTTGTCCGACCAAAGAAACGAACCAAACCTGCCTTCCGGCAGGCAGCGAAAGGGCGCTTCCCGATTTACCTGCCAAAGGCATGGCAGGAAGTTTTGCCGTGCCGCGCTCTGCAAATCCGGTTCCGGGAAGGCACAGCACGATTACACCTCTTCCTATAAATTAGAAGACAACCTAAAGCCCTAAGATTTCTTTTTGATTACGAAATAATCTGTTCCCAATGGGCGATTATTCTGATTTGGATTGCTCCTTATGTCCAACAAATTCGATGTTACGTTTGAGCCCAGAAAACTTGGTGCGTTTTACGGCCGAATTTTGAAAGACCTTTTTAAAGACCGCTTCGGTAATCTCTTCCCAATCTTTTTTTGTCATGGCGAACAGTGACGGATTCGGATCGAACAAGGGTTCGGCATGTGGTTTTGAGAATTTGTTCCATGGGCATACATCTTGACAAATGTCGCAACCGAAAACCCAATCTTCGAATTTCCCCAGAAATTCGTTGGGGATTTCGTTTTTCAATTCGATGGTAAAATAGGAGATACACTTACTACCGTCGACCACATAGGGTGCCGCGATCGCCTGGGTAGGGCAGGCATCGATGCAGGCGGTACAGGTACCACAATGGTCGGTCACAGGGGTATCATAGTCTAGTTCAATATCAACGATCAGTTCGGCGATAAAATAAAAAGACCCCACTTGTTGGGTCAATAGGTTGCTATGCTTCCCGATCCATCCGAGTCCGCTTTTGGCGGCCCATGCCTTGTCCATTACAGGCGCAGAATCAACAAAGGCGCGCCCGTTCACTTCCCCGATTTCCTCGGAAATAAATTCCTGTAGCTGTCGCAATTTCGTTTTGATGACGTGATGGTAGTCCTGCCCATAGGCATATTTCGACACCTGAAAGGTGTTTTTTATCTGCGTTTTTTCCGGATAATAGTTGAGGAGCAAGGAAAGCACCGATTTGGCACCATCGACCAGCAGGCGGGGATCCAAGCGTTTGTCGAAATGGTTTTGCATATACCCCATTTCGCCTTGCATATTGCCCTTGAGCCATTCTTCCAAACGCGGGGCTTCCTCCTCCAAGAAACCGGCTTTTGAGATGCCGCACGACAAAAAACCGAGGCGTTTGGCTTCGGTTTTGATAACATCACTGTATTTTTGCCTTGTATCCAATATTTTCTCTTTCAGTAAAACGAATAAAGACCTCTTTGGGTTTTAATGAAATCAACGGATTGATTTCAACGGTTTCCGTGTCGGTATTTAAATAATACTTCTTTAGGATCTCGGCCACGGTCAAGATCATTTCGTACATGGCAAAATTATTGCCAACACACATTCTGGGCCCGGCCCCAAAAGGGTAATAGTATTCCTGTAGGTCCTTGACATGGTCGGGGTCGAAGCGTTCAGGCCGATAGGCATTGGGCGAATCCCAAAACTGGCTATGGCGATGCAGTTCATAGATCGACATCAAAATCAAGGTATTCCTTGGAATGACCCGGCCTTCAACCTCATCTTCCTCAATAGCCACCCTGTCAATAATATATGCGGGAGGATAGAGACGCAACGCTTCCTCAATGCATTGTTTGATAAATGGTAATTTTGAAATATAGGCCATCAAGTCGTTTTCCCCCTCCTGCATTCTGGCCACTTCCTGAAAAGCCTTTTCTTGGATCTCTGGGTGTTTCGCCAATAAAAAAAAGGTGAAACTTAAGGCATTTGCCGTGGTTTCATGACCCGCCGTAAACAAGATCAGGACTTCGTCGATCAGCT
>JALHST010000184.1 GCA_022865355.1 Maribacter sp. | reverse complement strand
CATTCAGAAGTTAGGGCCCAGGGAAATACCTTGGGCCATCGCCAATTAATAAATGACCAATTTTTAATCTGTACATAACTTTAACTTAACCTTTCTTACCTTTCTTTGACCCAGCAAAAAAGCTATTTGATGAAAAAAATAATTTTTATATCCCTACTTCTTTTAAGTGCTGGTCTATATGCACAGGATCTTGGCACTATCAAAGGAACCATCACCGATTGGGAAGTGAATAACGAACCCCTGTTATTCGCAGAAATAGCCGTTAAGGATACCCCATGGAAGACCCACACAAATTTTAGGGGCAATTTTGAATTGGCCGATGTGGTGCCCGGCACCTATACCCTGGCCATCAGCTTTTTGGGTTATGAAACCCTCGAAGTCCCCATTGAAGTTGCCAAGAATGGCACTACGACGATCCAGGAGCCCCTAAGGGCCAAAACCATAGCGCTCGAGGCAATTTCCCTTTACGAACCCCATACTCCCAATAAATTAGCGACCATAGGCACTGCTACTAAAAAGTGAATCGTGTCCTAAAAGGTATTCTTTGGTATTAAACTTACAATAAAGTAATTGACGGAATTATGAAATATCGTCACAATAACTTAAGGACGAATCCACGCCTTTACCCGTTCAATCTTTCCGGGTAATCTAAAGTTGCGCTGGCCCATAATTCTTAGGAATACGCCGTCCTAACCAGAAAATTTAATGATTCCTTAATTTTAAGATTACCATAGGTTTAAGTTAAAGTCCCATTTTTGAGACTGTCTTAAGGCAAACAGGATTTTAAATGGATATTAGTTTTTGTCGACTAGGTATCAGAGATCCAGAAGCTACCTTGGCCAAGGTAGCTTCTTTTTTTACTTGTTTAAGAAATAACCTTTCGGAAACCTTAAGTTAACATTAGTATTGGTTATTTGTAGCGACAAAGACTAATACTATTATGAAAATCAAACATTGGGCCCTTGGCCTATTTATCACCGCATCCTATTTTACGTTTGCCCAGGAATCGAATGCGCCCACCTTTGGCAAAGGTATTTTCGACATCGTTGGAAAAGACAGCACCTGGAGCATGAATATTTCGGCAAGAATGCAATTTCTTTCAACCAATACTTGGGACAAGGGCGCCGATGGCGGACTTATAAATCCCGAATCCAATTTTTTGGTCAGACGGGCCCGATTGAAATTCGGAGGTTTCGCTTATACACCAAAATTGACGTATAAATTGGAACTAGGATTATATAATCGAGATATTTCAGGGGCTTCCCCATTTACTAGCCTTGCCCCAAATTACATTCTGGATGCGGTTGTCATGTGGAATTTTTATGAAAATTTTGAACTTTGGGTTGGCCAGACCAAACTACCTGGGAATATAGAACGGGTGATATCTTCTGGAAATTTACAACTTGTAGACCGATCTATGTTGAACAGTGAATTTACCATAGATCGTGATCAAGGCATCCAATTACGACATCATATTGAATTTCCAAATGAATTAGTAATTCGTGAAAAATTGGCCATTTCTAAGGGGGAAGGTAGAAATATTACGAGTGGAAATCTTGGAGGATATCAATATTCCCCAAGATTAGAGATCCTACCGTTTGGTGAATTTGCGAGTGAAGGCGATTATAGTGGGGGTGATTTAAAAAGGGAAGCCGCCCCGAAATTAATGTTGGCCGTTACCTATGACATGAATCAGAACGCCGTAAAGACCAGAAGTAATCAAGGTTCATATATGGTAAATGATATAGGATTTTATGAAACCAACATAAATACGCTTTTTTTGGATGCTATGTTTAAATTCCAGGGATTCTCGCTCATGGGAGAATATGCCAACCGAGATGCCAAAGACCCGATTGCCAAAAATTCCGATGGCACACCAACCGGGGATATTGTTCAGGTCGGCAATGGGATCAACCTTCAGGCAGGATATTTATTCCCTAGTAACTGGGAAGTGGCGGGTAGGTTTACCAATATAAAACTCGATGAAGCCCTCACAGGGGCAAATCCTGAAACTCAATATACCATTGGACTTTCAAAATATATTGTCGGACACAAATTGAAGGTGCAGACAGATCTTAGTTATCTGTCGGTAGATAATGGCACTGATGAATTGATGTATCGACTGCAATTGGATGTACATTTCTGATTTCTTCAGGTCAACGAACGAAAAGCTCATTTAACGATCTTCTAGCACATTGTTGAATTTGACATAATGATTGCTGAGTACAAAAACTTTATTTTAACCTTTTTAAAACGAATCAAAAAGTCATGAAAAAAATATTAATACTACTCTCGTTTGCCCTTCTATTAGGGGCTTGTGGAAACAAAAAAGATGAAGCCAAGAAAGACGGACAGGATACCATGATTTTGGAAGGAACGATAAAAATAGACGGTTCTGGAACGGTCTTTCCCGTATCAGAGGCTACTGCCGAGGAATTTTTAAGGATAGCGCCAAAGGTAAAAGTTACCGTTGGCGAAAGTGGTACTGGTGGCGGATTCAAAAAATTTGGGGCCGGAGTGATTGATATCTGCGATGCTTCAAGGGACATCAAGGATGCAGAAATTGCCCTTTGCACCGAAAATGGTATTGATTATGTGCAGTTGACCGTTGCCTTAGATGGAATTACGATTGTTGTAAATAAAGAAAATACCTGGGCAACAAACATTACAACAGAGGAACTAAAAAAATTGTGGGAACCAAATAGTAAAATAACTAAATGGAACGAAATCAGAAAGGATTGGCCCAATGAAGAAATCCATTTGTATGGTCCCAACACTTCACATGGCACCTACGATTTCTTCACAGAAGTTATTATGGGGGAATCGGGAGCCAGCAGGACCGATTACAACGCCGTTTCCGACTACAATGTCGCAGTACAGGGTATAGAAAAGGATAAAAATGCGCTCGGATATTTTGGTCTTTCTTATTACGAAGAAAATAAGGATAAATTAGGCGTTGTTGCAATTGATAATGGCAATGGTGCCATTCTCCCTAGTATTGAGACCGTTGCGAATAATAGCTATGCACCGTTATCAAGATCTTTGTTCATTTTCGTAAGCAAAAAATCTGCGCAAAGACCTGAAGTACAAAAATTTGTGGAATTCTATTTGGACAATGCCGCACAATTGTCGGAAGAAGTAGGCTATGTGCCGATGCCAACAAGTGGGTATGAAGCCCAAAAGGTGACATTTAAAAAAATTATTGATATTAAATAAAAATAAATTCAATAAATCTTCTGCCGGTATGGTATTTTCTAGCCGGCAGAAGTACTTTATAAAAACGACTCGAATCGCATTTTAAAAAGGTAAAAATGAACAATGACTCCTATATAAATTACATCTGACTTTCATTATAAATATGGACAGATGAGATTAAAAGAAAGAATAATTGGGATAGTCCTACAGTTATGCGCCTCTATTACCATATTTACTACAATTGGTATTATTGCAGTACTTCTTTTTGAAAGTATTTCTTTTTTTAAAAGCGTTTCCGTATTTGAATTTCTTACCGATTCCCAATGGACGCCCTTATTTAGCGAAAAACACTTCGGAATATTCTCTTTGGTATCCGGTACATTTCTGACCGCTGCCATTGCCATTTTGGTAGCGCTCCCCATAGGTTTGACCATTGCCATATATTTGAATATGTATGCCCCGAAAAGTTTTAGAAAAACCATTAAGCCCTTATTAGAAATTTTGGCCGCGATACCTACCGTAGTTTACGGTTTTTTTGCCTTAACTATCGTAACCCCATTCTTACAATCCATATATCCGGATCTGGAAACATTCAATTCGTTATCTGCAGGTATCGTAATGGGCATTATGATCATCCCGTTTATTTCATCTTTGAGTGAAGATGCCTTATATGCCGTACCAAAATCACTTAAAGAAGCGGCCTTTGGTATGGGTTCCACCCGTTTTCAGACAGCCTTCAAAGTAATGGTGCCTGCCGCTTCATCGGGAATAATCGTGTCCGTAATCCTAGCGATTTCAAGGGCAATAGGCGAAACCATGATTGTAGCGATTGCGGCCGGACAACAGGCGCAATTGACGTTAAACCCTACTATCCCAATTCAGACAATAACTTCCTACATAGTGCAAGTAAGTATGGGGGACGCCCCACAGGGTTCGATTGAGTACAAAACCATTTTTGCCGCGGGTTTGACCCTATTTTTATTTACTTTTTTCCTCAATAGTATTAGTTTTTGGATAAAGAAGAAGTATCAAGAAAAATATGAATAATCTACTGAAAAATAAAGTTATAGATACGTCATTCAAACTTCTTGGAATGTTGTTTACCGCTTTGGGTATCTTGATTTTGATAATTTTACTATACAACATCATACGGGCCGGTTATACACGAATCAATTGGGAATTTTTGACCAGCCTACCTTCCAGAAGACCCGAAAGTGCAGGAATTTACACAGCAATAATCGGTACGTTGGATT
>JALHST010000183.1 GCA_022865355.1 Maribacter sp. | reverse complement strand
TGGTGATACCACCTTGGGACCCTTTGATCCCTACTCGCTTGAAAATAATATGGTTACCATGGAAATTCTGGATGCAGCCGTACGTAGTGCCAAAACCCATAGTACAGTACTCTTAAAATAGTTATAATGTCGTCCTCCCCTTTATAAGGGGAGGTGTCCGAAGGACGGAGGGGTTTTCCATGAAATCCATTATCTTTAAGATATGGTTAACAAGATCAATAATCGAAAGTATCTGCAGGAATTTAGGAAGAATCTTCGTAATAATCCGACCAAATCAGAATCAGTGCTTTGGAAAGCACTGCAGAAAAAACAATTGGAGGGTAGAAAATATAGAAGACAACATAGCCTAGGTAATTATATTGTTGATTTTTATTGCCCTGAAGAGAAATTGGTTGTCGAATTGGATGGCCAAATACATGATAATTTGGTCAATCAAGAATATGATGCGAAGCGAACCAAATGGCTAGAAGATGTTGGCTTTAAAATCGTAAGATTTGAAAATTACTTGGTTTTCGAACAATTGGAAATGGTTTTGGAGGCCATAAAGGCAAAATTTAAGATTTGACCACCCCGCCTATCGGCACCCCTCCTTAAAAAAGGAGGGGCCACCTACATCCACATTTTTGGCCTGATTGAAATTCTCCTGTTAAATTGATAGGTGATCGTCCTCCCCTTTATAAGGGGAGGTGTCCGAAGGACGGAGGGGTCGGTTTCCTATACCCCATTGAAACACACCGATGCTCAAATCAGACCACACTGCCTTTATAAGGAGGGGCCACCTACATCCACATTTTTGGCCTGATTGAAATTTTCAAATTAAATTGATATATGATCGTCCTCCCCTTTTTAAGGGCCAAGGAGTTGAGAACTTCCAAATAATATCAACCAAAAACCTCAATCAAAACGCGAATAATTTCGTACTTTAAATCGCTCTAAAACCAACCTAAATGACACGTTTACTTTTTAGTGTACTTCTTTGTATTTCTTATATTACCACCGCCCAATACACTTCTTCACAAATTGATTCCCTGGTAAACGACGCGCTTGTGAAACTGAATGTGGCCGGGGCCGCCGTGGCCGTTGTCAAGGATGGGAAAATTGTACATAGTAAAGGGTATGGAGTTACCTCCATTGAAACAGGAAAAAAGGTGAATGCGCATTCACAATTCGCCATTGCCAGCAATAGTAAGGCCTTTACCACCGCCGCCTTGGCACTTTTGGTCGAGGAAGGGAAGTTAAAGTGGACGGATCGGGTCATTGACCATATTCCCGAGTTCAAGATGTACAACGCCTATGTAACCGAAAACTTTAATATAGAAGACCTGTTGACCCATCGCAGCGGGCTAGGGCTGGGCATCGGGGACCTGATGATTTTTCCTGATGGTTCCGATTTTTCGATTGATGACCTTTTAGCCAGCTTCCAATATTTTAAACCCGTTTCGGCCTTTCGCACCAAATTCGATTATGACAATCTGTTGTATTTGGTAGCCGGTGAGTTGATTTCACGAAAAAGTGGAATGTCCTGGGAAGATTTCATCCAAACCCGAATATTCGATCCGCTGGGGATGGACAACTCCTACCCTTCCCTCAATCGAATTGCCGACAAAAGCAATATGGCCTCCCCACATACGACGGCCTATGGCACGATGCAAGTGTTGCCCAATTATGAGGAAATGATCAATGGTGCTGCAGGAGGTATCTATGCCAATGTGGATGATCTCGCCCAATGGATGTTGGTGCATCTCAACCAAGGTGCCTACGGGGAACAATTAAAGGATACGTTGTTTTCATTGGAAAATCAAATTGAAATGTGGACCATACATACAACGCTAAGAACCAATAGAAATCCGCGCTACAATTCGCATTTCTCGGGATATGGACTGGGATGGGGCCTGACCGACATCAAAGGGAATATGGAAGTATCGCACACAGGCGGGCTCCCTGGGATGTTATCGCGTACCGTTTTGATACCCGACCTTCATCTGGGCATCGTCGTGCTGACCAATACAGAGCCCGGTGGCGGTGGAGTTTTTGCAGGCGTTTCACGTACCTTGGTCGATAGTTATTTGGGTTTGGATGATTACGGATGGGTACAACGATATGCAGATCACTTAAAGGAAAGCAAGGGGGAAGCCGAAGCGGTGGTCAGTAAAGTTTGGGAATCCGTGGCGGACAATAAAAAAACAAAAATCGACAAAACAAACTACATTGGAACCTATGAGGATGTTTGGTTCGGAAAAATTGACGTATTCGATAAGAACGGAACCTTATGGATGAAATGCCTTCGATCCCCAAAGCTTAACGGTCCCATGTCTTTTTACAAGGCCAACACCTTTGTCGTCAAATGGGAATACCAAGACATGAATGCCGATGTTTTTGCCATGTTTAACCTCGACGAGAATGGTCAGGCCATTGGCTTGAAAATGAAAGGCATTTCTCCCGAAATCGATTTTAGTTTCGACTTTCAGGACCTTGATCTTCACCGATTGGAAAAGAAATAAGTCAACGCTTCTATTAAAATTCGTGTTTATGAAAATACCATGTACCCTGTTCTCTATAGTGTTTGCCCTTTCGACGGTAGCGGCCCAAAGACTAAAAGTAAGTGAGAACAAAAGGTATTTGGTGACCGAGGAAGGCCAGCCCTTTTTTTATTTGGCCGATACCGCTTGGGAATTGTTCCACAAGTGCAATCGTGAGGAAGCCGTAGCATATCTCATTAAGCGGTCAGAACAAGGTTTTAATGTAATCCAAGCGGTGGCATTGGCAGAACTTGACGGACTGAATACACCAAATGAGTATGGGGAAACGCCTCTCCAAAATAACAATCCAGAAACACCGAATCCCGTATATTTCGAACATGTGGACTATATCATTAAAAAGGCAGATAGCCTGGGCCTCTACATGGCCTTGTTGCCAACCTGGGGCGATAAGGTTTTTAAGGAAGGTTGGGGGCTGGGACCGGAAGTCTTTACTCCCCAAAATGCGAAAATCTTTGGCAACTGGATTGGTAAACGATACAAAGAGTATGACAATATCATATGGATTCTTGGGGGGGACCGAAATCCCAGGGAAGGCACCGAAGATGCCGAAATTTGGAACCGAATGGCCGAAGGGATCGCGGAAGCCGCCGGTGGATATGATCAAACCCTTATGAGCTTTCATCCACAACCGCACCAAAATGGAGGGTCGTCAACTTGGTTCCACGACCAACAATGGCTCGATTTTAATATGCACCAGACGGGGCATTGTGCCAACCAAGGAACCTATAAACATATTGGTTACGATTATAATTTGAATCCGACAAAACCAGTTCTTGACGGAGAACCTTTGTACGAAGACCATCCCAATTGTTTTAATGCCAAAGAACTGGGCTATAGTGTACCAGAGGACATTCGTCGCATCATGTATTGGAACGTTTTCGCCGGGGCCTGTGGTCAAACGTATGGCTGTCATGACGTGTGGCAAATGTATGATGGTGAAAACACAGGGGTCAATGGGCCTTTACGCCCTTGGCGGGTGGCCTTGGACCTGCCCATGGCCAATCAGGTAAAACATTTGAAGCATCTCATGCTATCACGACCTTTTTTGGATCGTATTCCTGACCAGTCGCTGGTTTTAGATCTTCAGGACGAAACGAATGAGTATGTAATCGCCACGCGGGATACCAAAGGTTCATACGCTATGATCTATTTTCCCACCGGAAGAAATACCCGCATCGACGTATCCAAAATTAATGGTAATGCACTGAACGCCTGGTGGTTTGACCCCAGAACGGGCAATGCCTATAAAGCACCCGAGATCAAAAAGTCGAAGAATGAACTGATCCAACCTCCAACTTCGGGAAAAGGTCAGGATTGGGTCTTGGTACTTGATGATGCCAAAAGGCGCTATGTTGTTCCTGGAAAGGCCCCATAATTCTAAAAAAAATAATACCTTCAAGCTCTAAAATTTAATGACAAATGAAATATAAATTTTTATCATTTTTAATGGCCTTGACGTTGTCTACGATCTCGGCACAACAAACCATTACCGGTTTTACACCTGAGAACGAAAAAAAAGAACTTGATTTAGAAAAAGCCTTTGAGACTAAGCTCGCCGCCGCTAATCTAGACCAATGGATGCAGCGTCTTTCTGCCGAACCCCATTGGGTCGGTACCGAATACGGCAAAAAAAATGCGGAATGGATAGAGAAACAGTTCAAATCTTGGGGTTATGATACCAAAATCGATACATATTATGTGTTGTTCCCATATCCTAAGGTGCGGTTATTGGAACTTACCGATCCTACCCCATATACGGCAAAACTTACCGCGGTACCCGTAGAAGGGGATCCGTTCACAACCCAAGGAGATGCTTTGTTGCCTAGTTATAATGCCTTCTCTACCGATGGAGACGTTCAGGCCGAACTGGTATTCGTAAATTATGGAATCCCAAAAGATTATGAAGAACTTGAGAAACTGGGAATCGATGTAAAAGGAAAAATCGTTATCGCGAAATACCAAGGTTCTTGGCGCGGCATTAAACCCAAATTGGCAGCCGAAAAGGGTGCCATCGGATGCATTATTTATTCTGACCCAAAGGATGACGGGTATGTTCAGGGCGATGTATATCCCAAAGGGGCATTTAAAAACAAGACGGGCGTACAGCGTGGTTCGGTAATGGATATGCCGACCTATCCAGGAGACGTATTGACACCAGGCTATGGGGCGACCAAAGATGCCAAACGTCTGGATCGAAAGGATGCCCCCACGATCACGAAAATCCCGGTCCTCCCGATATCCTATGAAGATGCCCAACCCCTTTTACAAGCCTTGGAAGGTTCAGTAGCACCTGAATCTTGGAGGGGCGGACTGCCCATTACCTACCATATCGGCCCCGGCCCGGCCAAAGTACATTTGAAACTTGAATTCGATTGGCAATTAAAACCTGCCTATGATGTCATTGCCACGTTAAGAGGTACTGATTTTCCAGATCAATGGGTAATGCGTGGGAATCATCATGACGCCTGGGTGCACGGTGCCAATGATCCAATCAGTGGATTGGTAGCCCTATTGGAAGAAGCCCGCGTCGTCGGGGAATTGGCAAAAAAAGGCCAAAAGCCGAAACGCACCATTGTTTATTGTGCCTGGGATGCGGAAGAACCTGGACTTATTGGTTCTACCGAATGGGTGGAGGACCATCAGCAAGAACTACAGCAAAAGGTAGTGGCCTATATCAACACCGATGGCAACGGCCGGGGATTTCTTGGTGCCGGAGGTTCCCATTCGTTACAGGTGATGGTAGATGAAGTAGCGGGATCCGTCATGGATCCACAGCGCGGCGTTTCGGTAAAAGAACGTAGAAATGCGGCGGATATGGTAAACGGTGGAAAAGGTGAATTTGGCCTGTCCGCTTTGGGTTCAGGCTCAGACTATACCCCGTTCATTCAGCATGCCGGCATCGCCGCCTTGAATCTCGGATTTGGCGGAGAGGACGACGGTGGTGAGTATCATACGATCTATGATACCTATCCACATTATAAGCGCTTTAAGGACCCAGAGTTTGGTTATGGGGTTGCCCTTGCCGATGTAGCGGGCCGCATCACGTTGCGTTTGGCCAATGCCGATATTTTGCCGTTCGAATTCAAACAATGGCATACCACGGTTTCCGGTTATTTGGACGAGGTCATGAAAGAGACGGAAAAAATGCGGGATGCGGTTGAAAAACATAACAAAATGGTAGCTGAAAATGTTTTCGAATTGGCTGCCGATCCCACAAAACCATTCAAAAAGCCTACGAAAAAAGAGGCCATTCCGTATTTGGATTTTGCCCCTTTGCAGAACGAAATGGCTGCACTCAAAGCGACCATAGATACCTTCGAAGCCGCCGATGTTTCGAAATTATCAGTAGAAAAACGAAACAAGATCAATGAAAAATTGATCCATGCCGAACAGACCTTAACTTCTGAAGCGGGGCTTCCCAGGCGCCCTTGGTATAAACACCAAATTTATGCTCCAGGATTTTATACCGGCTATGGGGTCAAAACACTACCTGGAGTTCGCGAGGCCATAGAACAAAAAGATTGGAAAGAGGCACAGGAACAGATTGCTGTTTTGGCAAGTACCTTAAAACAATTCAATACCTATATTCAAGAAATGAATTCAATATTATAAAAACTAGGAACAATGCACTCTAATTATAAAAAAATATACGGGGGCGATTCGCTGGTCGCCCAAAGGCTGGTAAGCCAACTGCATGCAGTTGGCATCGAGGCCGTTGTTAAAGATGAGGCCGAATCGGCACGATTGACGGGCTTTGCCTCCTCGATGCTCGGGGAAGTAGACGTTTATGTGAACAATGACGAGGTCAATACAGCCTTAAAAGTAGTACAGGAGGTCTTGGGAGCTTAAAGAACTATTTAAAGCGTCCAGGAATTCCCTCCATCATACGGGATACAGCCATTATAGGCGCCAGGGATCGGATCAAATTTCAATACATTTTTACCAATTTCCTCCGAGGTAAAATATCCGACCAACGTAAATTGTTTTACCCTTCGATAAAAATCGAGGGGTTCCTGTTTCCCCAACGTACTGCCCCAGATGCTGGTATTGAATTTGTTGGCCGTCATTTCAACTTCTTTCAGTACTTTATCCCTATCCTCCTGGGAAAGCTCCAAAAATGAAGCACCATATTTTTGTTGGCAAAGTGCAATAAATTCTTCATACCCCTTCTGCACATGGTCTTTATCTTCGGGGGAAAGGGTTTCCTGGAACATCTTGTCCACAAAAATATCGACTTTCAAATCCTTGGCACCCGGCGTCTCGGTTTTTGGCAAGATCATTTCGGTAAGTTCCGAAATAATTTCAGCGCCCTTTTTATCAAAAAAAACAGGCGACCAAGTCAATCTATTCTCATTTTGACAGGATTGCAACAAACTGGCCAAGGTACTACTCGACAAGGTGACGCCCATTAAAAGAGCCGTATTTTTTACCGCTTTTCTTCGATCCATTTCCTAAATATTTTGTTTTTTCAATTCTGCCACCGCATGATCGGCAGCACGTGCCGTGATCGCCATATAGGTCAACGAGGGATTTACACAGGACGAGGAGGTCATACAGGCGCCATCGGTTACGAAGACGTTTTTAGCCGCATGTACCTGGTTAAATCCGTTCAATACGGAAGTTTTGGGATCTTTACCCATACGAGCGGTCCCCATTTCATGGATTCCATGTCCCGGCGGACTCTGATTATCAAAAGCCAGGATATTCTTGAATCCGGCCTTTTCAAGCATTTCAACCGCATCATCCTTTATTTGGCGGTTCATGGCCAATTCATTTTCTTTAAACTCGCAGTCAAAGGACTCGGTCGGTAATCCCCAATCATTCTTTACATCATGATTTAGGCTTACTTTATTTTCGTGGTAGGGTAGGCATTCGGCAAAACCTGTAATAAAGAAGCCCCAACCTCCCGGTTTAAAAAGTTTTTCCTTAAAGTTGGCTCCAAAACCCTCAGCATTGATGCCAGATCCCCAGTTACCTCGACCGGCCCCCCCTTGGAAACCAAATCCCCGAATAAAGCGATCGGTTTTGGAATGTTCATCCAAGTTTACATAGCGTGGAATATAAATTCCGTTGGGCCTACGGCCCGAGTAATACTGATCGTCACAACCTTCGATTGAACCCATGGCGCCGACCTTATAGGTATGGTCCATTAAATTATGACCCAGTTCGCCGCTGTCATTTCCAAAAC
>JALHST010000182.1 GCA_022865355.1 Maribacter sp. | reverse complement strand
TAATCTGCTCATTCATAAATTTGGATATGACAATCTGCATGATAAAATTTCAAAAAAACTAAATTCAATTTTTAAATCGGAACTATCAAATATAGAGGCCATTACTTATTCGGCAATTTATTTGATTCTAAAATAATCAATCAAAGCGCTGAACAATTTAAAAATGAAAAAAGCACACAACAAAAGATAAAATACATTGAAACTCATTTTATCAAGACTATTGTGCGTCATACGATGAACTGAATAGACAAAAAAAACGAGAAAGCTGAAAATCGATTGGAGTAAGCGTCGTAATACTAAATGAAATCAAAAATGAAAGAAACGATCACTAAAAAAATTAAGTTCGATAAAGCCGGATATTATGCTATAGGATTAATAGTTCTAGCGCTACTAGGTTTTTGGCCCACCTACTTTTCAAAATTCTTTGATGGCGCAGCCAACTTCAATTTTTATTTTCATTTTCATTTTGCAATGGCATCACTATGGATAGCATTATTGATTGTGCAACCCATCCTTATAAAGAAAAAGAAACTCTCAATACATAGGCAAACTGGAAAATTGAGTTTCATCATTTTACCTTTGTTCTTCGTGTCGGTAATTTTACTAAAACATTATAGAATTGGCGGTGAGGTTACCGAAGGTTTAGGTGCTAGTTTGTGGTTGCAATTAAAAGATTTAGTTATTATTGGAGTCATGTTTACCATAGCTATTGCTAACAAACGTAATATGCAAATTCATGCTCGTGCTATGATTGCAACTGGCATTGTATTTATAGAACCCACTTTGGGACGTATTATTATTCTCACCCTATTACCAGAGCCTGATTTTATGTTTGGATTGGGAATTACGGTTGCCATAATGTATGCACTGATTATCTCGCTCATCATTATTGAAAGAAAACAAACCAGCGGACGCTGGGTTTTCCCTTTGCTTTTAATGCTATTTATGGTATTTCACTATCTCATTTTCTTTCAAGTAAGCTTTCCGTTATGGGATTCAATTGCAGAATGGTTTGTAAGATTACCGATTACATAATAAAAGTGAAGTTTAATAAAATACGAACGCACAACAATGGCTATAAGTAATTGCTTGTTCTCACCAACTTCTGAATCCCGATAGCTATCGGGACTCGCGGAATTTCAATTGGGTTTGTACTAGCAAAATTTAGTGCTAACCCAGACAACTACCCATAGCCGAGACCATTGTGCTTCATTAAAACAAACGAAAATGACAAAATACAGAAATCAACTACCACAGCTTTCGTCATCAACATTTATGACGGATGGAGGACTAGAAACCGACCTAATTTTTAACAAAGGAATAGATTTGCCAGAATTTGCCGCTTTCGATTTATTAAAAAGTAGTGATGGCAAACAAACCTTAAAAAACTATTATCGGGATTACTTAGTTATAGCTAAGAAGAAATGCAAGGGGTTTGTCCTTGAAGCACCCACCTATAGAGCTAACCCAGATTGGGTGGTTAAAATAGGATATTCATTGGATGATTTACAAATTATTCACAACACAGCTATAGAAGAGCTTGAAGATTTAAGAAATGAATTTGAAGATGACAATTTTAAAGTTCCTATCAGCGTTTGTATTGGACCTCGTGGCGATGGTTATGTACCCAGTAATATTATGACTGCTGAGCAAGCCGAGGAATATCATTCCTCCCAAATCAAAGTAGTTTCCAACACAAATGCCGACCTTGTTTCTGCTTTAACTATAAACTATAATGACGAAGCGATTGGAATAGTTAATGCTGCCAAGAAACACCATATTCCCGTAGTCATTTCATATACTGTGGAAACCGATGGAAATCTTCCAAGCGGACAATCTTTAAAAGATGCCATTTGGTCCTTAGATAAGGCTACAAACAATTATGTATCCTACTTTATGATAAACTGTGCCCATCCAGAGCATTTTAAAGGCGTTTTGAACACTAACGAATCTTGGACAAAAAGAATCAAAGGACTTAGAGCAAATGCCTCAAAAAAGAGTCACGCAGAACTTGATGAATCAGAAACATTAGATATTGGAAATAAAGAAGAACTAGCCAACGATTATTGTGATTTAAGAACCCATCTTCCGAATTTAAGCATAATCGGTGGTTGCTGTGGAACGGATTCAACTCATTTAGAATCTATTTGTGAATTGTGGTTTTTAAATAACTAAGCACAACAATGGCTATAAGTAATTGCTTGTTCTCACCAACTTCTGAATCCCGATAGCTATTGGGAGGGGCCAAATACCTGTTCAACTTATCTAGTGGCTTTCATTGTAAAGCCATCCCAAAGGCCCAAAGACTCAGCCTCGCGAGGGAGTTGATCAAGTCCCCGCTACAAAATTCAAAGCCACTCAGTTGATTTTCAATAAGATGTATTTTTTCGTCCGAATGTTTACCGACGATCGTCCTTGTCACGAAACTCAGTTAACTTTATTCAAATTCCTACAAAACAATCTTGAATTAACCCTTTATTATTTATTTAAAAAGAGTACCCAAAAAAATCGTCGTTTATATGAACTTTGGTTTTAATCCAATTATATGTTGGCTTTGCCTTACTTTGAGTATTGCGATGTGATTGATGCCTCCATTATTTTCTGCGCCGTAATTGGCAAATCATACACACGAATGCCACAAGCCTTGTAGACGGCATTGGCAATTGCGGCTCCAGTCGGTGGCATGGGTACTTCCCCTCCCCCACATACGGGTTCGTTGGGCCGGTCAATAATGGCGACTTCGATTTCCGGGATTTCGGTATACCGCAAAATGGGATACTTAATCCAATCGGTACTGGTCACTCCATTCGAATTGAAAGTTACCTGCTCTTTTAATGTCCAGCTGGCAGCTTGGATCATGCCTCCTTCGATTTGATTTACGATGCCGTCAAGGTTTATCACTTCACCTACATCTACCGCCGCCCATAGTTTGATAAGCCGAACAATGCCATTTTCTTTATCCACGTTCACTTTGGCTGCCACCATGGTATATGCATCGGTATTCTTATATCTCATAAATGCATGGCCAATTCCTTCGCCCTCACCAGATATTTGGGAAGCGGTCAATTCCATCGCTTTCTTTATAACGGCAATTGCCCTTTCGTCATCAATATGCGCCAAACGGAATTCCAATGGATGCTTTCCAGCCCTTTCAGCCAACTCATCCATAAATGATTCAACGGCAAAGATGTTCGCAAATGATCCCAGACTACGTAATGATGACACCCGCAACGGTCCCTCATAGTAATGGGCATTCAGCTTTAAATTCGGAATGTTGTAATATGGATCGGCGTTTCTATATCCCCCGGCCAAATACCCTCTTGACCTCATCAAAAAAGGGGTTTCCAAATATCGGGCCGCCAATAAGGTACCTGCATCCTTATTGGGGCGTGTGCTGTGTGAGTCGGTCCATACGTCAGATTTCCAAGAATTTATTCTTCCTTTTTCATCCAGACTGGCTTCTATTTCGGTAATCATTGCAGGACCATATGGATCCCAGGATTGTTCGTCATGCCGAGACCATTGCACACGGACATGCTTTTCAGGATATTCCATTGCCAAAATTGCTGCATCGGTAGCGGCATCATCAGCTGTACTGTGGCCATAACAGCCCGCTCCCGGAACACCAACGATATGTATTTTATTTGAATCCATATCAAGCATAGATGACAATGCATCCCTTAAAGGATATATCCCTTGACTATGGGACCAAATGTGCAATATATCCCCATCGTACATCGCTATGCCACAAGCCGGACCCATGGAACCATGCATTATATAGGGTTTGGTAAAGCAGGCTTTAATTGTTCCCGCACCTACAGCAGCAGCAGCATCAACATCACCCTCGTTCCTAACCGTCTCTGGTGTATTGGCAATCTTTTTAATATGCATGTACAGATCTTCTGATGCGGGAAATGGTAGGGAGGCAGACCATTCCGAGTGATCTTTAAGGTATCGTTCCGCTTTCACGGCTTGATATTCCCTTTGGGCAATTACCCCTACAAAACTTCCGTCGACAATCATTTTGAGTAGACCCGCTACTTGCTCTTTTACCCCGTTCTCATCAATATGGAGTAGTTTGGATCCATAACCCGGTGGCCGCAGGACTCTGGCATGCACCATCCCCGGGAAGCGTAAGTCCTGAATATAGGTAGCTTCAGCACGTACCATTTTTTCAATATCCATCCTAGGGACAGCCTTTCCAACATATCGGTGTTCTTTCTTATTTTTGATTTGAATCGGTGTAGTTACTTCCTTTTCTATTTGGACACCCTCAAGAATGGCGGCAAAAGTAAGTGACTTGTTGCCGGTCTTTGCCTTAACAATGCCATTGTACAACCATAGGTCGTCTACAGTTGTATTTAATTTTTCACTAGCCAGTTTCAGTAGTTCCCTCCTCGCGGTGGCCGCCGCATAGCGCACCGACATGGCACTATTTTGAATGGAAGCACTGGCCCCCGTATATCCTTCGTTTGGTGTAACCCCGGTCTCGGCAAGCTTGACTTCAACCCGATCCAAATCCATATCGAGTTCTTCTGCTGCAACTTGGCGGATGGCCATGCCGATGCCCTGACCTAATTCCACTTTGCCCGACAATACCCTGATGTTGCCATCCTCCAATACCTCCAACCATGCGTTCACGGTTTTTGCCTGCCTCATGCTTCCTGGTAAGCCACCTTCATAATCAACCCTGGCTGCCATAATTGGGTCTTCCTCCCCCAGGCAAGAGCTGAACAAAGAAAACCCAATACTTATATAGCCTAGGTCCTTGAGGAACTTTCTTCTTGACTGACTCGGTGATTCTATCATGACTGGTCTGGTTTAAAGGTTTTGGCTGCGGTTTTAATGGCACGTATAATTCGTGTATGGGCTCCACAACGGCACAAGTTCATCTGCAATGCATTTCTGATTTCTGCGTCATCGGGATTTGGGTTTTTGTTCAGCAAACCGACGGCTGCCATCACCATGCCATTCAAACAGTAGCCACACTGTGCGGCTTGTTCCTTTACAAATGCTTCCTGTACGACATGTAGTTTTCCAGAAGTACTTGCGAGACCTTCCAAAGTTTTGATTTCAGCATCCCCAATCGATGAGACCGGAAGCATACAGCTCGTTGAAGCACTGCCATTTAGCAATACGTTGCAAGACCCGCATTGCGAAAGTCCGCATCCGAACCTGGGACCGATCAGTTCAAGATAATCCCTTAAAATATACAGCAAGGGAGTATCAGATTCTGCCTCTACAAGATATTGGGTACGATTGATGTTCAGTGTGTATTTCGGCATAATCAGATGGTATTGCTTTTAAGATAATTCAAGTCCTATCAAATGAAGATGAATGAAATTAAAACGGTAGTTAAATTTACATTTAAAATGAGATTCCACAAACCTTCGGATTTTGAAGCCTATCGTTATAATTCCGTTGGTATTGCTCACGGATATTTTAAGTGTCATGCCGATCAGTTCGTTCAATGGTCAATACGCATATGAATTTCTATATATTCCGGTCAAATTGGAAATATATGTACTAGTGATTATGTTACGTCATAGACCATGAAACGAACAAACCATTGATTAAATTTTCTAGAAAAATTAAATCAACATTATTCATTGAAGGCAAATTTAGCAACTATCCGATACATGCCTTTCGATAAATAATCCTTGCGGTCATTATAAATTTAGAAATGGCATACTATTGTCCCAACACGGCAATGATAAAATCGCTAAACGAGGTTAAGCCATCGGTAGATTTCCCGGGTATTTGTTTTGGGGAGATAGATGCATGACCAACAGAAGAATCTTTCCCCAGAGACAAAAGAATAATTACTATTAAAAAAGCCGATGCACAACACTGGCTATAATTCGTTCTTGGCATTCTACAAAAAATAAAAATCCCTACTTTTAACAGGCTTGATCCCGGACCGGAAAATCCTAACGGTCCCGATAGCTCCCGATAGCTATCGGGAGGGACCAACGAATAACCATATGATAAAATTCTTTAGAAAAATTAGACAGCGACTACTTACTGAAAACAAGTTCAGCAAATATCTGATTTATGCAATTGGTGAAATTATTCTTGTTGTAGTTGGAATTTTGATTGCATTAAGTGTTAATAATTGGAATGAAAAGAGAAAATCTGTCAATAAAGGAAAAGAATACTTCAGACTTGTCTATAATGACTTAAAAACTGACATCTTTATCCTTAATGGAATTATCAAAAGACTAGATGAACAATCAATTGCTGCAGAAAATATCTTGAATATTATAGAATCACAGAACCATTTTATCAGAGATACACTTGCATTTACAAATGACTGGTCAGAAAGTTCATGGCCCTTAACAGTAGACAGAGCGCAAAATACGTTCTCAGAATTAAAAAAGTCCGGACAAAGTACTTTAATAGATGACAAATCTTTAATAGATCATTTAGATCAATTTTATAATGACTACGATTCTCGAATTCAAAATTTCAATGAGTATCCCAAAAGTGTACGTTTGGAAAAAAGAATTATCAATATGACTTCTGGTAATTTGTCGGATTTCAAAACATCGCTATCGAAAAATATTAATACCAGGAATTACATTCAGGATGTTCTAGGAAACCCGCAAATACACGGTTTATTAATTGGAATATATAAATCTAGTCACTTCAATAGGATTTTTTTTAATGAATTATTGGTAAAAGCAGAAAACATTGTAAAATTAATTGAAGAGCGACATCCAGACAAAATATTTTAAATAACGAAAGCACAACGATTCGTGTATATGAACCGTCACCCCAGGTTATGGTTTATATACGTTGTTGTGCTTCATACACGAATATAAATATTAATTATTATGAACTCTAAAGCTGATACCTTCGGAATTTTTTTTTGGCGGATAACCGCGATCCACGTCATTACCTATTTTATTATTGGAATTATAACAATGAACATCTTTGATTATGAAAGTGTTTTTACCAATGGTAATCTGGGCTCATTTATGAAGACCCTTGATTCGCCATGGGTAGCTTTAGGCCCTAGTTTACAAATATTTCGCGGTTTTATTTTTGCAATAGTACTTTGGCCATTTAGATCAATTTTTCTTCATGAAGAGTATGGATGGTTTAAACTTTGGCTGCTTTTTATTGGGTTATCTATTCTCGCGACATTCGGGCCTGCAATTGGATCGATAGACGGGATGATATATACAACTATACCGATAAGCCAACAAATATTGTTTCTACCAGAGTTAATTATTCAATCCTTTCTATTGTCATTCTTTATTTTTTATTGGTATAACAAACCAAAAAAAGCATACAATATTATTTCAATTATTCTAGTCTCATTAATCATCCTAATGAGTATGGCGGGATTTTTATCATTAAATAATTAATGTGAATAAAAAAGTACGAAAGCACAACAACGCCTATAATTCATCGCTACCTTTCAACTAAAACAAAATTTTTTATTTTTAAATAAAACTAGAACCGGCTTCAATGGTTAAACGGCCAGGGCTTGCTTTGCCAACGCGAATTTCTTCTGCTAACCGCAGAAGACCCTACGCTTAGCTTAGCCCCCATGTCGCGCCGAAATCATAGCCAGAACCGTTAGAAACAAGCGGTAGAGACCCCGGATATGAAAGATATGTATTAGAGAAGGCAAAATGAAGAAGCCCTTTTTGAAGTAACTAAAAATATAAAAGAAAAGAATTAAGCTAAGACAATTTGCAAATAATGTGATAATTAATGTTATGGGGAAAG